>JAICJQ010000273.1 GCA_025928335.1 Gemmatimonadaceae bacterium
AAGGCGCACGCCTGGAAAGTGTGTTTAGGTCAAAAGCCTAACGTGGGTTCGAATCCCACCCCATCCGCCTTCGCCGGTTGAGGCTCCAAACCTCAGCCGGCGTTGCTTTTCACGGCCCTCGTTCGTGCGACCCAAAGAATCGCTCGATGCACCACCCGACCATATCGACCATGAGCGAATCCGGGCCCCTCACGAGGTCGGGACTCCATACCACCCGCGGCGACACGTAGACGCCCGCGTCGTTGGCGAGCCGTTTCACCGCCACGATGATTCGCTCCGGCTGCCAGCCGTCCGCTTTCATGGCGTCAGCGAATTCGTAGACCTGGCCTCGAATGCCGGAAATGGCTTCATCCGAAAGCGGGAACTGAAGCCCGGTGAGGGCTCGCCGCAGCTTCAACGCGCTGGTGCTTCCGTCCGACATCGGTCTTGGCAACATAGGTTGCCGGAGAGTATCGGCGCATCGACCACGGAGCCTGGATCAGCCCGCTCACAAATTCGCCGCATCTCGCTCGGGTGTCCTGGGTCACGGCGCGACGCCAGCCGCCGCGATTGTTTCGTGGGCTGCAACGCACCGACAACGAACTGACAGGATCCGAGTGAACCAGGAACGGCGAAGCATCGTGGGGGGCGACGGCTGCGAGTGGGTCGTCCGTGAGCTGGAGACGCGCGACGCCGGTTCCCCGTCGAAATCGTTGGTCTTCGAGCGCCCCGAAGTCGTGCGGCGCGTGCGGCAGTACCCGCTCGACTGGGCAAGCCTGAGCGACGATCAGCTCTACCGCCTGAGTCTCCGCACATAACCGGTGCGCGCACGCCCATCGCTACCTTTCCCGCCCCGGCCTGCCCATATTCCTCGGCGCCATGGCCGCAAAGCAATCGACGGTGCTCGACGCCCGGGCCTTTGACCGGACGCTTCGCCGGATCGCCGACGAGATCGTAGAGTTGAACAACGGGACCGACGATCTCGTCATTGTAGGAATTCAGCGCCGCGGGGTTCAGCTCGCGGCGCGTATCGTATCTACCATCAGCGAGCGTGAAAAAGCGAACGTGCCGCAGGGCGCGCTCGACATCACGCTCTACCGCGACGACCTGCAAACCGTGGGGCCGCGTCCGGTGGTTGGGCAGACCCAAATCCCGGTCGACATCGACGGGCGGGTCGTCGTCATCGTCGACGACGTTCTCTACACGGGTCGCACCGTCCGCGCCGCCCTCGACGAGCTGGCCGACTTTGGGCGGCCAAGGCGAGTTGCGTTGGCGGTTCTCATCGATCGTGGTGGACGCGAGCTGCCGATCCAGCCGGACATCGTCGGCAAGACGATCTCGGCCGAACCGTCGCAGCGGGTCGACGTACTCGTCGAGGAGCTCGACGGCAAGAACGGCGTGGTGATCGCGGAACGGGAGACGTCGACGTGACGTTGTCGCTTGGGAAGGATCTGCTCGGGCTCGAACCGCTGAGCGGTGAGCAGATCCGACTCATTCTCGACACGGCCGAGCCATTCAAGGAGATCAGCGAGCGGGCGATCAAAAAGGTGCCCACCCTCCGCGGCGCGACAATCGTCAATCTGTTCTTCGAGGCGTCCACGCGCACGCGCGTCTCATTCGAGTTCGCCGAAAAGCGACTTTCGGCTGACACGGTAAACGTCGCGGCCTCGGGTTCCAGTGTTTCGAAAGGCGAAACGCTCGTTGATACGGCGCGGAATCTCGAGGCGATGCGGATCGACATGGTCGTCATCCGCCACGGCGCATCCGGCGCCGCGCAGTTCTTGGCGGAGCGCATTGAGTCGAACGTGATCAATGCCGGCGACGGGACGCACGAGCATCCGACGCAAGGCTTGCTCGACATGCTCACACTACGTGATCGCTTCGGCACGCTCGAGGGAATCAAGGTGTGCATCGTCGGCGACGTGCTCCATTCCCGGGTGGCACGGTCGAACATCTGGGGCCTCCGAAAAATGGGCGCTGAGGTCGGCGTGTGCGGCCCGCGGTCGCTCCTGCCGACCGCGATCGAGGAGTTGGGCGTGACCGTCTTCGATCGTGTCGAGGCGGCGATCGAGTGGGCCGACGCGCTCAACATTCTGCGGCTGCAGCTGGAACGGATGACGGCGGGGTACATCCCGTCGCTCCGCGAATACAATCGGGTCTTCGGTGTGTCGCGCGAACGATTGGAGCGCGCGCCGCACGAGCTACTCATCCTCCACCCAGGCCCGATGAACCGAGGCGTCGAGATCGATTCCGACGTCGCCGACGGGCCGTTCAGCGTGATTCTCGATCAAGTGACCAACGGCGTCGCGGTGCGCATGGCGGTGCTGTACCTATTGTCCGGAGGGCGACCGGAGCTCGCCGAAGCCGCCAAAACGAGCGGCGCCGCAACGCCGACGAAAGGAAAGCGGAGCTCGGATGAGTAAGGCGATCTTGCTGCGCGGAGGCCGCGTCGTCGACCCGTCGCAGAACCTCGACCGCGTCGCCGATATGCTCGTCGTCGGAGATACCATCGAGGCGATCGGAGAGCGCGTTGCCGAGTCAGCCGAGGCTCGCGAG
>JAICJQ010000168.1 GCA_025928335.1 Gemmatimonadaceae bacterium
CCGAGATCGACGATCCGTCGTCAATCGTCGAGTTGGCCGGGGACCTGGCTCGCGTGCGCCTTCGACTCGGCGAGTATAGCGAGGCGCTCGAGCTGTCGAGCCGCGTGCTGCACGCCGCCGTCGAGGAGAACGATCTCAATCGTATCGCGGGCGTCGAGCGCAGCATCGGTCTGATGCACTATTGGATCGGCGACTTCGACCAAGCGCTCGCGCACCTCGACGCCGCCATCGACGCGGCGCGCCGGAGCGACGCGGGAGCGCTCGAGGCCCGCATCCTGATCCCGAAGGCGAGCTGCCTCCAGGCGATCGGACGTCCACAGGAAGCACACGAAGCGATCGATCGCGCGCTTGCCATCGCCACGAACGTTGGCGACGAGGCGCTGCTCGCTCGCGTGCATCGCGCCTTGCTGCTCCTGCACGTCTGGACCGGTCCCGCCGACAAAGCGAGGGAGCACGGCGCACGCGCCATCGCGCTCGCCGAGTCGAGCGGCGAGCGCGCGGTGGCGTGGCAGGCGCACTGGGCGCTGGCCATTCTCGCCGGGTTGACCGGCAACGGCGATGAGACGCACCGCCATCTGAAAAACGCGCAACGGCTCGCCGAGGATCTGCGCTCGCCACTGTTTCGAGCATGGACGGCCGAAGTCGAGATCGAGTATGCCGCGGCAACGGGCGAGTGGGATCACGCCGTGGATCTCGCCGAGCGGACGATCGCGCTCGGGCGTACGTTGGCGAAGCGGACGCTCGTGCCGCGCCTCCTCGTGTGGCTTGGGTTGTTGCGCTTCGCGCGCGGAGAAATCGACAAGGGAAAGGCGTGCGTCGACGAAGCATGGCAGCTCGCGGGAGCGGATGACTCGAAGAACCCGGCGCGCGACGTGCACGTCATCGTCCCGGCGCACATCGGTCGCGCGGCGTATCATCTTGCCATTCAGGATTACCGTGAGGCGATCCGCGTTGGCGAGCGCGGACTCGAGATCGCCGATCGTTCCGGCTACATCGTCTGGGCGATCCACCGGCTGATGCCGGTCATCGCGGAAGCGTCGCTGTGGGCGGACATTCCGAAAGCGCGAATCCTCGGCGAGCGCATGCGCCGCGAATCGAATGCGATCGGGCAGCGTTTGGGCCTCGCCTGGGCCGACGCATGCGACGCGATTGCCGAGCTGCTGCGCGGCGACCCGACGCGATCGGTCGAACAGCTGCGCGGCGCGGCCGAAGCGCTGGAGGCAATCCCGTTCGCCCCCGACGCGAGCCGCGTGCGACGTCAGCTCGCTCGTGCGCTCGTCGCGACCGGCGACCGCGAAGGGGCGATGCGCGAGCTGCGCCGCGCGCACGAGGTCTTCGCGCGACTCGGCGCCGAGCGTGAGCTCGACGGCACTCGCGAGCAACTCCGTGAGCTCGGCGCCCGCCCACCCACACGCTCGATGACTCAGGGTATCGCCGGCCTCACCGGCCGTGAACTCGAGATCGTCCGCCTCGTCGCGGCCCGCCAGTCGAACAAAGAGATCGGCGCCGCGCTCGGCATTTCGGCGCGGACAGCGAGTACGCATCTCTCGAACATTTTCACGAAGCTCGGCGTCGAATCACGAGGAGAGCTGGCTGATCGAGCGAGGGAGGCGGGACTGTTGGCGTAGGCGACGGGCGGCGGGCAGCGGGCGGCTTCAAACGGCGGTTGCTGTCGGCGAGCCAATGCTGTCAGCGAGCCACTGCAGTCAGCGAGCCACTGCTGTCATCCTCAGCGCAGCGAAGGACCTACTGTCCATGACTAGTTGCTATCAAGGACGGTAGGTCCTTCGGTCGCTGCGCTCCCTCAGGATGACGTGCTCGCCCGTCGCCCGCCGCCCGCCGCCCGCCGTCTCAGTGGATGTTCTCGATCGCCCACGTCCAATACACCGCATCCTCCGGTGTCATGTTCCCTCGGGGCACGAGGCGAGCGTCTTCGTAGCCGTAGCGGCCGATATCGATCAGGTATTGGGCACGCGACATCAGCGTGCCGCGGCACACGCGATCGTTGCTCGGCGGAGCGGTCGTATCTGACTGCACTCGGCCAAGGAGATCACTCATCACCTTGGCCGGAATTCGATGCCGCTCCGAAGGGTAGATGAAGCTGAAGAGGACCAGATACGACAGGAGGAGCTGCCAGTGCGGGTCGAAACGCATGACGACGCGATCCCAGTCGAGCGACTCCGCGCAGGCGCGCAGAATGTGGGCGACGTCGGCGCCGTCGTATCGTTCGCGTTCCATCACGAAGGCCTTCTGCCACAACAGCTCTTCGACGGGCGCGATCTTCACCGGCATGCCGAGGACGTCGGCTTCGAGTGCGAACTCGAACCAGCGGTCGTCCACCTTGCAGATGCCGTTGCCGGAGCTGAACACGAGATCCACCACGTCACTGCCCTGAAGCGCTTTGGCAAGCCAGTGAGGGAAGGTGACCTCAGTGTGGTATCCGGCTTCACGAAGCGCTTCGAGCGCCGGCTCGAGGTCGCGCTCGCGCACGAAGAGGTCGAAGTCTTTCGTTTCGCGGACGATGCCCGTGTACGCCAGCAGCGCGTGCGATCCTCCGACGAGGAAAGGCACGCGGGCGTCGCTCAGAACGTGCAGCGTGCGCCGGTAAAACGCGTTCGTGTCGTGGGTCGCGTGTTCGAGAGTGGATTGATAGGCCATGGGCGTACGGTCGAGGCTTCTTGCGCCGCTAGAATGCAAGACCGGGGCTAGGGCTGGGGCGGGCGACATCGGGAATTGTGGCCCGAAACGTTCTGTGTAATGGGCCAAAGGCTCATTCAACCAGCGCCCTATGACCGGATCCGTGGTTCGCCTGGCTGCCCTCAGCGACATTCACTACTCCAAGAGCTCTCAGGGGAGCTTCCTCCCGCTCTTCTCGCAGATCGCCGAGGCGGCGGATGTCCTGCTGCTTTGTGGAGACCTGACCGATTACGGGCTCGTGGAAGAAGCGCGACTGCTCGCGAAAGACCTCGCCCCAGTGAAGATCCCGATGGTCGGCGTGCTCGGTAACCACGACTTCGAGGCAGGCCAGGAGCAGGACATCGCCAAAGTGCTGACCGACGTCGGCGTCCACATGCTCGATGGTGATACGTGGGAGTATCGCGGCGTCGGATTCGCCGGTTGCCGCGGCTTCTGTGGCGGTTTCGGTCGAGGCGCGCTCGGACCGTGGGGCGAGAAGATCATCAAGGACTTCGTTCACGAGGCCGTGCAGGAGTCGCTCAAGCTCGAGTCGGCGCTGGCGAGGCTCGGCGAGTCGCACCGAATCGTGCTCCTCCACTACTCACCGATTCGCGCGACGGTAGAAGGTGAGTCGCCGGAGATTTTCCCATTCCTGGGCTCGAGCCGCCTCGAGGATCCGATCTCGCGATTCGACGTGACGGCCGTCTTCCACGGCCACGCGCACAAGGGTGCTCCTGAGGGGAAGACCCAAGGCGGGATTCCCGTCTACAACGTCGCGCACGCCGTTCTCAAAGCGAATTATCCGGACCGGCCGCCGTTCCGCCTGTTCGAGATCGATATGTCGAATCGTGGCGACCAAGGCGTGACTCCGATTTCCGACCGCCGTTCCTACGGCCGCCGGGCAACCGACCGCCAAGCGCCGGACCAACAATCCGCTGGCCACGCCAAGCCGACCTGATCTCCCAACGGAGTCTGACCCCGTTGAAACGATTTGGTACCAACGGGGTCAGACCCCGTTTATGATTTAGGCGTTCCTAAACTTTGGGGTCAGACCCCGTTCGGGGGCGGTTCGGGGAGGCTAGGCCTCGACGCGGGCTTTGAACTGCTGCAGGTCGCCACGGATCTTTTGCTCCGGGGATTGCCCGAAGAGCTTTGTGAAAGCGTGGACCATTCCGCCGAGGCGGCCCCCAGGTGGCTCGTAGTCCACGATGACGCGAACTTCTGTTCCGCCGCCACTCAGGTCGCGGAAGTGGACTGATCCGGCGTGCGCGACGTCCGGATTGCCGACCGTCTTCCAAGCGATCAACTCGCCGGGAATTTCATTCACCATCTCGGAATCCCACTCGAGTTCCTTTCCGCCGGGCGCACGCGCGACCCAATGTGTACGACCATCGCCGAGCGCGGTGACCGACTCGAGATCCTCGGCGTAGCTCGGCAACTGCTCGAAGTTGCGCCAGATCTGGAACAGCTCGTCGCGAGGCCGATCGATCGTGACGCGCTCCTCGATCTTGATCGCGTTGCGCGCGTCGACGGTTGCCGCGGCGCTGACAATTTCTCCCGGCGCGCGCGGCTCGATCTGGCCGTGATCAGACATGTGGCAAACTCCGGCGTGAAGGGCCGGCGTATGAGCGAGCAAGAGCCGTGCTGTGCCGGTGGTCGCGCCGACGACCCGCTCTTACCGCGCGATAAAGCTCTCGAAGCGCTCGAGCGCCGCCGGCATATCGGCTCGTCCGTAGCCGAGCCGAAAGTAATTTCCCGAATAGCCGAATTGCGACGCCGGCAGTAGCAGCACGCCCTCGCGCTCGACGAGCTCGGCCGCGAATGCGTCGATGTCTCCATCGATCAATCGTGGAAAGCAGACGCTGCCGGCCACCGGCCGCACCCAATCGAAGCGTCCGCCGAATCGATGGAAGAACTGGTCGAGCAGCGCGAGGTTCGAGTCGACGATCGCGCGAGCGCGGCGCACGAGACTGGCGCGCGCGCGGAGTCCGATCAGAGCGAGGATCTCGCTTGGTGCGGCGTTGCAGATCGTCGTGTAGTCCTTGAGCGCCGCGATCCGTTGTCGCGCCGCGCCGTCGCGCGTCGCGAGCCAGCCGATGCGAATACCGGCGAGCCCGAACGCCTTCGACATCACGCCGAGGCTCATCGCGCGATCGGAGCACTCGACGGCGGGTGGCAGCGCCGGCGCTCCGTGCTCGAGGAAGCGATAGACCTCGTCCGAGAACAACGTCGCGCCATGCAGTTCAGCGATCGACGTCAAGCGCGCGAGCTGATCGGCGCCAAGCTGCGCGCCGGTCGGACTATGCGGTGAGTTGAATACGATGACGCGCGTATTCGGCCGCATCGACGCGGCGACGGCGTCGACGTCCAACGACCAGTCTCGCGGATCGAGCGGAACCAGCGTGACCGACGCGCCGATCGAGCGCGCGACTTCGTGCAGTGACTGGTACGCCGGCCAGACGACGACGGCATGGTCGCCCGCCGAGAGGAGCGCGTGCATCGCGAGAAAGATCCCTTCCTCGGCCCCCGCGAAGGTGATCACATCGTCCGCCGTCAGGCCGCGGTACAACGTCGCGATGTCCTCCCGCAGCGCGGGAAGCCCGAGCGACTCGGTGTAGCCGAGCGACAGCCTTTCCCAACGGTCGCGCGAGTCGTCATCGGCCAGCGACAACAGCTCCTGCAGCGACAGCGGCTGAACGTCGGATGCGCACAGCACGTAGCGAACGGCGAACTCCCAGCGAGCGAAGTATCGCTCGAGCGTGAAGTCGGCGATCCGCACCCTCAGCGCGCCAGTGTGATGACGCCGCAGGCGGCCCGGGCGCCGGAATCGCCGGCAGGATCCGTCACGTAGTCGTCCTTCGAGGTGTGGATGATGATCGCCGCGCCGTCCCCGTCCATGATCGCATTCTTGCCGCGAAGCGTCACATAGGGCAGGAGGAACTCGAACGTCAATCGCCCCGACGCCGGTGTGTCGATGTTCGGAATGTCCCCGAGGTGCGGGCCATTAGGATTCTTGAATCCGTGTTGACGGCCTTCGGGGTTGAAGTGCGGCCCCGCCGTCGTGAACGGTGCATCGCATCGGCCGACCGCATGGATGTGAATTGCGTGCGCGCCGAGTCCCAGCTCGCTCACCGTCCCGCGGATCAGCAAGCCGGCGTAGGTGTCCGTGAACGTCACGGTCCCGACGCGCCCACCGGCGAGATCGTGCATCGTCGCCGTCGCGGTCGTGCTATAGGCCGGTGCCGCCGGTTGCGTGCGTGCTGGTGCAGGCCCAGTCCGCACGGGTACGCGCGTCGTCGTCGTCGGGCCCGACGAACACGCCATCAGCCCAATGACAGCGACCAGTAGTGAGCGTCCGGTGACGACTCGGATCGCGGACATGAGACCCTCTCAATCCAGCGCGGTAGTGATCGCGGCGGCGGCGGCGCGAACGCGGGCGAGCGCATCGTCGGGCGTCTCACCGACGGCGGAGAGATGTCCCATTTTCCGACCGGGACGCGCGCCAGGCTTGCCGTAGAGATGCAAGCGAATTCCCGGTTGAGCGAGCGCCGCCTCGAACCTCGGCGTGCCGTTCGACTCGAGCCACACGTCGCCAAACAAGTTGAAGATCGCGCCGGGCCGCAGTGCGTCCGTCATGCCGAGCGGCAGGTCGCACACCGCGCGGACGAGCTGCTCGAACTGGCTCGTCGAACACGCCACTTCGGTCTCGTGAAACGAGTTGTGTGGACGGGGCGCCAGCTCGTTCACCAACAGTGCTCCATCGGTCGTGAGAAACATTTCCACCGCAAGAATGCCCTCGAGCGCGAACGCATCCCCGATCCGACGCGCCAGCTCGATCGCTTGCGCCGTGATGGCAGACGGAAGTGGAGCGGGGAGCACAGACCAGGCCAGAATCTGTCGTTCGTGCACATTGAGCGCCGGAGGGAAGACTTTCGTCTCGCCCGACGGTCTTCGAGCAACCATCACCGACAGTTCGGCCTCGAGGTCGAGCGCTTGCTCGGCGACGGCGCCGCGACCGGCGAGCGCTTCCCATGCTTTCGGCACATCGCCACGCTCCTGCACGCGCGCCTGGCTACGGCCATCGTAGCCGCCATGTCGGGCTTTCACGAACAGCGCTCCGAGCTCGTCGAACGCGGCAGCCAGGTCGTCCACGGTTCTCGTTTCGCGATACGCGCCGAGCGGCAGCCCATGTTCCGCCAACCAACGCTTCTGCTGCGCACGATCCTGGATGACTTCGACGATCCTTTTCGACGGACGCAGCGGCGCGTGGCGCATTACGGCGTCCATCGCCGGAGGCGAGATCTGCTCGATCTCCAAAGTGACGACGTCGCAATGGCGGGCGAGCTCGGCGGCGGCGTCGGCATCGTCGAACTTCGCCGCGACGACGCGATCGGCGACGGCGCTCGCCGCACAATTGGCGTCGGGATCGAGGATGTGGACGTTGTAGCCAAGCGTGCGCGCCGCCATCGCCGTCATGCGACCGAGCTGGCCGCCGCCGAGAATCCCGATGGTCGCCCCGGGGCGAATGATGCCGGTCACGTGCTCGACAGGGTGCGATTCGCCAGCACGTCCTTGGTCCGACGTTCGCGCCAGGCGCGAAGCCGCGCACGCATCTCCGCCCGGTTGACCGACACGATCGACGTCGCGAGCAACGCGGCGTTGACCGCGCCCGGCTCACCGATCGCCAACGTGCCGACGGGAACGCCCTTCGGCATCTGCACGATGGACAGCAGGGAATCGAGCCCGTTGAGCGTCGTCGCCGGCACCGGCACGCCGAGCACCGGGACGACCGTTTTCGCCGAGACCATTCCCGGCAGATGCGCTGCCCCGCCGGCGGCGGCGATGATGACTTCAGTCCCTCGGCTCTCGGCGGTCGACGCATACTCGAACATCCAATCGGGCGTGCGGTGCGCCGACACGATCATCGCTTCGTGCGGCACGTCGAGCTCGTTCAACACGTCGATTGCCGGCTGAAGGTGCTTCAGATCGGAACGGCTTCCCATGATGACGCCGACCAGGGGCTTGACCGATTTCTGGTTGGCGGCGGGCGTCGCGAAGCGTCGTGGCAATGGAGAAGAAGAGAAAGAGAAGTGCGCGCGAGGAATATATCCCGACCGAGAACGGTTACGGCGATCGAGATCCCGTCTTGTCGACCACGACGGTCCCGCCCTTCATCACCCAGCGCACCTTGTCGGTGACGACGTTGATGTCGGCGAGCGGATCGCCTTCAACGGCCGCGATGTCGGCGAAATATCCCGGCGCGATGCGACCGAGCTTCTTCTCCTGGCCGAGGATCGCCGCCCCATTCACGGTCGCGGTAGCGAGCGCCTGCGCCGGCGTCATTCCGGCTCGTACGTACCAGCGCAGCTCGCGCGTGTTCTGGCCGAACATATGGAAGACGGCGTCCGAACCCATGCCGAGCTTCACGCCGGCGCGAATCGCTCGACGAGCGGTTTCGAAGTTGAGGACGCGGAACGAATCGAGCGCCGCGACCTGCTGTGGCGTGTAGCGGAAATCCTTCGCGTACTCGGCGTAGAAGCGATTGTGATCGACCGTCGGCACGTAGAAGATGTCCTTCGCTTTCATCTCGGCGAGCGTGGCGTCGTCGAGATTGATCGAATGCTCGAGGGAAGTCGTTCCGGCGGCGACGGCATCGCGGCCGCCGACTGGACCGTAGGAGTGAATGGCAACTCGCCTCCCCAGTTTTTTCGCGGCATCGACGGCGGCCTTCATCTCGGCGGCGTTGAAGGTCTCGTTGCCGGTGACGTCCGCGCCGCTGCCCGTCGAGCCGTACAACTTGACGTAGTCGGCGCCGGCGTCCACCTGCTGTTTCACCGCCTCGGGAATTTGAGAAATGTCATACACGCGCCCGCGTTGGGTGCGCGTCGTGTCCGTGTTGGGACGATACGGCGGACGCGCGCGTTGGAGACCGAAGCCGGCGACGAACATTCGCGGGCCCGTCCAACCAGCTTTGTTGATCGAGTCGCGCAATGCGATGTCGGTGTAGTTCGATGCGCCGAGGTCACGCACTGTGGTGACGCCCGTTTCGAGCGTCCTCGTCGCGTTCCAGCGGGCCAGCGAAACGGTTTGTTCGGGCGGGCGAGGCGGTTGGCGCCAGGGGTCCGTGCCCGACGTCGAATCCCAGTAGTACGTCATGTGGGTGTGCACGTCGATCAGTCCGGGGATCGCCGTGTAGCGCGACAGATCGATGACTTGCGCTCCCTGCGGAATGGCGTCGCGCGGGCCTGCGACGCGAAGGATCGTGTCGCCCGAGACGATCACCACGCCGCGTTGCGTGACCGTTCCGGATCCGTCGACGACGGCGGCGAAGCGCACGGCTCTGAGTTGCGCGCCGAGAACCTGTGTGCCCAGGAGAAGGGCGGCGGCCGGCGCGAGCACCATTCGTGTTCGCATGGCCGCAAAGATGTGCGGCGAACGGCCGCTCGGCTATTGGGCTGCCGGATCAGTCGACGGTAGCGCTCGCGATGAGCGAGCTCCACGGATGCCACTTTGGGCCCGCGGCGTACGAGCGCGAGTCGCTGTGCGCGACAAACGCGGCGGCAAAACCGCGATACCGAAGCTCGACCCCGGCTCGACCGCTTGCGACGAATGCTTCGTGGCCAACCCGCGGGCTATCATGAAAGGTATTGCCGTCGAGGAACACAGTGCGCGCGATCGCGCGGCCCGACGCACCGCCAGTGATCGCGAGGCTAACGCCCCTCGTCGACGGAAGCCACGGCGCGCTGAGGTTCCAGCCGGCGCGCGCGTCGAAGCCGCCCTCCGCCTGCGTGAGGATGTTGCCGACCGACCCCGATGCGAACGGTGTGAAATCGGCGCCCTCGCCGAACGACGCCCGCCTTCGCGCTTCGTACGAGACGATCGCTCCCGGTTCAAAACCGATCTGCTGGCTCCAGTCAGTCGGACGGTTGAAGGCTGGAGCGGCGCGGTGGGCGAGTTGTTGCGTGAATCGTCCGAGCGACGGCGGGCCGGTGACGCCGAGCGTGACCGCGAGCTCATCGAGGCTCGACGGCGACAGAATGCGAGCGGCCTGTGTGAGATACAACCAGCCGGCGTTCGGTCGTGCACCGGGGGCGGCATGCGGATCGTCGGGCGACACAGACGGCGTGTAGATGTCCTGCCCCAACTCCCAGCGGCTGCTCGCGCATTTGCCAGGCGTGGCGCCGCACGCCATGTAGCTGCGCAGCATCGGATGCGCCCAGCGCGGCGCATTGCCCCCTTCGTAGGTCAGATGCACCCCGCTCGTGTATTCCTCGTCGGGGCGGTTCCACGGCAGCATCCAGAAATCGAATGCGTCGTTGTCCGCGCGAACCGTGAACGTCCGAGCGCCCTGCGCAAAGGCCGCCCCAAACGGGACGGCCATGATGAACGCGAGCAAAACGCACAGTCGCCGAGTCGCCGAGTCGCCCAATCGAG
>JAICJQ010000177.1 GCA_025928335.1 Gemmatimonadaceae bacterium
CAATCTGAAGCCGGTCGTCGAAGAGAAGAGCCGCCGCGTCGGCGGCGCGACCTAGCAAGTCCCGGTCGAAGTCCGCCCCGAGCGCCGCACCGCTCTCGCGATGCGCTGGCTCATCAGCTATTCACGCGATCGCAACGAGAAGTCGATGCCTGAAAAGCTCGCCGCGGAGATCATCTCGGCGTCCAAGGGTGAAGGCAACGCGGTGAAGAAGAAGGAAGACACGCACCGGATGGCTGACGCGAACAAGGCGTTCGCGCACTATCGCTGGTAAGCGGTTCCCACCCGTCTCGGAACAACGCCCCGCTGAGTCGATCGGCTCAGCGGGGCGTTGTGCGTTCCGCGACGCGCGCGTCTCCCCGTCCAGCCGGCGTCGTCGGCCTTAAGTACGAGGTCCAATGTGCACGAGCCGGCCGTCATGGCGATGATCCACAAGCCATGAGCAGACACCGAGTACTCGTCGCCATCACGAGCAGCGCAGGTCTGCTCGCCGCCATCGCCTCGCTGGGCGCGCAGACCGAGACGGATTCTGCAAAGTCCGCGCGGCATGACAAGGAAGCGGCTGACCTCGCAAAGCAAGCGCAGAACCCCGTGGCCAACATGGTTTCGCTGCCGTTGCAGTACAACTACTACACGGGCGGCGGCCTCGGATCGACGAGCGAACTGATCCTCAACGTCCAGCCCGTTTTGCCGCTTGAGATCAACAAACAGTGGCTGCTCATTTCGCGAACGGTCGTGCCCTTCACGAGCGTGCCCATCCCTCTGCCTCTGGCCGACACCGGTCGCCGAACGGGTACCGCCGACATCCAGGAGCAGGCGTACTTCACGCCGGCGAAGCCGGGCAAGGTGACGTGGGCCGTCGGACCCATCTTCTCGTTTCCAACAGCAACGAACAATGTCGTGCGAACGGGACAGTGGGGACTCGGTCCGACGGCGGTTGCCCTCGTGATGCCCAAGACGTGGGTGATCGGCATGCTGGTGAACAACATCTGGCGAATCGGCGGCGACAACCACGGGGTCCCGCTCAACACGTTCACGCTCCAGCCGTTCATCAACTTCAATCTCCCGCATGCGTGGGCGCTCTCTACGGCGCCGCTTGTGACGTCGAATTGGAGCGCACCGAGCGGCCAACGCTGGACGGTGCCGCTCGGCGGCGGAGTCTCGAAGATCGCCCACGTTGCGGATCAACCGATGAACTTCGAGCTCCAGTACTACCACAACGTCGAGCACCCGCGAAACGCGGGAAGCAACTCCGTGCGTCTCGAGGCAGCGGCCTTGTGGCCAACAACCTCGGCGAAGGCGGCGAAGGAGGAGGAAGCCAAAACAATCGCCGCCAAGAAGAAAGCATCAAAGGAGGGCGGCAAGAACGAATGACCTCGCCGACTACGTGGTTGGCCATCGAGCGACCTAGCGGTATTGATTGCGGCACGACCCGACAAGTCACCGGGGCGTCGCGCGCTCGGAACCCTGCGTCAAGCTTTGCAGCTGAACTTCATACTTCTTCGCCAGCGCGGTCTGTCCCTGCGCCTGGTGATACGCGACGAGCGCCGACAAGACGTCGCGGTCGCCCGGATCCAACGCGAGAACGCGATCGAGC
The DNA here is from genome assembly GCA_025928335.1 of Gemmatimonadaceae bacterium. GTDB lineage: Bacteria > Gemmatimonadota > Gemmatimonadetes > Gemmatimonadales > Gemmatimonadaceae > JAQBQB01. The sequence goes on from JAICJQ010000177.1 coordinate 1,595, forward strand.
TCGGCGATCGATTCCTTAATCTGGCCCGCCGAGTTTAGCGCGACCGCGAATACGTAGCCGAAGCGTGTATTGCCCGGCTCGAGCTGCGATGCACGTCGAAACTCGACGAGCGCCTCGCTCTTTCGATTCAGGCGCACGAGCGCCAAGCCGAGTGCGTGGCGGAGGGCAGCGTTCGAGGGCGCGCGTGAAAGGCCGGCGCGGAGCGTCTGCTCCGCGTCGGCGTCGCGCGCCGGCCCCAGCGCTCGGAACACGTCCGCCAGATTCGCGTACGCCGGCGGGAAGAAGGGGTCGAGTCGAATCGCGGCACGCATCTCGGCTTCGGCGCGCGATAGGTCGCCTCGCGCGGCGTAGAACAATCCGAGATTTGTTCGGGCGTCGGCGCGGTCAGCATTGTATTCCTGGATGGCGACGTATTCACGCCACGCTTGTTCGAACGCGGACTGCTGCGCCGACGATTGAAACGCCACGCCGACGTGGAGTCGCGAGGCCTCGGCCCGTATTGCCGTCGCCGTGTCGAGGAGAAGTGGCGCCGCGAGTGCGGCGCCCCGTTCGGCCGGCAATCGCCCGACTCCCTGGAGTGCGCCCAGGCGAACGATCGGATCGACGTCGTTGAGACCGAGCGCAAGCACCTCGAGCGATTCGCGGTCGTCCCGCGCTGGATATTGGGCGAGCGCTGTGGCGCGCGCGATAGCCGGCTGCGTGCTGTCGCGCACGACGTCTCCCAATAGACGACTGGCGTCGGCGACCCCTGACTCGGCCAGCGCAAACGCCGGGGCGAAGCGCTGAAATCCAATCGCCGAGGTGTCGCCATTTCGCCAAACCGTCACTTGAGTCGCCGCCCAACGCGCCGGACGATCGACGTGACAGCCCGTGCACGGATTCGGAGTGCCGAGCCGGATGGTGAGATCGGGACGCGGAATGCGGAAACTATGATCCCGCCGCGCGTCGACCTGCATGTACGTGGCGGATGGCATATGACACGAAAGACACGTTGGTCGCCCGGCCTCCGCCAAGTGACGGTCGTGATTGCGCGACGCGTATTTCGCGCTGGAGTGACAGCGCGCGCAAACTTCGCTGCCTGGGGCGCGCAGTTTTCCGCTGTGCGGCTCGTGGCAATCGCTGCACGTGACGCCGTGGGCGTTCATCCGGCTCTGGAGAAACGAACCCCACTCGTACACCTCGCCGTCTTGCTGTCCGTCCGCGTGGTAGAGGGGACTCGTCAAGAGCGCGGGGCGATAGAAGTCGTAGAAGGACGCGCCGGCGACGTAGCCGTCGGCGATGTGACGGCGTCGCGAATGGCACTGCGCGCAAACCTGGAGCTCGCGGTCGGTCGTTCGCGCGTGCGACCGCGTCGCGTTGCCGGTTGACGCGCTCACCGTCCACGTCACGCCGCGGCGTTCGTCGAGTCGCGCCGTCAAGCCCATGGTCGAATCATGAGACGTACGGCCAGGCTGACGGGTGGCGGCCCACGCGAGATGTCGCGAGCCCGGTCCGTGACAGGCCTCGCACCCTACGCTGATCTCCGACCATCGCGTCTGAAACGCGTCCGAGCTGGCGTCGTAGTTCTTGCGGACCGCGGTCGAGTGGCAGTCGGCGCACATGTAATTCCAATTCATCGCCGTCCGCGCCCAATGCAATTCGTCGTCGCTGGAACGCGAGTCAGGATAAAGTGGAAACCAGCGTTGTCCTCCGTCCCTCGAGGGTCGTGCGTCCCACGCGATCGTGAATGCCTGGAGCCGTCCCCCCCGCATGGCGATGAGATATTGCTGAAGCGGATAGACCCCGAACGTGTATTTGATCTCGTAGTCAGCGAGCTTGCCGTCGGCACCATCCGTGTGAACGAAGAATTTTCCGTCTTGCTTGAAGAAGGAATTGGTGGTCGTGCCAACTCGCAGCGATCGGCCGGTGAAGTCTCCGAGCACGGTTGAATCGGACGCGACGGCCATTGCCGCCCGGTGGTGTGACCGCCCCCACTCCGCCACCTCTCGTGCGTGGCACGATTGACAGGCAGCGCTTCCAACGAAGGAGGCGTCCGGCGCGCCCGCCACTCGCGCACCGAGATGCATGAGATGTGGCGCACCAAACCAGAGCGCCCCTCCACCGAACGCGAGCGTGCCCGCGACCGCGACCGGAATCCGCCACTGGCGCATACTGAACCAAAACAGCCGTGGACCGTGCGTCCGGCCATTGGACCTTGGACACGCGGAACGGGCGCCGCGCACGTGCGCGACGCCCGCCCCTTTCCAATCGACCGATGATTACTGACCGACGCGATGCGCGCGCTCGGCCGACTCCGTATCCCGGCTCATTGGCTCGGATGCTTGTTGGCCATTTTCTTCACCTGCGCGATGACCTGCGAGAGGTTGTAGCTCTCCGGATCCTGCAACGGCGGGAACGTCACGTACGACTCCAGCTCCTTCAGCCACAACTGCTGTCCGATGGGGAGCATGTTCCAGTCGTACACGTAGGCATTGCTCGGGGAAGCGAGCGCACCGGCGGCGGAAAACACTGACTTCTGGATGTCGCCCACGGCCTGCTCGAACGGATCGCGTTTGAGGTTGGTCATCTGCGTCCATCCGTACGTCTGCGCGCCCGCGAGGGCCGATAGACCTGTCGATCCTTCCATCGTGTAGTAGAACTTCCAGTTCTTGTAACGCACCGCCGACGGCGTTGGACCCGTGTAATAGAAGAAGTGGTCGCGCGCCGATCCTTCCGAGCTGCCGAGCAGGTAGTCGCACTGATCGAAGCCGTCGAGCGTGGTCTTGACGATGCCCGGATACTTGCCTGCTTCGATCTGCTTTTTCAGTCCGTCGCCGCTGGGACCGCCGGCGATGTGGACCAACGTCGGCAGCCAGTCGAGTGACGCGAAGATGTCCGTCTTTACCGTGCCGGCTTTGATATGCCCGGGCCAGCGAACGACCGCGGGAGCGCGCATGCCGCCTTCCCAGGTCGTCAGCTTCGAGCCCTTGAACGGAGTGGTCCCGCCGTCGGGATACGTCTGAGTCTCAGCGCCGTTGTCGGTGGTAAAGACGACGACGGTGTTGTCGAGCTGGCCCATGTCCTCGAGTTTCTTCAGCACGTAGCCGATGTTGTCGTCCATCTGCTTCATGCCGGCTTCATTGATGCCCCAATCCTTGCCGCCTTTTTCGCCCAACATGTCCAGGTACTTCTGGGACAACATCGTCGTGATGTGCATGCGTGCCGGATTGTACCAGACGAAGAAAGGCTTGTTGGTTTTCTTCGGATCGTTGCGGTCGAGGAAATCGATGACCTTCGAGGAGATTTCTTCGTCCACGGTCTTCGACCGCTCGAGTGTGAGCGGGCCCTCGTCCTTGCAGGTCTGATTCTTCGACGTGCCGTCGGAGGACTTGCACCACATCACTGGGCGCGGCGGCGTCAGGCAGATCGTCGTCTTCGGATCGACCGCGCCGGGGACCTCTGCCATTCCCGGAATCGGCGTGTTCTTGCATGGCGGCGCCACGCCCTGCTTGGTCGGACTCGAATTGATGTCCGGAAAACTCACCTGCTCCATCGCGTCGAGGTGATACAAGTAGCCCCAGAATTCCTCGAAGCCGTGCGCGGTCGGCAGCGCGTCGGTGTGGTCACCGAGGTGATTCTTGCCGAACTCGCCGGTGCTATAGCCGAGATCGTGCAGGAACACCGCGAGCGCCGGCGTACCTGGGCGCAGGTACGAGGGACTTCCTGGAAGCTGCGGTGGGATCATTCCCGTGCGCAGCGGAGTCATTCCGGTGAAGAAGGCGTTACGCCCGGCGGTGCAGCTTTGCTCGGCGTAGTACGTCATGAACTTGGCGCCTTCCCGTCCAATCCGGTCGATATTAGGCGTTTCGCCAACCATTAGGCCCTGATGGTAGATGCTCGGCTGCATCCAGCCGATGTCATCGCCCATGATAAAGAGGATGTTGGGCTTGCTCGCCGATGCTTGCGCGGACCCCGCGTTCGGCACGCAGGCCACCGCCAGCGCTGCCACTGCGAGCATGGTCAGTGGCGGGCGTATTGATCGAGTTGTTGGGTATCTCATTGAGGGCCCCTGCGTACTGAACGATTGTCCGGAGAAGACGCCGCTCCGCGCGCGAGCAATCGTCTGCCCAACGCGCAACTCATGGCATATTGAACTGGCGAACCGTGAATTCGGCATTGGCTGTACGACTCAACACCGAGCGCCGCCGCTTTGGCGACGTAGAGTTCCCGGTTACAGTAGTGGCGACCCGAACCGGCAATCGCCAGCGACGCACGAATCCCACGTGTCGCAAAGAATCCTGCGCGGTGTGACGTCACCTACGGTGCCGATACCCTCCTCCGACGAGCATCAAAGCCGCGGAAATTTCACCGGGTGCAGGGATCGAAAGGCATGGTTGCGAAGCAGCTTCGCAGTTCAGCGGGAAACAAAAGCGCGCTGCCTTCTGGGAGCCGGGCTTTTGAGTTCTCCACGCTAAGACCACAGGCAACTGGATCGGGCGAAACTTCAGGTGGAGAAGGCCGTTCTCAACGGAAGATCCCGCGACCGGAGATTGCCTGATGAAAGCCGTGCTCCAGGACGTCCGCTATGCCCTTCGTCGTGCACGATCGCATGCTGGCTTCACGGCGATCGCTGTCTTGTCGATCGGGCTCGGCGTCGGAGTGAACACGGCCGCGTTCACCCTCGTGAACGCGATCATTCTCCGCAAAACGCCGATCGTTCGTGCCGATCGGGTGGCGGAGCTGGACATGGCGAACGAGCGTGGGACTTCCGGCCCACTGTCGTACGTGGATGTGAAGGATTTGCGCGAGCAGTCGAGCGGGACTTTCTCGCAGATCGGGATCGCCAAATTCACGGCGTTCACCCGCGACTTTGGCGATCATGTGGAAACGCTCACCGGCGAACTCGTCAACGGCGAATACTTCCCGCTGATCGGGCTTCCTCCTGTCGTCGGACGCCTGCTCGGGCCGGAGGATGACGTCGCGCCCGGCGCGCATCCAGTGGTCGTGCTCGGGTATGACTATTGGATGTCGTCGTTCGCCGGCGACCGCAACGTCGTCGGCCGGAAGCTGCGATTGAGCGGCCGCGAGTTCACCGTGATCGGTGTCGCCTCGAGCCGCATCGATGGATTGCTGCCCGGCCTCACTCCCTCGATGTACGGTCCTGTCCAGATGGTGAACCAGATCGAGCCGACCCCGGTCGACGAGCTCACCGAGCGAGTGAATCACTCGTACTTCGTCAACGTCCGGCTGGCGGAGGGACAGACCTTTGCCGCAGGGCGCGCCCTCGTCGATCGGTTCGTGTCGCGGATGCACGTCGAACACCCCAAAAATTGGCCCGCGCAGGTGACGCTCCGCTTGACTCCGTTGTCGTCGATCGCCGTCAGCCCGATGCTCGACGACGTGGTGGTTCCGGCCGTGGCAGCGTTGATGATTGTCGTCGGGCTCGTCCTGATCATTGCCTGTGCGAACCTCGCCAGCTTCTTGCTGGCGCAGGCCCGCGACCGGCAACGCGAGATCGCGATTCGGCTCGCCATCGGCGCCACGCGTCGAGCCCTCGTTCGCCAGCTTCTCGTCGAGTCGCTCCTCATCGCGGTCGCCGGCGGCGCACTCGGCGTGGCGCTGTCGACCCTCGCATTGCGCGCGCTGCTCGGCGCCGATCTTCCAATTCCGTTGCCGGTCAGCCTCGACGTCGGCGTCGATCTCCGCGTGCTGTCGTTCGTGCTCGGGACATCGATCGTGGCCGGCATTCTCTTCGGGCTTTTGCCCGCGCTGCAAGCGACGCGTCCCAACGTCATCGAAACCATCAAGAACGAGAACGCGGGTGGAAAGCCAGGTGGGGGACGTCGTCTCTCACTTCGCAGTTGGCTCGTCGTCGCGCAAACCGCGGCTTCCGTGGTGCTGCTGGTGACCGCCGCCCTCTTCCTCCGCAGTCTCGGCGCGCAGATGAAGGTGGACCCCGGATTCGGCAGACAGCCGGCAGCGCTCGTGTGGATGGCTCTTCCGACGGACCGCTATCCGGCGGACCGTCGGGCGCAGGCGGTCGCCGAAATCGAGCGCCGTGTGCGCGCGATGCCGGGACAGTCTGCCGTCGGCGTGATCGACAACATCATGCTGAACGCGCTGAGCGACGAGAGCATGACGATCAACGTGGCCGGCTTTGAGCCGCCGAAGGGAAGCACCGGGTTCGAGATCGAGAACGCCGTCGCCGACTCGGGGTTCTTCGAAGCCGCCGGATTGACGCTCGTCGACGGCCGGTTGTTCAACTCGGGCGATGCCCCTGGACGCGAGCGCGTTGCCATGGTGAATCAGGCGATGGTCGATCGATTCTGGCGCGGACAGGAGCCGATCGGTCGAACCTTCCGCACCGATTCGGTCGTGTATCGCGTCGTCGGCGTGGTGAAAACGACAAAGATTCGGTCGTTGGGCGAGGCTCCGCAGGCGATGATCTACACGGCCTTCACTCAAGAACCGTCGCCGGTCTTCCACCTTGTTGCTCGAGCTCGCGGGAATGCCGGGATGCTCGTACCGCAGGTGCTGGCGACGATCCGCGAGGTGGATGCGTCGCTGATGATCGTTCAGGCGAAGACGATGGAGCGGCATCTCGCCATCATGCTGCTTCCCGCTCGTCTGGGCGCGACGGCGTTCGCGATTTTCGCGACCCTGGCGCTCGTCCTCGCGACGATCGGCGTGTACGGCGTCGTGCGCTATGCGGTGGCGCGGCGCGGACGCGAGGTCGCGATAAGAATGGCGATCGGCGCGGACGGCGTTGGTGTCGTTCGCTTGTTGATGCGTGAGGGGCTCGTCCTCGTCGTCGGAGGGGCAGTGCTTGGCCTTGTGATCGCGGCGCTCGCGGCACGCGGGCTACAGAGTCTGCTCTTTGGCGTCGGAACGATCGACCCCGTCGCATTCATCGGCGGTCCGCTCCTGTTGATCGCCACCGGCGCACTCGCGGCCTTTCTGCCGGCACGGCGCGCGACTCGCATCGATCCGGCGCGTGCTCTTCGCGCGGAGTGATTCGGCAACGGTGAGTCCGGCTATGGCGTGAGGGCGCGGTCGTCTCCACATTCACCCGCGTTCGACGCCGAACCTGGAGCTCCCCTCCTGCCGGACATCATCGCCGAGTTGAACGAGTCGCTTGTCGGACGGTACCTGGTCGAGAAGGAGGTCGGCCAGGGCGGTATGGCGACGGTGTATCTCGCTCGCGACGTTCGGCACGAGCGCAAGGTCGCGATCAAGATCCTGCACCCCGAGTTGGCGGCGGTGCTCGGTCCCGAGCGGTTCGTCACCGAGATGAAGGTGACGGCCAACCTTCAACATCCGCACATTCTGCCGCTGTTCGATTCGGGCACGGCACGTGAGCAGCTGTTCTATGTGATGCCCTTCGTCGAGGGCGAGTCGCTGCGCGATCTGCTGCGGCGACAGCAGCAGCTGCCGATCAGCGAGGCCCTGCGAATCACCAGCGAAGTGGCCAGTGCGCTCGACTACGCACATCGGCACGGCGTCGTCCATCGTGACATCAAGCCCGAGAACATTCTTCTGCACGACGGCTCGGCGCTCGTCGCCGACTTCGGCATCGCACTCGCCGTGTCGAACGCTGGCGGCGTGCGGCTGACGCAGACGGGACTTTCGCTCGGCACGCCACAGTACATGTCGCCAGAGCAGGCGACGGGCGACCGGAATATCGACGGACGCACCGACGTCTATTCGCTCGGGTGCGTCCTTTATGAAATGCTCATTGGCGAGCCTCCGTTCACCGGGCCGAGCTCGCAGGCGATCGTGGCGCGCGTGCTTACCGAGCGGGCCTCGCCGATGCGAACGCGTCGCGACACGATCCCGCAGGGGGTGGAAGACGCCGTGCTCAAGGCGGTGCAGCGGCTGCCCGCCGACCGATTCGCCACTCCGCACGAATTCGTAGAGGCGTTGAGCGACACGCGTTCGCCGGCGACACCCATGCCCGCGGCTGGTCGCCGTTTGTCGCGACGCTCGACGTGGTTGCCGTTGGCTGTGGGCGTAAGCCTCGTTGCCGCGACCGCGGTTATTGCCTACAACGCCGGC
>JAICJQ010000176.1 GCA_025928335.1 Gemmatimonadaceae bacterium
GAATTGCCGAGGCGGAACGTGAACTCGTCGACGGCACGGCGATTCTGAAGCGCAGCGCGCGTCCGAACGATCCGCAACTCGCCGAGGCACTCCTCCAGACAGCATACCTGCTCGACGAGGAGGAAGGTCGCTACGCCGAGGCCGAACCCCTGCTTCGGCAAGCTCTTGTTATCCGGCGCAATGCCTTCGGCGCCGGGCATCCGCTGGTGGCTGCGACGTTGCTCGATTGGGCGCAATTTCTTGTGGATCGCGGCACGGCCAAAGAAGGCGTGGCTCCGGCTCGCGAAGGATTCGCGATCATGCGACGAGCATACGGTCCCGAGCACCCGGTCGTCGCCGCATTCATGGCGCGCCTGGCCGTGGTGTTGCACCACGCCGGTCAATTCGATGAGGCCGACAGTCTCTTTCGACAATCGCTTGGGATGACGCGACGACTCCTCGGGCCAGATCACCTCAACAATTCGGGCATCGAAATCGACTACGCGCGGCTCCTGATCGACCGGCGTCAGTACGCGCGTGCCGCGGTCTTGCTGCGCGACGCGATTCGGATCGGCGGCCGATTCGAAATCGGCTATCAGCCGGTGGCGAAAAGACTTCTCGACGGACTGCCTGCCGACGCCAAGGACACGGGGCGGCAGGTAACCGTGGCCGGGATTCGCGGCCCGCTGAAGGTCGACGGCTACCTCAGTTCCTGATGCAGAAGGAGCCGCGCTTTGCGCCAATCGCGCCGCACAGTGCGCTCGGACATGCCCCGCAGCTCGGCGATCTCGCGGAAGGTGTAGCCGCAAAAGAAATGAAGGTCCACCAGCTCGGCGAGCGCCCCGTCGACAGTTCCGAGCTGGTCGAGCGCATCGGACAACCGCGCGAGCTCCGCGGCATCCTTCTCCCGCTCCGAGGACATGTCCGGTTGAAGCGTGATGTCGAACGCGCCACCGCCGCGCTTCAGCGCGCGTGAACGCCGAGCATAGTCGACGACCACTGCGCGCATCGCACGAGCGGCGTAGGCCATAAAATGCGCCTTGTCTGGAAACGCCAGCGCGGCGCGTCCTGAGAAATCCAGCCATACGTCGTGGACGAGTGTCGTGCTCGACACGGCCAAGTCGCCACCGGACGCTCGCAGATGCGACTCCGCCATCCGGTGGAGATCATCATAGAGCGCCGCGAACAGCTGGTTGGCGCCGAGCGAATCGACCACGACGGGTTCCATCAACACGTCGGCGGCTTGATCGTGACGTTCAGGGAATTCACCGCCGGTTTGCCGGAGCTCTTCAAGGCGGCATTCAGCGCGGCGAGGTCCGGACCTGAGATGCGGCTCCATGTCGCAACCGTTTTACCCAGCTCCATGCACGCCGCCGTCCACGCAGCGCGGGCGGATGTCGTCGGCGCGAGATCTCCATTCTCTTGCGCGTTGAGTTGACCGACGAACGTGCCGTTGAGCGAGGCGAAGGTCGGCGGCGCGCCCTGACCCCCGCGTCCGCGTCCTCGTCCGCCCTGCCCGCCCGCGACGCTGTCGAGCTGCGCGGCGATCGTCGCGGCTTTGGCCGAGAGATCTCCGGACGCGCCGCTTACCGCGCTGCGGACGGCGTCACGCAGCGACGCGGCCGCGTGATTTCCTTCGTACGTTGCGTCGATCGCCTGCGAGATCTTTCGCTGCAGCGCCGTCTGCGCGGTGAGATCGGCGAGCGTGGCACGCGAACGCGGGTCGGGTTTCACGGTCACGGTTTGCGCGTACGACTTGCCATCCGCGGTGAGCTTGAGCGTGTACACGCCCGGTGGCACGAGCGCGCCCTCCGGCGACGGCGGAGTGAGTCCCGGATTGGCGTTGATCTCAAAGCTGTGCGACATCGACTTCGGCGGGTCGTAACGCAGATCCCAGTTGGTGCGATTGCCGCCGGCGTTCTTCGGCAGCGGCATCGGCGGGGCGAGCCAGAAGTTGGGATGCGGCGGACGGGCCGCTTCCGGCACTCGTGCGATCGGCGCGCTGGACAAATGACGGACGACGGCGCCGCTCGCGTCGGTGACGTCGATCGTGATGTCGTTCTTCGGCTCCTGGGTGAGCCAATAGTCGATGATCACACCATCGACGGGATTGAGCGCGTGCGGCACCTCGGGCGGGAACGGCGTGTCGGCGCCGACGTTGCGACGCACGCGATACGCGTCGCCCGGTTTGAAGAGGTGCGCCGCCTCGCTCGTCACCGACGGCTCGACCTGGCGCAGCATCGAGTAGTCGTCGAGCGACCAGAAGCCGCGACCGTACGTCGCGATCACGAGATCGTTTCCCGCGACGGTGATGTCGCGGTACGATGTGTTTGGCAGATTTTGCGTGAACGACTGCCAGTGATCGCCGTCGTCGAACGAGACGTACATGCCGGTCTCGCTGCCGGCAAAGAGCAGCCCCTTTCGCTTCGTATCATTGCGCACGACGCGCACGAAGCTGCCGCTAGGCTGGTTCGTCGCGAGCCCCGTCGTGATCTTCGTCCACGTCTTGCCGAAGTCGCGCGTGCGGAAGAGGTACGGTTCGTAGTCGCCGACGCGGTGCAGATCGATCGCCGTATAGGCAGTGCCCGCGTCGAAGTGCGACGGTTCGACGGCGAGCACTTCGGCGCGATTGGCGTTTGGAATATTCGGTACGCTCGCGTCGCTCCAGCTCCTGCCGCCGTCGCGTGTCACCTTGATCAGACCGTTGTTCGTGCCGATCCAAATGATCCCGGTGCCAACGGTGGACGCGCGCATCGACTCGATCACGCCGCCGGTCGGCGCGGGAGCGCCGGCGGCAGGTTTCGGCGCGTCAGGGCGAACGCCGAGGTCGGGGCTGATCGCTGTCCAGTGCGCGCCGCCATCGACGCTCGACCACACGGACTGAAAGGCGGCGAGCAGCATGTGCTTGTTCCACGGAGCGAAGACGATCGGCGCGGAGCTCGTCGTGCGAAGACGGCGTGACGGATCGGCTGCCGGACTCACGTTGATCCACTGCTCGCCGGGGTACGTGATCTTGATGACGCCATTTCCCGTCGAGTAGACCGTGTTCGGATCGAGCGGGTCGGGGACGATCGTGCCCCACTCCCAGCCGGGCACAGGATTCCAGTCCATCGGTGTGATGGCGCCGAGGTCGCCGCGGCTTCGCGTGCGGATGGCGCCGGCGTCTTGTTGGGTGCCGTAGACCCAGGTCGGGAATGAGTTGTCGACCGAGAGATGGTAGATCTGCTCCGTGGACTGGTTGTACCACGAGCTCCAGGTGGCACCGCCATCGAGCGAGACGATGGCGCCCTGGTCGTAGCCGGCGAGGATGCGTTGCGAGTTCGTCGGGTCGAACCACCATTGCTGCGGGTCGTCGCCTCCAGGTGCACCCTTGAAGCCCGTGAACGTCCTGCCGCCGTCGGTCGACTTGTAGGCCGCGGTGTTGAGCGCGTAGACGATGTCCGGGTTCGCCGCATCGACGTACACGCCACAGTTGTACCCCCCCTGGCCATTTCGAATTCTCTGGTCGTCGGCGGCCATCTGGTGCCAGCTCGCGCCGCCGTCGTCCGAGCGATAGAGTCCCCAGTCGCCGATCACGAACACGCGCTCCGCGTTGGTGTTCATCGCCACCGCGACGGACGCTTTGCCGGTGAGCCGCGGGAGACCATGGCCATCGATCTGACTCCAGGTGACGCCCCCGTCGGTGGACTTGAACAGCTTCGTGCTCGTCGGACCGTTCGGCGCGCCGCCACGCCCACCACCGAACCCGCCGGCGAGCTGCGGCGCTGATGACGGAGGTGGCGTGTAGTGGGCGATGCTCGTCGCGAAGATGACGCTCGGCATGTCGAACGCGCGGGCGAGCTTTTGGAGGCCCGTGCTGTCGTCGACGAACAGCGTTTGCGTCCACGTCGCACCGCCGTCCGTGCTGCGGAAGACGCCGCGCGATTTGCTCTTCACGTGAATGTCGCCCTGCGCGCCGATGAGGACGATGTTCGGGTCCTTCGGATCGACGAGGATCGTCGGGATCTGTTTCGTCGCGTCGAGGCCGAGGTGCTTCCACGTTTGGCCGGCGTCGGTGGACTTGTAGACACCGTTGCCTTCGCTGATCCCGCCTCCGGTGACGATGTCGCCGGTGCCGGCGTAGATGACGTTGGGATTCGACGGCGCGACCTCGACGGAGCCGACCGATGAGACGTCCTTGATCGCGTCGAAGATGGGGTACCAGGTGGCACCGGCGTTGGTGGTCTTCCAGACGCCCGCCGCGGGGAGACCGATATAGAAGGTGCCGGGCTGACCGATCGCGCCCGTGACGGCGGCGACCCGGCCGGCGCGGAAGGGGCCGAGGTTGCGCCAGGTGAGCGCCGAATAAAGGCGCGGATCGACGGGAGCAGTCGCTTGGGCCGGCACGACTTCGGGAGCCAGCAGCGCCAGCGCCGAGAGCGCGGTTTTGAGCAGGATTTTCATGGTGATAAGCGTACGCCGCGGGGCTGGAAGGAGCAAACGCTTACGAAACGCCGTCGGCACCGGTACGGCCGCTTAGCGCGGACGCACGTGTTCAACGGGATCTCGCCTGCCCGCCCACGATCGACTGCATTTTCGAATCCGGAACGATCGACGTCGCCTCAGTTGATGTCGGCGGCGGCACGCTGACGACGCCCGACGGTCGCACCTACCTTGCGACGAATTTCACGGCGTTTCATCTTGCGACGATCCCGCCGACCCCCATCCTTCCCAATCTGACCGCATGGAATGCGCTCGTGAACGGTGGAGCGGCTTTCCGTGCTTTCATCGCACATATCGGCTCCATTCCACCGTCGCCGGTCATTCCGCCATCGCCGGTCATTCCACCGAGTCCCATTCGGTATCAGATCTCAGCGCAGATCACGGTCAGTGGTCGCTTCCTGACGGACGTTACGCCTGTCGTGACGTTCTAAGCGGTAAGCTCGAGCAGGTTGAGGGGACATGGGCCGGGCAGTAGAATCACCGGCCGATGCCCGCGCGTACCGGCGTTCCCCGTCCCAGCCCAGTCCACCAGGCCTTCAACCGCGCCCTCGACGCTCTCGTCGAGCAGATCAAGCACGACCGGTCGATCCTCGCTGTAATCCTCTGCGGCAGCCTGTCCCACGACACCGTTTGGGACAAATCCGACATCGACCTCGCGCTGATCACGGTCGACGACAAGAAGCGCGACGAGCGCGGCGTCAGCCTCTACGCCGATGGTGTGAACACGCACGCCTTCATTCTGTCGCGCCGCGAGTTTCGACAGATCGTCGAAGGGGCGCTGGCGAACACGTTCATGCATTCGCTGCTCGCCAAAGGGCGTCTGCTCTACTCCCACGACGAAACGATCGCCGCGCTCTGTGAGCGGTTGCACGTCATGGGCGACCGCGACCGGCAACTGCAGCTCCTCTCCGCCGGCACCGCCGTCCTTCCCTCCCTCTACAAGGCGCGAAAGTGGTTCGTGACGCGGAAGGATCTCGACTACACCGCGCTCTGGATTCTTTACGCCGCCACGTCGCTCGCCCGGATCGAGGTGATCGCGGCCGGACAGCTCGCCGACCGCGAAGCCATTCCCCAGGCCACGACAATCAATCCGAAGTTCTTTTCGGTCGTGTATCACGATCTGCTCAACACGAAGAAGACCGCGAATGCCGTCGAGGCCGCGCTCGACGCGATCGACGCGTATCTCGCGGAGCGCACCACACTGCTCTACGGCCTGGTGCTCGACCACCTGCGTGAGGTTGGCGAGACGCGTTCGGCGACGGACATCGACGATCACTTCGCCCGAAACTTTGGCGTTCAGCAGGTGACGACTGTGTGTGAGTATCTGGCCGATCGCGGCCTGCTCACCAAAGCCTCCGTCCCGATCAAGCTCACGCACCGCAGCAACATCGAGGTGCAGGAGCAGGCATTCTTCCACGCATGACCCCGCGAACCGCTCGGAAAGTCTCGAAGACAAATGGCGCGCGGGACAGCGGCGCGGCGCGCACGACGATCGCCGTGCAGGGCGCACGGGTGCACAACCTGAAGAACATCTCGGTCGAGATTCCGCGCGATCGGCTGGTGGTCGTTACCGGACTGTCGGGCTCGGGGAAGTCGTCGCTCGCCTTCGATACGATTTACGCCGAAGGCCAGCGCCGCTACATGGAATCACTCTCCAGCTACGCGAAGCGGTTCGTCGCGCAGGTGGCGAAGCCCGACGTTGATTTCATTTTCGGGCTCTCTCCCGTCATCTCGATCGAGCAGAAGACCGTCGCCAGCAATCCGCGCTCGACGGTCGGGACGATGACCGACATCGCGAGCTACCTGAATCTCTTGTTCGCGACGGTCGGCGACGCGCACTGTCCGCGGTGCGCCGAAGCGGCGCCGAGCCGGAGCGCGACGCAGATCGTCGAGTCGATCCTCTCGCTCCCCGAAGGAACGGAAGTCGAGCTGCGTGCGCCGGTGTTCAAGGTGTACGGCGAAGAACTGGATTTCGTCTTCACGGAGCTCCGCAAGAAAGGCGTGCGTCAGCTCGTCGTCGACGGCAAATCGGTCGACATCTCGCAGCAGATCGAGCTCGCCGAAAGCAAAGTGCGCGAGATGGACGCGATCGTCGATCGCCTCGTCGTGCGGTCGCGCAATGAGAAGGCAATCAAGGCCGCCGTGGCCGCGGCGCTGCTCATCGGCGACGGGCTTCTGCGAATCGAAGTGCGCAAAGGCGCGTCGAAGGCGGACGCGGAGCGCTTTTACAAAAACACGGTGAGCGCGAAGCACCACGTCGTCTTCGGAGAGATTGGCCCCGAGTGGTTCCAGTTCAACAATCCGGAAAGCGCCTGCCGCACGTGCGGCGGGCTGGGCGTACACAAGCTCACGCATCCGGAACTGCTCGTCCCCGACCCCAGTCGCAGCATCGCCGGCGGCTGCTTCGTTCGCGAAGCACTGCGCTACGATCCGGACAACTGGGACGGGCGGATGATCTACAGCCTGTCCAAAAAGTTCGGCTTCTCGCTCGACACGCCGTGGCGGGATCTCCCGGCGGCGACTCAGCAATTGATCCTCTACGGCACGGATCAAAAGTTCATGCTCGTGCTTCCGCCCAACGCCAAGGTCAAACGGCCGGAGTGGGAAGGAAAGGAAATCGGATTCCACGGGTTCGCGCGGCGCATCGAACGGCATTATCGCCGCTACCGCCAGCGCGGCGAGGCCAATTCGGGCATGGAAGCGTGGCTCGACAAGGTGATGGTCGAGCACGTGTGCCCGGACTGCAACGGTTCACGGCTCCGAGCGACGCGGCTCGACTTCACCGTCGGTGGCAAGACGCTGTTCGAGGTCGGCCAACTCCACTTCGACGAGCTGGCGGCCTTTTTGAAAACGATCAAACCGACCGGACGTGGTGCCGACGCGGGTCGGCACGTTCTGCGCGAGATCATCGGCCGTCTCGAGCTGCTGCTCGGCATCGGCCTCGATTACTTGAGCTTCAACCGTCCGTCGTCCACGCTGTCCGGCGGCGAATCGCAGCGCATCCGTCTGTCGACACAGATCGGCTCCGGTCTGATGGGCATGCTCTACGTCCTCGACGAACCGAGCATCGGCTTACATCCCAAGGACAACGTGAAGATGATCGCGACGCTCGAGCGGCTGCGCGACATCGGCAACACGGTGATCGTCGTCGAGCACGACGAAGACACGATTCGCGCCGCCGATCACGTCGTGGAGATGGGGCCCGGCCCCGGCGTGCACGGCGGCACGGTCGTCGTGCAGGGCACGCTCGATGACGTCCTCAAATGCAAGGCATCGCCGACCGGACAGTTCATGTCCGGCAAACGCTTCATCGCCACGCCCAAAGAGCGGCGCCGAGGAATGGACCGGCAGATCACCATCCGCGGCGCCCGCGAGAACAATCTCAAGTCGATCGACGTCACGATCCCGCTCGGCGTGCTCGTCGCGATCACCGGCGCGAGCGGCTCGGGTAAGAGCACCTTGATCAACGAGATTCTCTACAAGGCGCTATGGAAGACGCTGGTCGACACACGCACCCTTCCCGGCGAGCACGACACCGTCGAAGGAATGGAGCACGTTCATAAAGTTGTGAACATCGATCAGACACCGATCGGCCGGAACAGCCGCTCGAACCCGGCGACGTACATCGGGTTCTACGACACGATTCGCGACCTGTTCACTCAAGCGCCGCTCGCCGTCGAGCGGGGGTACAAGCCGGGGCGGTTCAGCTTCAACGTGAAGGGCGGCCGATGCGAGGAGTGCCAGGGGGAAGGGACGATTCGCACGCAGCTCTACTTCATGCCCGACGTCGAGGTGACGTGCGGGGCCTGCAAGGGTGCTCGGTTCAACGCCGAGACGCTGGAAGTCACCCTGCGCGGCAAGACGATCGACGACGTGCTCAACATGTCGGTCGAGGAAGGCGTCGAGTTCTTCAAGAGCGAGCCCACGGTCGGCAAGAAGATCGAGGTGCTGCGCGCCCTCGGCCTCGGCTACCTCACGCTCGGCCAATCGGCCACGACACTGTCCGGCGGTGAAGCACAACGCATCAAGATCGCGACGGAGCTGAGCAAGCTTCAACGCGCCAAGCACACGCTATACATCCTCGACGAGCCGACCACCGGGCTGCATCTGGCGGATGTCGAGCGGCTGCTGGCGTCCTTGAATCGCCTCGTCGACGCCGGCCATACGGTGATCCTGATCGAGCATCATCTCGACGTGATCAAAACGGCGGACCATGTGATCGACCTCGGGCCGGAAGGCGGCCACGCCGGCGGCGAGGTCGTCGTCACCGGCACGCCGGAACAGATCGCCGCCTGCAAAGCGTCCCACACCGGACGATTCCTGCGGCGCGTTTGAGCCTTTCCGTTCGAGCGTCAGCCGACGAACCAGGAGATCGCCGTCTCGCGCATCGCTGGAGTCGCGGCGTGGCCTCCGTCGAATGCGTCGAAGCGGACGCGGTAGCCGTCGCGCTCGAGTTCCGTGGCGAGCCGATGACGTGGGTGAACAGATCGCCGTTGAGGAGTCCGACGGACAGCGCGTAGGTCGCACCGTCAGAAAGGCCGGCCACGGCGACGCGTCGCGGGTCGATCGAGCAGCGGTCGAATACCTGATTCGTGAGCTTGTCGGCACGCGCGAAATCACCCGCGTAATCGCCACGAATGGCATCCCAGCTAAAGTCGCTCGAGCTCGGCGACAGGACGATCACGCCATGCGCCTCGGCCGCGGCGCGCGTGCCTCGAAGCATGGTGTCACCGCTTCCCGTGGCCCCGTGCAAAGCGACGCAGAACGGCGCGGGCCGCTTGGCGTCATAGTCGAAGGAATGAACAGGATGGAGCGGCGGTCGCCGGTCGTCGTCGCTAACGCGCCTTCGGCCGGCCTGTCACGTGGCGCGGGGTTCGGCGGCAATAGATGTACGAAAGCATTACAACACGTTGCGAACCCTCGAGACGCCCATTAGCGTCGCATAAGAGTTCGCTGAACGAAAACTGGCGATTCGTCCCGTTGACGGAGGCATGATGACCCCCACCCCTACCCGCCGGCTTGCTTCGGCAGCGTTCGTCGCGCTTGCGACGCTCTCGCTGGCCGCGGCCAAGCCACCCATCAAGTTCACTGACACGACGCTGCCGAACGGCTTGCGCGTGATCATCTCCGAGGACCATACGGCGCCTGTCTTTTCGGTCGTCGTCAACTACAACGTCGGGTCGCGCAACGAGCGACAGGGGCGCACCGGATTCGCGCACCTCTTCGAGCACATGATGTTCAAGGGCTCGGAGAACGTCGGCCAGAACGAGCACCC
>JAICJQ010000079.1 GCA_025928335.1 Gemmatimonadaceae bacterium
CTCGCAGTCATCCGCCGAGTCGCCGAGTCGCCGAGTCGCCGAGTCGCCGAGTCGCCGAGTCGCCCATCGCCTCAGAGCGGCTTCTGTCCCACGATGATCACCGGCGTCGCGTTCGCAACACTCGCCGACGTGGTGGCACCATTGCCCAGCTGTCCGACGTCGTTGCGTCCGAAACAATACGCCGTGAGGCGATCGACCGAGATGGCGCAGGTGTGTCCGGACGACCCGGTGCCCGTCCCCGCGGCGCTCACCTCTGACGCCGTGAAGGTGCCACCCGCACGGAGGGGCGTGTCGCTCGCGCTACCACCGTTTGGCGGCGCGACGCCGAGTTCACCGTTGCCGTTCCGGCCCCAACAGTAGACAGCGTTGGTCGTCGTCACGCCGCACGCATGCAGCGCCCCGGCGGAGATCGATCGGAAGGTGTAGCCACCAAGGACCGCAACCGGCGACGACGAATCGTTCGTCGGACCGGCGCCGAGTTTCGTGCCGTTGCTTCCCCAGCAATAGCCCTGGCCCGCCGTCGTCACGCCGCACGCATACTGGTTGCCGAGCGAAAGGCTCTTGAACCCAAGCCCGCCGACGACTTGCTGCGGCGTGCTGACGAACGCGTTTCCGTAGTTGATCTTCTGTCCGTCGCCCGTCTGCCCAATGCTGTTCGCGCCCCAGCAATACGCGACCCCGTTCAGTTGTCCGACGCCGCACGTGAACGACGCGCCGGCGGCAATGGACACGAAGTTCGCTCCGCCGGTGACTGGTACGGGGCTCGACGCAGTCGCGTTGTTTCCGGTGCCGAGCTGACGCCAATCGTTGTTGCCCCAGCAATAGGCGACGAAATCCATGGTCACGGCGCACGCATGGTCGCTGCCGGCGGTGATCGACCGGAAGGTCAGGTTGCCCGCCACTGCGACCGGCGTAAAGCTCTGGCCCACGTTCGTGTTGCCACCGAGCGCGCCCCACCCGTTGTAACCCCAGCAGTATGCCTTGCCTTCACCGGTGAGAGCGCAGGTGTGACGCCCGAACGTAGCGAGTTGTGTGAATCGCAAATTCCCCGGCACTTTCACCGGCGTGCTGCTCATCGACGAAGATGAAAGTTGATCGCTGCCGATGCGCCCTTCGGCGCCGTTGAGGCCCCAACACCATGCGATGCCGCCGCTCGCGAGATCGCAGGCGTGCATCGTCCCCGCGCTGATCGAACGGTACTTGATCACGACGACTTGCGATCGCGTGCCGACTTTCCCTTCGCTCGTCGCGGTGACCGTGATGGTGCCACGATCGATCCCCGTGAGGACGCCGGTCACGCTGTCGATCAGGGCGACCGCGGGGTTGGAGGTCGACCAACGGATAAGACGCCCGGTGAGCAAGCTGTCCTTCGCGTCTCGTGTCGTCGCGACCATAATGGCCGGCTCCCATGCCTCTACGGTGTCTGGCGCCGTGCCGATCGACACCTTGGCGACGGCGACGACAGGGGCGTCTGCCTTCACGGTGATCGCGGCGGTCGCACTCTTCCCCTCGCTCGATGCGGTTATGGTCGCGTTGCCGGCGGCGGCTCCGGTCACCAATCCATTGTTGTCCACCGCCGCGATGCTCGCGTTCGACGAAGCCCAGCTCACGGTGCGACCCGCGAGGGCGTTGCCCGCGGCGTCGCGCGGAATGGCGTTCAGCTTCGAGGTGTGGCCGATGATCACTTCGGCGGTCTGTGGCGAGAGGTCGACCGAGGCGACGCTTGCGGCGGGCGGCGGCTTCGTGCCCGGATCGGTGGAGGAAGAGTCGGAGCCGCAGGCGACGGCGAGCGCCAAGAGAGCCGCGGTAAACGCGGAGCGAGCATTTGACATCGTCGGTAGTCTCCCGATTGAGGTTTCGCGTTGTGTGAACGCGAGCGGAGACTACGACCGAACAATTACCCCACGATTAGTGGCCCAATTACCGGCTGCTTACATCGGCGCTTACGAGCCTCCCCCCCCCCAAAAAAAAGCGAACGGGCCAGGGACACCCTGACCCGTTCCAGTTCTCACCGCCGGCGACACGCGTTATGGCCAGCGAGACGCAAATCCTTCCTCGTCTACCGCTCCGTTCGTCGCCGCGGCCGCCGGTTTCAAGATGTGGCTGATCTGCTGCCGCGCGTCGTCGATGTGCCGCTTCGTCGCGACATCCGATGCCCGCTTCGAAGCTTGCGCGAGCTCGGCGTCGAGCTGTTTGAGCTCTCCGCGCAGCATCGATTTGATCTCACCAGTGTTCGCCGGCGGTGCCGCGGCGCCACCGCGTCCACCGCCGCCCCCGCCACGACCCCCGGCCGCCGCGGCGTTCGCCGGAGGCGGATTGATCTTGTTCCCGACGTCGGTGAGATAGTTGCGCTGCAGTCCGCGGCGATAGATGTCGATCTTCACCGGGCCGCTTCCATATAGCTCCGTCCACACGCCGTGTCGGAGATCGCTCAGCATCTCGGCCAGCGTGTACACCTCCGACGGGTTCTTCGACAGCGCCTCGTTCTCGGCGAGTCGCGTCATCTTGCCGTCGTTGAGCAAGCTCGTGACGAGCGCCGACTGCGCGTTAACGATCCGCGTCACTTCACCGTTCGGCTCGATCTTGCGAAGGATGTCTGCGTCGATGAGCCAGGCCGGCGTCTGGAATCCGTTATCGGCGATGAACTTCATGGCCTGCTGTTGCCGCGCCTTCGGCACCGTCGTGAAGCGCGGGCCAGGCTGATCACCATACTTCTCCTGCGAGTTCATCCCGCCGACGAGGTTCGCGACGTGTCCCAACTCCGTGCGGAACTGCCCTATCTGCCGGTTGTACAGCTCGGCCAGCACATCGAAGTCTTCGGTCGGCTTGACCGTCGCCGACTGAATCCACTGCATGTTGCGTTTGAGATTCTTGAAGCCGAGTTCCGTCGCGCGCACCGGATCCATATCGCCGACGGCCTCGGTCTCATCACCCGGGTCGGAGCCGAACGAGCCACTCGTCGAGAAACGCAGCCAGGGCTTCGTGTCCTGCTCACGAGCCCACGAGTCGAGCGTCGTCTGTTCGGCTTCCGCGGCCGCGATGCGCTCGGCGCCCGTGCGACGCATGCCGCCCTGCTGCGCGACTTGCATGGCCGGCTTGATCGGCGCATAGCCCCACTTCGTGGCCCAGATGTCGTACGGTCCGATTTTCGGGATCAGCAGCTCGGGTGGAATGTGGTCCTCGGGCTGCACGACGTAGTTGAAGCGCGAGTAGTCCATCAACGTCGATACGTGCCCCATGCGCCGCAGGAAGTCGGCGTTGCGAATGGAGTCGATCGGATACTGCGAGCTCGCCTTCATGTTGTGCTGGAACCCGAGCGTGTGACCGACTTCGTGCGCGAGCACATACTCGAGCAGCCGCCCCATCAGCGAGTCGGGCAACGGGAACTGGCGGGCGCGCGGATCATTGGCGGCGGCCTGCGTGAAGTACCAGGTGCGCGCCAGGTTCTGCACGTTGTGATAGAACTGGATGTGCGCGTTCAGGATCTCGCCCGAGCGGGGATCATGGATGTTGGGACCGCTCGCGTTTTCGGTCGTCGACGGCAGCCAGCGGACGACCGAATACCGCGCGTCTTCCGGCGACCAATCGGGATCATTCGTCGGCGCGATCTTGGCGACGATCGCGTTCTTGAACCCGGCGGCCTCGAATGCCGGTTGCCAATCTTCGATCGCCTTCATCATCCACGGGCGCCATTTTTCCGGCGTGTTCGCGTCGAGATAATAGACAATCTGCTTCACCGGCTCCGAGATCGCTGCGTTCGGGTCCTTCTTCTCGAGGCGGTATCGGGTGATGAAGCAACGCTGGTCGTCGGCGACGCGCTGCGCGGACTGTGAGTAATCTGTAACAGTGAGCGAGAAGTACCCGACGCGGTTGTCGCACAGGCGCGGCGTCATAGGTACTTCCGGCAGCTTGTGGAAACTGTACGACATCACAACCGTCGCGGTCGGTGCTGTGATTCCCGCGGCGGCACGTCCGCCGCCGCGCCCGGGACCGGCCGGTGTCGCGTTCGCGCGACCCCCACCGCCCTGCTGGAAGGTGAGCGACGTGTAGACGTTCACGTTGTCCGGGAACGACGACACTCGCTCGACCCACGAACGCGTCGCATCGACCGTGTATCCCGCGCCGATGCGCTGGCCCGGAGACAGCTCGGCGGGCGGCGTCGTGAACAGGCGTGACACGTCGATCACCGGCGCGCTGTCTGGTCCATATGCCTCGACGTTGAACACGGCGATGACAGGGGGAACGTTCGCCGCCTGCACGGCGCCGGCGACCGGCGCCACCGTGTCGCTCGACACCACCTCGTACGAGATGCCGCGCAACGCGACGCGATTGTTCTGCCGCTCGAAGCGCAACACGCGGTTGCCCGCCGCTTGTCCGCCGTAGCCGGCGCCGAGCGTGGTCTGCGCGATCTCCTGAACGAGAAGGATGTCCTTGTTCAGCTCACGCCGCGGAATTTCGAACAGAACGCGCTCGCCGACGCGGTGCACCTTGAATAGCCCCGTTCTGGTCTGTGCTTGCGCGGTGACGACGCGCGCGTACGGCAGCGGATTCGCCGCGCCGCCGGCCGCATTTCCGCCGCCCGCTCCACCGCGTCCCCGTGCACCCCCACCGCCGACCCCGGCGGGCACCTCGGCGCTGTCCTGTGGAATCGGGTTCGCGGATGGTGCGCCCGCTTGGCGACCCGCCGCAGACGCGGGAGTCGGCGCGGGGCTTGGTGCCGGCGGCTTTGTCGTGCAGCCGATCGCGATGACCGCGACGGCGCCGGCGCCGAGGGTGAGCGCGGAGCTCGTTCTCATGAGACAACTCCAAAACGGAAGAAGGGGAACCGGGGCGAGGCTTGATGCCGCTACCGCTGTCATAGCACGAACGTGCAGCCGCGTCAAACCGTTGCTCAGCCGTCTCGCATTCGCGCACGCGATCTGCGGATCGACCCTGGAGATGAGCCCTATCTCAATCCGTCGCGACTCTCTGAGCCTACCAGATGGTGGCGAGCTGATCCCCGCGCTCCTTCAGATGCCCCAGTCTGTGCGCGCCGTTCCGGCCGTGCTGCTCCTCCACGGCTTCAGCTCGCGGAAAGAGCGGATGGCGGACACCATCGGCCGGTCATTGAGCAAACTCGGCGTTGCGGCTCTGAGCATCGATTTGCCCTTGCACGGCGCCCGCGAAGACGGAATGGAAGGACTGTCGCTTCGCAATCCACTTGCGCTGGTTCAGAAATGGCACCTCGCCGTCCGCGAGGCGAACGCGGCTGTCGAATACCTGCGCGCCCGATCAGACATCGATTGTCAACGGATCGGGCTCGCCGGCTACTCGCTCGGCGCGTACCTCGGCGTCACCGTGGCATCGCGAAACGCCCACGCGAGTGCGCTCGCGCTCGCCGCCGGTGGCGACTTGCCTGAACGCACACCGTTCGCCTCGATCGTTCGCTCGATCGCCGACCCACGACGCGCGGCCCATCTCTTCTCCGGGCGACCGTTGCTGATGATTAACGGCCGTTACGACCGCACCATTCGCCCGGAGCAAGCGCGTGCGCTGTTCGAGGCCGCGGGCGAGCCAAAGGAGTTACGCTGGTACGATGGCGGCCATTGGCCGCCGCAACACGCGGTGGATCAAGTAGCAACGTGGCTCGCCGAGCATCTCGCGGGAGAGAGGTCAGCTTCGCGTAGCGCCTGAGCGGCACTCCTCGGCGTTACGACGCCATCCCGAGGAGCTCAAGCGACTGCTGTCATCCTGAGGGAGCCCTTCGTCGCTGGCGCTCCTCGAGGGCGGGCTTCGCGACGAGGGATCTACTGTCCTTGACTAGCAACTCGTCACGTACAGTAGATCCCTCGCTGCGCTCAGGATGACAGCGTCAACGATCAGCTTCCGAAATTCGGATTATTCAGAACTTCCACGTTTGGCAGCGGCACGCAAGTGAGGTTGCTGTATACCTGTCCCTTTCGGTTGACTCCGGACTGGAAGGGTAGGTTGTATCGCAACATGTCCGCATAGCGCTGGCCTTCACTGTAGAGCTGCCGCCGACGCTCCTCGAGCACAAGGTCGGTGAATGCCTGGCCCGTCGGCGCGGGACCGGTCAGGACCGGGACGCCGTTCGCCGTCCGCACCTTGTTGATTGCATCGAAACCTTGTTGGCCACCGACGGCTTCGGCGTAGATGAGCTGCGCTTCGTTCCACGACGCGAGCGGGATCGGCGTTGCGCCTGCCTGCGCGATGAATTTCTGCTGCTGCCACATTCGTGTGATACCGTCGTTGCCGTTCCGCCCTGCATCTTTCACCTTCACGCGCGGGTCGGGAACGGACCCGGCCACGCCGTTCACCGTCAGATTCTGGTAGGCGGGTGGCACCGATTCATAATCGTTGCGGATCGTCATGTTGTAGATCCGGTTCTCCCGCCGGGCGTCGCCGCCATCCGTGAACTCGACGTTATAAACGAAATTCGCCGGAACCAGGGCGGCGTCGGCTGCCGCCTCGGGGAGCTTCTTGAGGTCGAGACGCGTCCGCGCCCGGCCGACCCGCGCCATGTTTAACAAACTCGAATTATTGAGCGCGGTCGCGCGGGTGATGGCGTCGGTGAACCGGTCATCGGCGATGGCGAGTACCTGGGCCGCGGTCATCTTCGGACCGCGGTCGATCGTCATGTCGCACATACCCTCGGCGAGTAACACGAGCGTGTAGCCGGTGTAAGCGCGCATCTGCGCCATGAGGAGCTGGCGATTCGGGACGTCGGCGTCGGTGAATTTATCCAGGCGTGCGAAGGCGTCCTCGAGCTGAAAGCGCGCCTGCTGGAGCGGCGTGTAAAAGCCCATCGCCGACGTCGTACGGGAAAAGGTGCAGCTGCCAGGCGCGTTCTTGATGTCGCCGACGCTGCGCCATTCCCAGGTGTGATTGTCGACGAGTCCAGCCGCCGACCAGTATTCGCCGGAAAGTACTCCGCCAGTTATGTCGAAGCTTTCCACGCCACACTGGGCCGTTTGGATCGCTGCCGCGGCGAGCGCGGGGAGCAAGGTTGGATCGTCGAGCGATTGTGCGGTGACGCTCGCTGGATTGTCGACGCCCAATAGCTGATCGCAGGCGGCCAGCGTGCAGAGGGAAAGCGCGACGAACGCCGCCTTCACCGTCCTCAGGGTTTGCGCCGCCGTCCGATGTTGGTTGATTCGCGATGACATCTCTGTGGCTCCGTTCATCAGAAGGTGAGTCGCAAGCTGGCGATGAAGCTCTGGGTGGGCGGCAGGATCGTCTGGAAACCACTGGACAGCGAGCCAACGGCGCGCGTCTCAGGGTCCCACACGTGCCCGTTGGCGATGTCGACATACACCTCGCCGTCGCGCGACGTGTTCCATCCTTGCTGCGCCGTCCAAAGCATCGAGAGATTGCGTCCCGCCACGCTGATCTGGCCACTCGAAGCGCGAACCATACGCAGCCACGACGGCTTGAGCGTGTAGGTGGCGGAGAGCTCGCGGAGCTTGAGGAAACCGGCCTTGTAGGTACCCGGCCGGTCGGACTCTCCCATCTGGCGGTAGGTGTTGAGAATCGGATCGTCGTTCGCCACCGTCGCGTGCGACGAGCCCTGGTTGTGCAGCGCACGAATTTCGGTGTCCGATTGATAGTGGCCACCGTTGCCGTCGGCGCGCGCATACAGCCGCAGGTTGTCCCAGATCGTGACCTGCGTGTTGAACCCGGCCTGCCAGGTCGGCTGCGAGTGACCCAAGTAGACGCGTGGCGCGGCGGTGCCGGTATAGGTCCCAATGGGGCACGGGGCGTCGGGACCGCCAGCTGCGAGACCGTCCGAACCGGTGCCGCCATCGCAGACGGCCGAAGTAACGACACCCTTTGAGTCCATCTTGGCCGAGCGGACGCTGTACATGAAGAAGTCCGCAATGCCGTACCCAACGCGATTCTGTGCTACGCCGCCACCGCCCGTCGTGAGCGACTGCTGGCCGCCCATGTCGATGATCTTGTTGCCGTTGCTGGCGAGTTGCGTTCCGACCTCCCACGCCAAGCGCCGGCCTTGGAGTACGCGATAGTTGGCTCCGAGCTCATGTCCCCACGCCTGCACGCGGCCGATGTTGACGACTTGACTGCCGGGGAAGCCCACGGACGGCGGGAGCGGCACGTTCACGATCGCATCGGTCACGTTGCGGCCGAAGTGCGTGTACTCGACGTCCATGCGTCCCTTGAGGAGCGTCGTCTCGAACCCGAGCTCGAGCTCCAGGCTGCGCTCCGGCTTGAGCTCCGGATTGCCGAACGACGACGGCACGAGGCCGGCCGCGTTCTGATACCCCGGGTACGACGCATAGAGACGCGACGCGTCGAACGTTCCGGGCTGAGTTCCCGCCGCGCCATAGGCGCCGCGCAGGCGCAGGTCTCCAAACAGTCGCGAGAGGGGATGGAGCTTGTCGGTCCAGAACGGCTCCTCGCTGAGGACCCACGATCCGCTGACCTTTGGATAGTAGGCCGCCGAATAATCCTTACCAAAGGCACTGTTGTCGTCGCCCCGCAAGGCCGCTGTCAGGAAGAGGCGGTTCTTGTACGCGATCTGCTGCTGTCCGTACATGCCGACGGTGGCGTTCGCGACATAACTCTCCGTCGCGTTTCGCGTTGTCGTACCAGAAACAACGGTGATCGGCGAGGCAGGGAACGTCGTTCCGCTCGCCGTGATGCCGCTGATCTGGGAGCGGTAGGACTGGAAGCCAAACGACGTCGTGAAGTCGTAATTGCCCCGGAACGAGTATTTGAGGTTCCCCGTGTAGTCGAGTGTGAGGAAAGTGCGTGTCGTGCGGTCGACACTCTTGCTACCAAGTCCGCTGGCCCCGTAGTAGGCGGCGTTCTCCGCCGTCTCTCGGGGGTAGAGCGTCCAATTGTTCTCGGAGTTCACGTCGAGGCCCACTGCCAGACGATGCGTGAACCAGCTGAACGGCTGGTAGTTCGCCGTGAGGCTCGTCGTCGAACGGTCGTTGTCGGCGTGGTTCTCGACGTCGTCCCACAGGGCGCGCGGCGCGAAGCCAAACCCGCCCGTTGTCGGAATGAGGCCGTATCGCCCCCATACGAGATTGCTAAACGGGTCCGGGTTGATCTCGCCGGGCTGGGCGAGACGGATGCGGTCGCGAACGTAGCCCAAGCTTCCCTGGAGGCGCAGCGTCTTCGTGGGCTCGACGTCGACATTCGCCCGAGTACCGACCTTGTTCTCCCAGTTCCAGGGCACGACGCCGATGTCGTGGTCGAGCGTCGACGAGAGGTAATAGCGGGTCGCGTCCGTGCCGCCGGTGAGACCGAGGGAGTATCCGTGATTTCGCCCATCCGTGAAGATCGGCCCATTCCCCTGATCGATCTCGCGCTGGTAGAGGTTGAAGCTCTTCACGGCGCCGGTCGAATCCTTGTACCAGAGCTCGCCCGACCGCCCTACGGGGTTCGCGAGCCAGTTCGTTCCCTGACGCGTACTGAAATCCCATTTCGCCGCGCCGCTCTTTCCACGCTTGGTGATGATCTGCACCACGCCGTTCGACGCCTCGGTTCCGTACAGCGTCGCGGCGGCCGGCCCCTTGATGATCTCGATCGACTCGATGTCTTCGGGATTGATGTCATTCAGACGGCTCGCTCCCGCGCCTCCGCGCTGTCCCGGCCCTTGAGACGCGTTGGCGTCCATGCGCACGCCGTCGACGTAGACGATCGGGTCGGTGCTCAGCGAGAGGCTGCCGACCGCGCGGACGCGGATCTGCGCTCCCGTACCGACCTGGCCGGTTGACGGAAGGATGATGACGCCCGGCGTGCGTGCGCCGATCAACTGTTCCACGCTGCGCGGCGCCGCCACCTCCATCACTGATTGCGCGTCGATGCTCGATATGACGTTGCCAACCGATCGCCGCTCGACGGCGCCGCCGGTGCCTGTGACGACGACCTGGTCGAGGGTGACTGAACGCATGATCAGCGCGAAGTCGGCCGTCGCGGTCCCCCCGGCTTGTACGGTGACGACTTGTTCTTTCGGCGCGAAGCCGACGATGCGCGCGCGAAGATGAATCTGTCCGCCAACGTTTCCGATCGTGTATCGCCCGTCCTGATCCGTGCGGCCGCCGGCACGTACTTGTCCGCCCTCTTGCACCACGACGACTTCGACTCCCTGGAGCGGGCGCGCGCTCGAGGAGTCGGTGACCCGTCCGGTAACCCTACCAGTTTGGGCGTGCGCCGCGCCGCCGGCTATCAGCAACGCAAGCAGTGAGCACCGGGGTGCCATGCGATTCCACATCGTTGTTCCTCCAGTGTAAACCAGCATTGTCGTGACGCAGCGGTGGGTGGCGCGCGACACGGAGGTAGGCCCGAACATGCGGTCGGTGGGCGGTGTCAGCAAGAACCGCCGGCCCGGCGGCCGCTGTTGACAACATCAACCCGCGACCACCGGCCAATCGTCACGCGCGCGCGTCAGGGGGTTATTTCGGTCTTCGAGGCGACCGCCCTGCGGGTTCACCCGGCGCCGATTCGTCCAAGGGCGCGCCGACATTCGCAAGATGTAAAGAAAGAGAACTCTTCCTAACGTCGTTACGCGCCCCGCAACACGTCCATCGGCTCGGCTTTCGACGCGCGCCGCGCTGGGAGATAACTCGCGACGACCGCGACGAAGGCGAGCGTCAACACCATTCCGGCGAACGTAACCGGGTCGGTCGGCTTGGTGCCGTAAAGCAGGCCGGTCAACAGGCGCGTCGCGAACAAGGACGCAAGAGCGCCGACGATCACGCCGATAAGAACCAACTGCACCCCCTGTCGCACGACCAGCCGAACGATGTCCGCCGCGCGCGCGCCGAGCGCGACCCGAATACTGATCTCTCGGCCTCGCTGGGCAACGAGGTACGAGATGACGCTGTACACGCCGAGCGCGGCGACGACCAGCGCGATGGCGCCGAACACACCGACGACGAACAGCATGAACCGTTGGCCCGCCACGGAGCGGCCGACGATGTCCTCGATGGTCTGAAAGCGCATCGGCACGTCGGCGCGAACCTGGCGGAACGTTTGACGCGCCGTCGCCATCGCCGACGCTTCGGCGCTCGTCGACATCACGACGTGAATACCATTGTCGTTCCCCGGCCGCTGGCGATACGAGACGTAGATCGTTCCCGGCGGATCGGCGGCAAGCTGCTGCTCGCGGGTATCGCCAACGACGCCGACGACCGTGAGCGGCGTCAGGTCGCCGTCGATGTTCCCGAACTCGATCGCCTTGCCGATGGGATTCTCGTTGGGAAATTGCTTCTTGGCCAAAGCGGCGTTGATCAGCGCGACTTCCGGCGCGCCCTCGCGATCGTTGTCGTCGAAATAGCGACCGGACAGGAGCGGAATCCCCATCGTCTTGAAGTAGCTGCCGCTGACCATCTGATAATTGGCATAACCGGCGTGCGTCTTGTCGTTGAACAACGGCATGAGATCCTCCGGCGTCAGCTTCACGTTCGCGCCGGAGAGCACCACGAACGTTCCGTTGCTGCTGCCGGCGTTGAACGGCTCGGCGTTGGAGAAGCCGACGTTCGTGACGCCCGGAATGGCCATCGCGCGCCGCGCGATCTCGTCGTAGTACAGGGTTCGCTGCGCGACGCGCTCTTCGCGCGGCGCCTCGAGGCCGAGCGTGGCGACGACGATGCCGTGCGTGCGAAAGCCGGTGTCGAGCGTCATGAGTTGCGCGAAGCTTCGGCCGAGCAGCCCGGCGCCGATCAACAGAACGACGGTCATCGCGAGCTGCGCGACGACGAGGGTACCGCGGATGTGATAGCTCGCGCCGCCACCGCCTTGCGTGCGCTGGGACTGGGAGAGCGCGGCGCGAAGATCGCCGCGCGACGCGCGCCAGGCCGCGAGCAGCCCCAACCCGATCGCCGTCACCGCGGCCAGCAGCATGGCGAAGGTACCTACGCGCCAGTCCAATCTGAGCTCATCCACGCGAGGGATCAGCGACGGCCGCAGGAAGAGCAGGACGCGCATCCCGAGCGCGGCGAGCAGGACGCCGATGATGCATCCGGCCGCGGAGAGCATGGCCGTTTCGATCAACAGCTGCTGCGCGAGTCGCGCCCGACCGGCGCCGATGGACAGTCGCACGGCGATCTCGTTCTCGCGAACCGCCATGCGCGCTACGAGCAGGTTGGCGACGTTGGTGCACGCGATGAGGAGCAGCACGATCGACGCCGCGAGGATCCGCAGCAGAAGCGGCTTGATGTTTCCGACCATCCGATCGCGCAACGAAACGACCATCCCGTCGAACGTCCACGTCGCGTCGCCGACTTCGGTGTGCAGGCGGCGCAGCAACGTCGAGAGATCATTGCTCGCTTGCTGCAATGTCACCCCCTCTTTGACTCGGCCGATCACCTTCCAGTTGTGCGAGGTATACGACGTGCTCTTCGGATAGATCTCGCGCGGATACCATATCTCGGTCCCCGCGGGATATTCTTGTCCTTCCGGCAAGACGCCGACGATCGTGGCGATGGTCCGGCCGCTCATCAGCTTCGAGCCGATCGCGCTCGGCGATCTCGCGAACTGCCGCGTCCAAAACCCATGGCTGATGACCACCGCCATCGGCGCGCCGAGCTGCTGCTCCTCGGGCATGAAGAAACGTCCGGCGGCGGGCCGCACGCGCAGTATGTCGAAGAACTGTTTCGTCACGGCGGATCCGGTGACGCGAAGCGCGTCGTCGCCGATCGAGACGGACATACCGGAGAAGTTGTATTCCGCCAGCGCGCTGAAACTGCGATTTTGCTCTGCGACGTAATCGAAGGTCGGGTCGGCGAAGTTGAGCATCGGTTTCGTTTTCGAGTCGATACCGAACAGCTGAACCATCTGTTCGGATCGGTCGAAAGGGAGCGGCCGCAGTAAGACCCCATTGACGACACTAAAGATCGCCGTCGTTCCGCCGATGCCGAGTGCGAGCGTCAGAGCCGCGACGACCGCGAAGCCGGGCGACTTTCGGAATTGACGCAGGGCAAAGCGAGAATCCTGTACCACCGATCCGAATCGCTCGCGCGCGCGCGCTCGTTGCATGTGTGCATCCTCGATTGTTTTGCAGTAGTCGCGGAGTTCGTCGACATCACCGAAGCGGCGGAGCGCTTCGGCCCGCGCGTCGTCGTACGGGACGCCCTCCGCGATCAGGCGCGCGACGCGCATCTCGACGTGGAAGTGCACTTCCTCGTCGAGCTCGTGCGTCAACCGCTCGCGCGTGTCCGGAAGACGGAAGAGCCGTCGAACGCCCGGGGGCATTCGCATCGTCAGGTCGTCTCGAGAATCCGGCCGACCGCGTTTGCGTATCGGCGCCAGGTGGCGGTCTCGGCGCGCAATTGGGCGCGTCCGCGCGGGGTAAGCGAGTAATACTTGGCTTTTCGGTTGTTCTCCGAGACGCCCCACTCCGACTCGATCGCGCCGGCGTCCTCGAGGCGGTGTAGCGCCTTATAGAGGGCCGCGTCGACGATCACCAGATCGCCGCTGCACTGCTGCTCGATCCATTCGACGATCGCGTAGCCGTGCATCGCGCCCAACGACAGCGTCTTGAGCACGAGGACGTCCAATGTTCCGTGCAGCAGATCACTTCCTTCTCGCGGCATAGTCGTCGCTTCCACTAACTTGGTTAGTGTAAGAACTACGACGCGGGGCTTCGACTGTCAAATGGTCGGCGTCTTGCGCGCGTACAGTTCGATCCACGGCGCATGCTCCGGATCGCGCGCCGCGATGAGGCGAAGGCCGGCTTTCGCGATGCGCTCTTCCGCGCGAGCCCAGCGACGCGTCCACTCGTCACCGATCGGGACCAGCACGTCACCGTAGACGTGTTCCACGAGCAGCCCGGCGCCGCGCAGGAGCCGCGAGAGGGAGTGCACGGTGAAGCCCCACCGGTAGGGAAACGTGAGCAGGTTGTTCTGCGCGAGAATGGCGCGCGCCACCGCGCGTGTGACTCGATTCGCCGAAGCGAGTCGGTCGCGCCATGTGAGGTAACAAGCGCCATTCGGTACCCGAATGGCGAACACGCCGGCGGGACCGAGTCGCTGCACCGCGTCGATGACCGTCGCACGTGGATCGGCGAGCTGGTCGAAGGTGTTCCAGATCGCAATGGCGTCGAACGGCCGGTCACAGGGCATGTCGTGCAGTTCGCCGTTGTGAACCGTGAACCCGAGCGAGCGCGCGAACCTGTTCGTCGCCACGTTGATGTCGATCCCTTCGGCGTTCAGGCCTCGGTTGCGCGCCGCGTCGAGAAAGGCGCCGACATAGCTTCCCACCTCGAGGACGCTTCCGCGACGCCCCAACACTCCACGAAGGCGCCGTGCCTGCGCACGGTACGCGTCGCGCTGCGTGTCGTGAAGCGAGACGAGCGTCTCGCGCGAGGGTCCCTCGTCCCCGTAGATCGACTCGAGCTCGCGCGCCCGCTCGACGGGATTACGATAAACGAGTCCGCACTCGCGACAGCACACCAGACGCAGCGGCGGATCCTGCGAGAACGCCACGCGATCCATCAATCGCCGGGTGGGCGTACCCGGTCGCAGACGTCGCGACTGGTATTCCCACAGCCATTCAACCTCGCGCCGAAGATCGTCTTGCTCCGCCAAGACCTCGGCATCGGTGTGGCCGCACACGATGCAGTGCGCGAATTCGTATGCGGGGCGGGCGGAGACCATCGACGACACGGAGATTGGTTCTGCGAGCTACGCTGGGTTAGACGCGAGAATGCAGCGGACGGTTGGGTAACTTTGCATGGCGCGCGCCGCCGCCAACCTGCCGTTGACTCGAACACCGTCACGGCGTGACCAGTTGATGGCGGTCAGCACGTTGCTTTCCTTTCAGTGCTAGCCTACCCGCCCCGTTCGTTCCCATCTGGAGGTTCTCAGTGCTCGCTTCGGCCAAGAGATCGGTCGCTCTACTCCTCTGTCTGACGTCCGTGGCAATCGCGCAACGCGACTCGCTCACTTTTACCGGACTCCGCTGGCGCGAAGTCGGCCCGTTCCGCGGCGGTCGATCCGTCGCCGTCGCCGGTAATCCCTCTCGTGAGAACGAGTTCTGGATGGGCACCACGGGCGGCGGCGTCTTCAAGTCGATCAACGCCGGGCAGTCCTGGGCGCCGGTGACGGACAAGTACTTCGGCGGAACGATCGGCGCGATCGCGGTCGCTCCGTCCGCACCGGACGTCGTGTACGTCGGCGGGGGCGAATATCCAATTCGCGGCAATGTCTCCCACGGCGACGGCCTTTGGAAGACCACCGATGGCGGAAAGACGTGGACATCCATGGGACTGGGCGAAACCCGGCAAATCGCCGACATCGTCGTCAACCCCACAAACCCCGATCTCGTCTACGTCGCGTCGCTCGGCCACGTCTGGGCGCCGAATCCGGAGCGCGGCGTCTTCCGCTCGAAGGACGGCGGCAAGACGTGGGAGAAGATTCTGTTCCGTAACGATTCGACGGGTGTCGTCGATCTCGTCATGGATCCGGCCAATCCCAGCGTGCTGTACGCGGGGCTTTGGCAAGCCGGACGGACGCCGTGGCTGCTCTCCTCGGGCGGCGGCGGCAGCGGGATGTTCAAGACGATCGACGGTGGCGATCACTGGACGGAGATCACTCGCAATCCCGGGTTGCCCACCGGGATCTGGGGCAACATCGGCATCACGGTGTCTGGCGCGAACCCGAACCGGCTGTGGGCGAACATCGAAGCCGATTCGGGCGGCGTCTTTCGCACCGATGACGGCGGCAAGACCTGGTCACGCGTGAATAGCGATCGGAATCTTCGCCAGCGCGCCTGGTACTACACGAAGATCCACGCCGACCCCAAGGACACGAACGTCGTCTATGACAACAACGTGTCGTTCATGAAATCCACGGACGGCGGCAAGACGTTCCGCCCGGTGCGCGGAATGCAGCACGGCGACTCGCACGATCTCTGGATCGACCCGAAGAACTCGAACCGCATGATCGAAGGCGACGACGGCGGTGGCGAGGTGAGCGTCGACGGCGGCAAGACGTGGTCCGACGAGGATTTCGCGACGGCGCAGTTCTACCACGTCATCGCCACCACGCACTTCCCCTATCACATCTGCGGCGCGCAGCAGGACAACTCGACGCTCTGTGGACCGAGCCGAGGATCGTTAGATATCTCTGATTGGGTCGAGGCGGGCGGCGGCGAGTCGGGATGGATCGCGTCGCGCCAGGACGACCCCGACGTCGTCTATGCGGGCAGCTATGGCAACCTTCTCACGCGCAAGGATCTCCGCACCGGCATCACCGTGAACGTGAATCCGTGGCCCGACAACCCGATGGGCCATCCGGCGATGGATCCGAAGTACCGCTTCCAGTGGACCTTCCCGATCGTCGTCTCGAAGCACAACCCGAACGTCGTCTACGCCGGCTCGCAGATGGTCCACAAGACGACAAACGGCGGGAAGAGCTGGACCGTCATCTCGCCCGATCTCACCTACCACGATCCGAAGACGCTCGGGAACTCGGGCGGCCCGATCACGCGGGATCAAACCTCGGTCGAGTACTACGCGACGGTGTTCGTGATCGAAGAGTCGCCCGTGACGGCAAAGACGATCTGGACCGGCTCTGACGACGGAAAGGTCTTCATCACGCGCGACGGCGGTGTGAAGTGGACCGACGTGACGCCGAAGGACATGGAGAAGTTCACCCGCGTCTCCAGCATCGACGCCTCGAAGTTCGGAGAGTGTATTGCCTACGTCGCGGCCAATCGCTTCCAGCTCGACGACAACAAGCCGTACCTCTGGAAGACGACTGACTGCGGGGCCCACTGGACGCGCATCGACAACGGCATCGCGACGAGCGAGTTCACGCGCGTCGTGCGCGAGGACCCGAACAAGCGCGGATTGCTCATCGCCGGTACCGAACGCGGTGCCTGGTTCTCGGCCGACGACGGCGCACACTGGCAGAGCCTCCGCCTCAATCTGCCGATCGTCCCTGTGCACGACCTCGTCTACAAGGAAGGCGATGTCGTGCTCGCGACGCACGGCCGCAGCTTCTACATCATGGACGACATCTCGACGCTCGAGCAGATGAGCGACGCGATCGTTGCGAGCAATGCGCATCTGTTCAAGCCGCGCGACCAGTACCGGATGGCGAGTGGAGGCGGCTTTGGTGTCGGCCGCGGCGGGTTTGGCGGTGGCAATCAGGCGCTCACGCCGGAGAACGCGCCCATCCATCCCACGGGCCAGAATCCGCCGAACGGGGTGGTCGTACAGTACTGGCTGAAATCGGGAAGCGAAGACGTCGCGCTGGACTTCCTCGACGCGACGGGCAAGGTCATTCGCAGCTACACCAGCAAAGCTGACAGCGCGGCCGCGGCTGCCGCACCGAATCCCGAAGAAGGCGGCTTCGGTCCGCCGCCTCCGCCGCGCGTCGCCAATCGCCGCGGCGTCAACACCTTCCTCTGGAACATGCGCTATCCCGACGCGGCGAGCTTTCCGGGCATGATCCTCTGGGCGGCGAACGTCACCGGGCCGCTCGTGCCGCCGGGTACGTACAAGGTGCGCCTCAACGTCGCCGGAAAACCGGTCAGCACCGAGACATTCAAGATCCTTCCCGATCCGCGCATCAAGGCGACGCTCGCCGACTGGCAGGCGCAGTCCACGCTCGCGCTGCAGATTCGCGATCGGTTCACCGAGGCGAACGACGCGGTGAAAGACATTCGTCGCGTCAAGGGCGAGGTTGCCGACCGCGAGGGCAAATTGACCGGCGCGCAGCAGACTCAGTTCAAGTCACTCGCGACGCCGTTCGTGGCCGGCATCGGCGAGGTCGAAGACTCGGTATATCAAACGAAGAACCGCAGCGGCCAGGACCCGCTCAACTACCCGATCCGTCTCAACAACCGCATCGGCGCGCTGCTCGGCGTCGTGCAATCGAGCGACGGCAGGCCGACGCAACAGTCGTACGATGTGTACAAGGTGCTGTCGTCCGAGTTGAATCGGGACATGACGAAGCTTCAGAAGCTCATGAACACGGAGCTGCCGAAGCTGAACGCCATCCTCAAGGCCGCCGGTCTCAAGGAGATTGAAGCGAAAGGGCCGGTCATGTAGTCAGAAAGCCAGGGGGGGAACGGCGGGAGTGAACAGCGGGAGTGAACAGCGGGAGTGAACAGCGGGAGTGAACAGCGGGAGTGAACAGCGGGAGTGAACAGCGGGAGTGAACAGCGGGAGTGAACAG
>JAICJQ010000160.1 GCA_025928335.1 Gemmatimonadaceae bacterium
AAAGGGCGCGGCACGGACATCGGCGGCGCGACGGAGTATCTCAACAAGATGCTCGCCCACAAGGCGATCATCTTTCTCGTTTCCGACTTCCTCGGCACGAACGTCGAGCGTCCGCTCAAGCTCCTCGCGCAGCGACACGACGTCGTCGCGGTGACGGTGGAGGATCCGAGCGAGCGCGTGCTGCCGGACATCGGGCTCGTGCGGCTCGTAGATCCGGAGACGGGTGCGACGCTGGACGTGGACACGAGCAATCCCGTCGTGCGAAAAGCATTCGACGTCCGGGTGGCCGACGAAGCGGGCCAACGCCGGCACCTGCTCCGACGGCTGGCGATCGACGAGATCCCGGTGACGACGGACAAGGGGATCATGGAGCCGCTGTTGCGCTTTTTCCGGCAGCGCGAGACGAGGATCCGAATGTGACGACCGGGCGAAAGGGCGATTGGGCGATTGGGCGATTGGTCGTTTGGTCGACGTTTTTCCTCCTCGGCGCCATGCCGCTATTTGCGCAGCAGATCGCCGTGAAAGCCGGCGTTACGCTCTCACCCGACAGCGTGCGCATCGGTGATCCGTTCCGAATCACGATCGGCGTGCGGGCGCCTGCCGGTGCGACGATCGAATTTCCGCGCGTGCTCGATTCGACGGCCACCGTTCAATCGCTCGACCCGGTGACGGTGCGAACGAGCGCGGATACGTCCGCCGTCGAGCAGTACGCCGACTATCGCGTGGCGGCGTGGGACGTTGGCAAGCAACCAATCCGGCTCGACGACGTCCTCGTCAAACTGAATGGGGCGACGAGGCGGGTGCCGGTCGCCGGGTACACCGTCTTCGTGCGAAGTCTGCTGCCGAAGGACAGCGCGCAGCGCGTACCCAAACCTCCGCGCGCGCTCTTCGAGCCCAATCCATTTCCGTGGTGGATCTGGGTGCTCATCGCCGCGGCGATCATCGGGTTGATCCTGTGGTGGATGCGGCGGCGGCGCCGCAAGCAACCGGCGCTTGCTATCGTCGTCGATCCGTATGAGCGCGCTGAAGCGGAGTTCCAGCGCATCGAGGCCCTGGGTCTCGTCGACGCTGGGGAGCGCGGACGGTACGTGGCTCTGATGATCGAAGTGCTGCGCGACTATCTCGCCGCGCGTTACACCGAAGCATCGCTCGCGCTGACGAGCACGGAGCTGGAGCGGGCGGTCGGGCACGCCGTCCATATCCCACAGGACCGGCTCGCTCGGGTGTTGACGGACGC
The DNA here is from genome assembly GCA_025928335.1 of Gemmatimonadaceae bacterium. Classification (GTDB taxonomy): domain Bacteria; phylum Gemmatimonadota; class Gemmatimonadetes; order Gemmatimonadales; family Gemmatimonadaceae; genus JAQBQB01. The sequence goes on from JAICJQ010000160.1 coordinate 1,238, forward strand.
GGATCTCATCAAGTTCGCGCGACGACCGGTCAGCGGAGAACGCGCGCGCGAGCTGGGGCGCGAAGCGCGCGCCATCGTCGGCATCGAGCATCGCGCGTCGCAGCCCACGCCATCCGAACAGGCCGCGGCCGCATGATATCCATCGGCTCGATTCAGTTCGCGACGCCGTGGGTCTTGGTGTTTCTGATCGTGCTGCCGGTCTGGTGGATCGTGCGGCGTCGACGGAAGGCGCCGGCCATCGTGTTCTCGCGCGTGTCGGTGTTGGCGATCGGCCCGCGCGCCGGGCGCAAGACGACACTTTTCCTCTTCCTCTTTCGGAACCTGTTGCTGGCCTCGATGATCGTCGCGCTGTCGCGACCGCGATCGGGTGCGCACGCCGAAGACGTGACGAGCGAGGGCATCAACATCGTCCTCGCCATCGACCTCTCGAGCTCGATGCTCGCGCAGGATTTCCAGCCACAGAACAGACTCGAGGTCGCGAAAGACGTCGTCAAACGCTTCATCAACGCGCGAACGAGCGATCGCATTGGCGTCGTCGCGTTCGCGGCGGAAGCGTTGACCCAGGTCCCGTTGACGACCGACTATCCCGTCGTGACCGGCGCGGTGGACAATCTCGCGGCGGGTCAGCTCGAGGACGGCACCGCCATCGGTACGGCCATCGCCACGGCGGCGAACCGGCTGCGCGACGCACCGGGACGTTCGCGGGTGATGATTCTCCTCACCGACGGTGAGAACAATCGCGGCTCGATCGACCCGCGCACGGCGGCGAAGGCGGCCGCGGTGTTCGGGATCAAGATCTACACGATTGGCGTCGGGACCGAAGGCATGGCGCCGGTGCCGGTGGGGCGCGGCTTGTTCGGGCTGCGGTATGAGAACCGTCTCGTGCGAATCGACGAGCCGTTGCTGATCGACATCGCCAAGACGACGGGCGGGCGGTACTATCGCGCGCGCGATGCCGCGGCGTTGCAGCGCATCTACGCGGAGATCAATCAGCTGGAACGCGAGCCCGTACGCACGCGCTCATACGTTCGCTACACCGAGCTTTTCCGCTGGCCGCTCTATTTGGCGGCGTTCATGCTCGTCGCCGAGCTGCTGCTCGCGGCGCGACGAGGGCCGCTGCCATGACGATGAACAACGTCATATTCGATCATCTCTGGTTGCTGCCGTTGGCGATCATCCTGCCGTTGCTGGCAATCCTCGTCCTTCGCCACGCCCACCGCCAACGGCGGGCGCGTCTCCAGCGACTGGGGAGCCTCGACGTCGTGTCGCGGCTGATTCCGCCCAATACGCTGGCCAGTCCCGGTTGGCGAATGACACGACTAGGGCTCGCCAGCGCACTCGTTGGCGTGGCGGTCGCGGGACCGCGGTGGGGCGACGAGCGGAGCGTTGTACGGTCGCGCGGTATCGACATGGTGTTGGCGCTCGACGCGTCACTCTCGATGATGGCCCAGGACGAGAAGCCGAGCCGGCTGGAACGTATGAAACAGGAAGTGCGGCGCCTGCGCGCGTTGTCGCCGGGCGATCGCATGGGCGTGCTCGCCTTCGCCGGGCGGAGCTATGTGCTGTCGCCGCTGACGATCGACGAAGGTGCCCTGGACCTTTTCCTCGACAACCTGGATCCTTCGGTGGTGGGTCAGGCGGGCAGTTCATTGGCCCGGACGATCCGGCAGGGCGTCGATCTTCTCACCGTGACCAACGGTGGCGCGGATCGCGCGCTGGTCGTCATGAGCGATGGTGAGGCCTTCGAGCCAACCGAGGACATCATCACCGAGGCCAAGCGGGCTGGTTCGCAGGGCATCAGCGTGGTGACGGTGGGCTTCGGTACCACCGCCGGGGCAACGATTCCGATGAAGAACCCCGACGGAACGACGACGTTGAAAAAGGATGAGAACGGAACGACGGTCGTGACCCAGTATCACCCTGAGTTGCTCAAGGCCGCGTCTGACGCGGCGGGCGGCACCTTTATCGAGGCGGGCGAGACCGACAAGGCGGCGCGCATCAAGTCGGCGCTCGCCACGTTGCGGACGCAGTCGCGCGCGAGCCTCGGCGGCGAGTCGAAGACGCCGCGCTTTCAGTGGTTCCTCTTTCCCGCGTTCTTCCTGCTCTTGCTGGACACGATGTTGATCGAACGTCGGGGCCGACGAGTGTTGCGGCCGGCGGCCGCCGAGACGGCCGCCGCGGCAGGGCTCGTATTCGCGCTCTTCCTCAGCGGGTGCGCGCGATTCACGCGAAACCAGCAAGCGTCGACCGCATTTCACTCCGGACAGTACGCGCGCTCGGCGTCGCTCTATCGCGATGCCATTGCCGCCGGCGACAAGTCCGAGGAAACCCTCTACAACTTTGGCACCGCGCTCGTCGCGGGCGACTCGAACACGTCAGCCGCCGAAGTTCTCGGTCGAGCGGGCGAGAGCAAAAAGGAAGAGACGCGTTTCCGCTCGTTGTTCAATCTTGGCCTCGCCCACTTGAAGCCGGGACTTGCCGCGGCGGAAGGCCAGGACAACGGTGAGCTCGACTCGACGCTCGCGGTCTACAAGAAGGCCATCCTGATGCGTCCGAACGATCTCGACGCAAAGTGGAACTACGAGCTCGCGCTGCGAAAGAAGCAGCAGGGTGGCGGCGGTGGTGGAGGCGGCGGTGGCGGGGGCGGCGGCGGTGGTTCGAACAAACCGCAGGGGCAGTCGCCGCAACCGCAGGGCGGTCTTGGGCAGCAACAGGCGGAGCAACTGCTCGGCAGCGCGGCGCGCGAAGAGCGTGACGTGCAAGCGAAAAAGCAAAAACAGAATCGCGTCGAGCCGCCTCCGGGAGGAAAGGACTGGTGATCCAGGCGCTCGCGCTCGTCGCCCAGCTGGCGATCGCCGTGCACGCGCCCGACGCCGCGCCGGCATGCGACGCCGTCGAGATCAGTGTCGCGGCCAGCGCGCCCGGCAACAGCGGCCCGGAGGTCATTCCGCCTCCGTTCGTGGGGTTCGACATCCTTCGCTCGACTGTCTCGCCGCACATTCGTTATTCGCGCGAGCAGAACCTGACGACGGTCGAGTACAGCTACGTGCTCACGACGGACCATACCGGCGTGTTCACGATTCCGTCGTTCGAGGCGCGCCTCGGCAACGCCGTATCGCGTTCACGTCCGCTGCAGATCGCCATCACCCCGGCAACCGGTCGTGCACCGCTGCCGGCCGTGATCGCGCGGGCGCGCGTCGACACGAGCCTCGAGGTGAGCTTTCACGCGCTGGCGAAACCGGAAACGGTGTACGTCGGCCAGCAGGCGAATTACGAGGTTGCCGTCTTTCTGAATTCGACGGTACGCGATCGGCTGCGCCGAAACCCAACGTTCTTTCCGCCGGACATGCAATCGATGCTTGCCTATGACCTGCCGACGCGCGGCGTACCGCCGCGGCGCCAGGTCGGCGAGCACTGCTTCGACGCGCTCGTCTATCAGCGCGCGCTCTTCCCGTTGATGCCGGGACGGTTTGCGATTCCGCCCGCGCAGCTCGTCTATTCACTGCCGCTCTCGGCGAGCTTCTTCAGTCGCGAGGAAACACACGAGCTGCAGACGGACAGCACCGTCGTCATCGCCGTCGAACCACCATCGGCGGGCCGACCCGCGGACTATGGGGGTGCGGTCGGCAGTCTTCACGTTGCCGCGAAGCTCGACACGAGCGCGTCGCGCGTCGGCGACCCGATGTTGTTGACGGTTCGCGTTTCGGGAACGGGGAACGTGAAACTCTTCCCACGTCCGTCGGTCGGCGTAGCGTGGGCGACGCTCGTGAAAGGCGACGAGCGCGTGCAAGTCGACACGACGGCGCGCCGCATCGCCGGTTCGAAAGAATTCGATTGGGTGCTGACGCCTCGCGTCGCGGGTGAGCTCGACTTGCCGCCGATCAGGTACGGCTACTTCAATCCCGACTCACGCCGCTACGAGATCGCCTCGACGAACCCGACCCACGTTCGCATCGGGCCGGGCACCCTCGCCTCGGGTGACACGGCGCGCACCGAGACGCTGCTTCCACTTCGTCCGCGGTATCGGGGCGCGCCGAGTGCGCCGTTGCACGAACATCCGGCATTCTGGGCGCTGCTCGCACTGGTACCTATTCCGGCGATGACGCTCAGGGAGCGCCGGCGAAAACGTGGACCGTCCACCGAGCGAGCGACGCGACCGGCGGCGATGCTGGCGGCATTCCGGGACGCCGGGCGGTCGCACGATGCCTCGGAAGTGCGCCGGGCATACACGCGCGCGCTCGCCGAGCGATTGAGCTTGTCGCCCGATGCGTTCGCGCGACCAGGCAGCCTGACGCGCGCCCTTCGACGCCGCGGTGTGTCCACGGCGACGGCGCAGGACGCCGAGCGTTTTCTTCGTGACCTGGATGAAGCCGCGTTCTCGTCGGCGCGCGCATTTCCCGAGGACGCTGCTCGTACCGCCGCGAAGCTCTGCAAGACGATCGACGAAGAGGCGTTGCCGCGGGGCTACGCATTCGGTCGCGTCATGGGAATTATCACCGTGTTCGTTCTATGCGGTGTCGGTGGCGGCGTGGCGATCGCCCACGCGAAGGGAATTGCCGATGCGCGCCGCTTCTTCGACGAAGGTGTCGCGGCGTACGGACAGCACAACTTCGTCGCGGCCCGCGAGTCGTTCGTTGCGTCGGTGAATGCCGAGCCTGACGCGCCCGACGCGTGGGCGAATCTCGGAACGGCGTCGTGGGCCGTTTCCGACACGGCGCGCAGCGTGGCAGCGTGGCAGCGCGCGCTTCGCATGGAGCCGCTCGCGTCGGACGTTCGTGATCGGGTAGAGCTCGTGCACTCGTTGGCGTGGGATAGCGCGGGCTGGGTGCCGCCCGTCTCGCCCGCGTGGGTGTTCGACGTCGGCGCGGCGATCTGGTTGGCAGCTTGGCTCATCGCCGCCATTCGGGCAATGCGTCGCGTTGCGTGGCGCGGCTTCGAGCTCAGTGTGGCCTCCGCTGCATCGGTGGTCCTGCTCATCATCGGCTTCTTCCTCGCCGACCGCGCGTCGGGCCGCCATGTGGCCGTCATGCGTCGCACCGAATCGCTGAGCGCAGATCCCCAACTCGGCAGCGAACGCGGCCCGACCGCCCTCATTGGAGAAGTGGTTCGCGTCACCGGTCAACAGGGCGCATGGGTTCGGACGCGGCTCGATGACGGAAGAGAAGGGTGGGTGGAGAGTGCCGTTTTGATTCTGTTGGATGGACAGAGTATGGAGTAAGGACGCTCGCTGAGGCTCCCAGCGAGCGAAGCGAGCGTGCATCCAATACCTTACCCCCCATGCCCGTCATCGCTGTGCTCCCCAGCGCTGTCGCCGATCAAATTGCCGCCGGCGAAGTCGTCGAGCGGCCGGCGTCCGTCGTCAAGGAGCTGATCGAGAACGCGCTCGATGCCGGCGCGACATCGATCGACCTGGCGATTGAAGAGGGTGGGCGTCAGACAATTCGAGTGAGCGACGACGGGCATGGGATGGGCCCCGAGGACGCCGTGCTTGCACTCGAGCGACACGCGACATCGAAGATTCGCTCGGCCCGCGATCTCGTGGGCGTGCGAAGCTTCGGTTTTCGCGGCGAGGCGCTGGCCGCCATCTCGTCCGTGTCGCAGCTCGAGCTCGAGACATCGCCGGAGGACGGAGCAGGCACCATCGTCCGGGCGAATGGCGGGACGGTCGCCGAGGTCGCGTCGACAGCGCGCCGGCGGGGGACGACCGTGCGCGTGTCGCGGCTGTTCTTCAACGCACCGGCACGTCTGAAATTTCTCCGCGGGGCGCGCTCAGAGTGGCGCGCGGTGCTCGACGTCGTCGGGACGATGGCGCTGACACGGCGCGATGTGCGGGTCACGCTCGAGCACGACGGGAAGACCGTGCTCGTCCTGCCGCGGAGCGCGACACTTCGCGATCGCCTCGCCGCCGTGTACGGCGGGGATTTCGCGGCTCGGCTTCTTCCGGTCAACGACGTCGCCGGAATGATCCACGTTGCCGGTCTCGTCGAGCGGCCGGCTGATGTCGGCACGGCCACGCGCCGCGTGTTTCTCTCGGTAAATGGGCGGGCCATTCGCGACACGGGCATCGCGCGCGCGGCCGAAGCGGCATATCGATCGACGATTCCCGCTGGTGTGCGGCCGACGCTTTTTCTCGACGTCGTTGTCGGCGCCGACATGGTGGACGTCAACGTCCACCCGGCGAAAGCCGAGGTCCGACTCACCGATCGCTGGCAGGTCGAGCGCGTCGTCGAGAACGCGGTGCGCCGCGCGCTCGGCACATTCGAGGCGAGTGGATTCCTCGGACGCCCGCAATGGACGATGCGCGCGCCACCGGTTCCTGCCGTCGTCGATGTGGAAACGCTCACGTATGCGCCGCCGCAGCCGCGGGACGGATTGTTCGAAAGCCTCGAATCGAACGGCGTCGACGCCGCCACGCTCACCGAGAGCGAGCCCGCGCCGGTTGAGCGCGAGGAAGGGCCGGTGCCGCCGCTCTTTCAGCTGCGGAATACCTATATCACGTTCGAGCACGATCATGGGATCGTGCTCATCGATCAGCATTCGGCGCACGAGCGCGTGCTCTTCGAGCGATTCATGAACGTGCTCGAGCGCGGTGAGAGCCCGGGGCAGCGGCTTCTCTTTCCGATGACGCTCCACCTCGGTCCTGCCGAGGCTGAGGCGTACGAGCGCGATCGCGAAGTGCTGGACCAACTGGGGTTCGAGATCGAAGGCTTCGGCGGGCACACGCTGATCGTTCGCGCCGTGCCGATGCCGCATCCGCGCTTCGACCCGGAGCGCTGTTTGCGCGAGACGCTCGCCGCGCTGTCCGGCGACCGAGAGGCGAGCGCCCACCAACGACACGAGCGACTCGCCGCGACCGTGGCCTGCAAGGCGGCGATCAAGGCGGGCGACGCGCTCTCGCCGTCGGAGATGCGTGCGCTGTTCGTCGCGTTGCGCGACACGACGCTTCCCGCGCACGACGTCCACGGCCGCTCGACGATCGTCCAACTGACCTGGGACGAGCTTGACCGACGCTTCGGCCGACGCTGACGTTCGCGTGATCTGCGGCCCGACGGCGGCCGGCAAGAGCGCGGTGGCGATGTGGTTGGCCGAGCGCGAGCGGACGACGATCATCAGCGCGGACTCGCGGCAGGTCTATCGCGGCTTCGACATCGGGACGGCCAAGCCGACCGCCGAGGAGCGGGCGCGTGTGCCGCATCTCGGCATCGACATCGCCCAGCCGACCGAGCGCTGTTCGGCGGCATCGTGGGCCGAGCACGCATCGGCGTGGATCGAATCGACGCGGCGCGAGGGAAGGGACCCGATCATCGTCGGCGGAACGGGTCTGTACCTGCGCGCGCTGTTCGAGGGGTTGTTCGACGAGCCCCCACTCGATGCAGCGTCACGGCGAAGCCTGGAGCGCGCCCTCGCCACGCTCGATATCCGTGAGCTTCGACGCTGGGCGATTGCGCTCGACCCCGACCGAAGCCATCTGGGTCGGACGCAGTTATTGCGGGCGATCGAGATAGCGCTGCTCACCGGGCGGCGGATGAGCGAACTGCATCGAGAGCGCGCCCGACCCACGCGTTGGCGCGCCCGCTATCTTCTGGTGGACCCTGGGCCGTCGCTCGCGGAGCGCATCGCGGCGCGTCTCGATGGAATGCTCGACGATGGCTGGCCGCGGGAGGTGGAGCGACTGATGAATACGGTTCCGGCAACGGCGCTGGCGTGGAATGCGACGGGGTATGACATCCTGCGGCGAATGGAGCTCGGTGAGCTCACGCTCGACGCGGCGCGGCAGGCCGTGCTCATTCAAACCCGCCAGTACGCCAAGCGACAGCGCACCTGGTTCCGGCATCAGCTGCCGGCGGACGCCGTGACCCGTCTCGACCCGACGGTTCCGACCTGGCAGTCCGAGGCGTCGGCGTGGTCGCAATCGGTCCGCCAGCTCAGGGATACCGGCGCGTGAAAGTCGGGATTACCTGTTATCCCACCTACGGCGGTTCCGGGGCGCTCGCCACCGAGCTTGGAATCGCGCTCGCCCATCGCGGGCACGAAGTCCATTTCATCACCTACAAGCAGCCGTTTCGCCTGCCGTCGTTTACGCCGCGTATTTACTTCCACGAAGTGGACGTCGGCCGGTATCCCCTGTTCGAGTACCCGCCGTACGATTTGGCACTCGCCGTCCGGATGCACGAGGTGACGCTGTCGCACGGCCTGGACCTGCTGCACTGCCACTACGCGATTCCGCACGCGACGAGCGCGTGGATCGCCAAGGAGATGCTCCGTTCGACGCGCCCCGACATTCGCGTCGTCACCACGTTGCACGGCACGGACATCACGATCGTCGGACAGGATCCGTCCTTCCGTCCGATCACGAAATTCTCGATCGAGAAATCGGACGGGCTGACCGCGGTGTCTCGCTTCCTCCAGACGGAGACGCTCACGACCTTCGGCTGCACGGCCTGCCGCATCGAAGTCATTCCCAACTTCGTCGACCCGAGCGTTTACGACCGGTCGCGCTACACGTCGATTCTCGACGAGCAGGTGAATTCGGAGACACGCGTGCTGATGCACGTCTCCAACTTCCGACCGGTGAAACGCGTGCGGGATGTCGTCCGCGTGTTCGCACGCGTGGCGCGGGAAGTACCCTCGGTCCTCGTGATGGTGGGGGACGGGCCTGACCGCGTGGACGCCGAGGCCGAGGTGCGGGAGCTCGGCGTTCAGGAGAAGGTCTTCTTCCTCGGGAAGATCGACGCGGTGGCGCCGTTGCTCGCGGGCGCGGACCTCTTCCTCCTGCCGTCGGACAGCGAATCGTTCGGGTTGAGCGCGCTCGAGGCATTGGCCTCGGGCGTGCCCGTGATCGGCACGCGCGCCGGAGGATTGCCGGAAGTCGTACGCGACAACGAGACCGGCTTTCTCTGTCCCGTCGGCGACATCGACGGCATGGCCGCCTCGGCGCTCGGTCTTCTGCGCGACCGCGACCGCTGGACCGCGATGAGCAATCTCGCCGCCCGCGACGCGCGCGAGCGGTTCAACCTCGAGTCGATCGTCGGGTTGTACGAATCGTTTTATGAGTACGCGCTGTCGCTGCCGTCGACGACACAGCGTGGCGGCGCCGAGACCACTCCATCCCAGACGACGTGATCCTCCCGCAATCGCTCCCCCCCGACGGCAGCCTGTCGATCGCACAATCCGTCATTCTCGGCCTCGTTGAAGGCATCACTGAATTCCTCCCCGTCTCGTCCACTGCGCACCTAGTCCTCGCGTCGCACGCGATGCGGCTCGCCGAGACGGAATTCCTCAAGAGCTTTCAGATCATCATCCAGTTCGGCGCCATTCTGTCGGTCGTCGTGTTGTACTGGAAGAAGTTCTTCAACTGGGACGTGTTCAAGAAGCTCGTCGTCGCCTTCATCCCGACGGGGATCATCGGCCTGACGGTCTACAAGGTGCTCAAGAGCTACCT
>JAICJQ010000207.1 GCA_025928335.1 Gemmatimonadaceae bacterium
GTCGGGAAACAGCTCTGCCAACGTGTTGAGCGCGACCCGGTCGTTGCGGTCATTGAACGTTGGAACGATGACGACCCCGTTGGCGACGTAGAAGTTCGCATAGCTCGCCGGGAGTCGCTCGTCCTGCATCTCGACGGGGCGAGGGAAAGGTAGCTTCACGACGCGCAACGCGCCGTCCGCGCCGCCGGCGAGCTGGAGACGCTCGAGGTTGTCGACCGAACGGCGATGGTTTTCGTCATCCGCCGGATCTTCTTCGTACGCAAGCACGATGATACCCGGGGCGGTGAAGCGCGCGACGTCGTCGATGTGCCCGTGGGTGTCGTCGCCCACACACCCTTCACCCAGCCAAATAGTGTGGCGAATTCCGAGGTAATCGCGGAAAACCTGTTCGTAGCCCGCGCGTGAAAGGCCGGGGTTCCGCGCCTGCACCGGCGACAGCAGACACTCCTCAGTGACGAGCATCGTTCCCTCGCCATCCGTCTCGATCGCTCCGCCCTCGAGTACGACGCGCTCGCCGGTGTCGGGGCGCACAGGCTCGATGCGTCGGAAGCCCGTGATCTCTTCCACTGCCGCGCCGATCTTTGCATCGCGCTCGTAATTCGAGTATTTCGCCCACGCATTGAAGCGCCAGTTCATGAGCGACGTGCGGCCGTCGTCGCCGATCACGAAGGTCGGGCCGGAGTCCCGGGTCCAGACGCGATCGTTCGGGACGATGTGAAGCCCAAAGTTCTCGCGCACGCTGTGCGCGGCGAGATGCTCGCGCGCCGATTCGCGCACGTCTTCATCGTGACAGAGGATCTCGACTCGCTCGTGCCGATGCAGCACGCGTACGATCTCGGCGTAGACCCAGGGGATCGGCGCGAGCTTGCCCGGCCAGTCGGGCTCATGGTGCGGCCACGCGATCCACGTTGCCGCATGCGGTGACCACTCCGCGGGAAAGCGGAAGCTCACGAACGGCTACGCGCCGAGGTAGCGGCTCAAGATCGGCGCATAGGCGTCGATCCGGCGGTCGCGGAGGAACGGCCAATTGCGGCGCGTGTCCTCGATGAGCCGCGGGTCGCACGTCGCGGTGAGAATCGCGGTGTCGGTGCCGGCTTCGGTGAGGATGCGTCCGAACGGATCGGCGATGAACGAGTTGCCGAAGAACTCGATGCCGTCGGTTCCGGGTTCGTCCTCGTGGCCGACGCGATTCGGCGACGCGACGAAGACGCCGTTGGCGATTGCATGCGCGCGCTGCATCGTCCGCCAGGCTTCGACCTGCGCCTTGCCGAATTCCGACTTCTCGCGTGGATGCCAGCCGATTGCCGTCGGGTAGAAGAGAATGTCGGCGCCGAGGAGCGCCGTGATCCGCGCCGCCTCGGGATACCATTGGTCCCAGCAGATCAACACGCCGATGTTGGCGAAGCGGGTTTTCCAAACGCGAAAGCCGCTGGCTTGCTTGGCGACTCGCCCAATCGCATCGATTCTATCGTCGGTCGCGGCATCGCCGGGCGTGAAGTAGTACTTCTCGTTGAAGAGCGGATCATCGGGAATGTGCATCTTGCGATACACGCCGAGCATCGATCCGTCGGCGTCGATGATCGCGGCCGAGTTGCGATAGACACCGCGCGCTTGTTTCTCGAAGATCGGTACGATGAGGACGACCCCGAGCTCCTTCGCCAACGACTGCATCGTGTCGGTCGTCGGACCGGGGATCGGTTCGGCGAGATCGAAGCGCTCGCACTGCTGCGATTTACAGAAGTACGGCGCGTTGAACAGCTCTTTGAGGCAAATGATCTGCGCGCCGCGCGACGCGGCCTCGCGGATGCGGCCGACCGCGGCCTCGACGTTCCTGGCGGTATCGTTGCCGGCGTCGTCCTGGATGATGCCGACGGTAAATGGTGCTGACATGCGGAAAAAGCTAAACGAGTCCGATCACGACGTCGTTGACGTTCGTTCCGGTGTCGCGCCTCGGAACCAGCACATTCGCGGCGGCGAGTGCGCCATGCGATTCATGGCCGGCGAGCGCGCGCGTCGGATCGCGGCCCGCGGCCGCGATGGCGTCCCATGTCGTGGAATCGATGACCGCGCCCGCCGCATCGGTAGCACCATCCCGCCCGTCGGTGCCCGCAGCGAGCAGGGTGATGCCCTCGGCGCCGCTCCCGGCTTCGCTGAACACGCGGGCGGCAGCGAGCGCGAGCTCCTGACATCGTCCGCCCCCGGCCGGCGATTCGCTTCTCGCATTCAACGTCACCGTCGTTTCGCCGCCCCAAACGACGATGCCGCTCGTCGAGCTCGCGGCGCGGCTCGCGATGAGTGTTCGCGCAATCGCTTCGCCGGCGGCGGCGGCTTCACCGTCAAGACGGTTCGGCATGATCCTGCTCTCGAGCCCGTGATCGCGCGCCGCGGCAGCGACACCTTCGAGCGCGACGCGAGTGTTGCCGATAACGCGGGCCGTGATGTGCGCGAAAGCGGGATGCGACTGGTTCGGCGTCTCGGGGGTCGTGCCCCGCGCCACGCCGCCGAGGTAGTCGCGCATTGCCTGAGGAACGCGCTCGAACAGGCCGGCTCGCTCGAGTCGTTCTCGAACCTCCTTCGCCGTCGACGTATCTGGAACACAGGGGCCGGATCCGATGACGGACATGTCATCGTTGGCGACGTCTGAGATGGCGAGGCAATAGATCGTCGCCGGTGCGAGCGCGAGCGCGAGGCGTCCGGCGCTCCAGCGCGAGAAGCGCTTCCGCACCGAGTTCATGGTCGCGATGTCGAGTCCAGAGCCGAGCAACAGTTCGTGCAGTACGATGAAATCGGACTCGGCGATCCCGCGTACGGGCGCGCCGATGAGCGATGACGCGCCGCCGGAGATCAGGACGATGGCGATGTCCGTGCTGCGGCGTCCCGCGGCGACTTCGGCGATCTTCGTTGCCGCTTCGAACGAGTGCCGTCCTGGAATCGGATGGTCGCCGCGTAAGGAAGCGAGCGTCGGGTACGGAGCCGGCGCATCATCCGGCGCGACGACGACTCCGCCGATGATGGAGTGCAGCCCGCGCTGGAGCGAGCGAACGGCCGCCGCGGCCATCGGTCGTGCGGCTTTGCCGATGGCGAAAAGCCAGACGCGCCGGGCTCGTCCGAGCTCCAGGGCGTCGATCGCGCGCGCGGTCGCCGCGCCGGGAGCGGCGGCGGCGACCGCGGCATCATACAACTCTAACAGCAGCGTGCGGGCGGTCCCCGTTGACGACACCGCCATGCCCGCGTTAATGCGACGATCCGGCGGGTAGAGTTGCCGTTACCGCCTTACCAAGCTCCGCGTACGCGTCCGCGGATAGCACGTTGAACTTCATGATGCGCGCGGCGATTTTGCCGTCCGGCCCGACGACAAACACATTGCGTGTATCGGCCTTTCCGTCGGCCGAGCCATACGCCTTGGCGACTGCCTGATCCGGGTCACTGGCAAAGACGACGGGAAAGCCGGAGTCGCGTGCCCAGTTCGCCTGGGTGGTGTCGGCGTCGGTGCTGATGCCGATCACGACGACTTTCTTGCCGTTGTTGAAGAGCGTGGCGTACTGATCACGGTACGCCTCCATTTGGACCGTTCAGCCTTTGGTCCTTGCCTTCGGGAAGAACGCGATCACGACCGTTTGGCCGCGATAGTCGCTGAGCCTGACAGGGTTCTTGAGGAGCCCGTAACGGGTGCCCCCGGGGAGGCTGAACTCGGGGGCGGCTTGCCCAACCTCAGGAGCGAAGGCGGCCGAGCCCGGTGCCGGCTGCTGAGCACCGGCGGCTGCTCCGAGTAGGGCGACCCCGATCGCGGCGAAGCGCGTCTGACGGAGAAGCGGAGTCATGAGTAAACGGCGGCTGCGCGGGTTTAAGGAAGCAGCAAGATGAGGTATACGGGTTTGCGACGCAATCATCGTGAAAGAAAAGAGACACAATCCACGAATCAGGACACCAGCTGTTCCCAGAGGAGACGCTAAGGAAACTAAACGCTCGATCGGCAGGGTTAAAACGGGGAATGGCGCATGCCAATTACCTCTGGCGAATGTCACGACGACTTTCGACGGAGAATGCGATGCGATACACAAAATGGTTGAGTCTCGTGCCGGTGGCGGTCCTGGCGGTTGCTTGCGGTGGAAAGGGCACACCCGCGCTCGACGACGCGCTGAAGAATGACCTCGCGCTCGCATCGCAAGCCCAAGCCTACAATCCGCAGCAATTCGTGTCGCCCACAGAAGCGGGCTATGCGAACCAGAACGCTCCGCAGGCACTGCAGACCGTTGCCCGGCAGCCGGTTTACCGAAGTGCACCGGTACGTCGCACTTCCACGGCCCGCCGGTCTAGCGGCTCCAGCAGTGCCAGCAGCGGTGGCTACTACCCGGCTCCCGAGCCGCCGACGCGGGTCGAGAAGCACACGCAGCGTGACGCCGCGATCGGCGCCGCGGCTGGCGCGGTGATCGGCGCAACGACTTCGCGCGACAAGGTGAAGGGCGGATTGATCGGCGCGGCGGTGGGGGGAATTCTGGGTGGGGTGATTGGAAACAACGTGGATATCACGAAGAAGACGGGGTGGTAGTGGGGTGGTAGGGGAAAGAGGGAAAGAGCGGGCTCCGGTTGGAGCCCGCTCTTTTTTGTCGCGTTCGCGCTAAGCTCTTCCGCCAACTAGTTGCCTGAGCACATACGGTAGAATCCCGCCGTTCGTGTAGTACCGCATCTCTTCCGGCGTATCGATCCGCGCCACGACCGTGAACTTCTTCTCGGCACCACCGGCGCCTTTCGCGCGCACGGTGAGCTTGGCTTTCGGTTTCAACGCGGCGTCGAGCCCGTCGATGTCGAAGGTCTCAAAGCCCGTGAGCGCGAGCGACTGCCGCGTCTCGCCATTCGTGAACTCGAGCGGCAGGACGCCCATCCCAACGAGGTTCGACCGGTGAATTCGCTCGAACGACTCGGCGATCACCGCCCTCACCCCGAGGAGCACCGTCCCCTTCGCCGCCCAATCACGCGACGAACCTGTGCCGTACTCCTTGCCCGCGATGACGACGAGCGGCGTGCCCGCTTGCTGGTACGCCATAGACGCGTCGTAGATCGATTCTGGCGCGCCGCCCTGCGTGCGCGTCGTCAGCCCACCCTCGGTGCCAGGCACCATCTCGTTGCGCAAGCGAATGTTCGCGAAGGTGCCGCGCATCATCACTTCGTGATTACCGCGCCGCGCGCCGTACGAGTTGAAGTCCTTCTTTTCGACGCCCTGCGCGATCAGCCATTTGCCGGCCGGGCTCGACGCCGGAATGTTGCCGGCGGGCGAGATGTGGTCCGTCGTGATCGAATCGCCGAGCATCGCCAGCGCGCGCGCGCCCGCAATCGGGCGAATGCCCGGCGGCTGCATCGTCATTCCCTCGAAGTACGGCGGATTCTTCACATAGGTCGAGCTCGCGTCCCAGGCGTAGGTCTCGCCCGCGGGCACGTCGAGCGCGCGCCACTGATCGTCGCCATTGAACACATCGGCGTACTGCGTCTTGAAGAATTCGCTCTTCACGCTGCGATTGATCTCGTCCTGCACTTCCTGGGGCGTCGGCCAGATGTCGCGGAGGAAAACCGGGCCGTCCTTGCCAACGCCGATCGGCTCGCGCGTGATGTCGAGATCCATCCGTCCGGCGAGCGCATACGCGACGACGAGTGGCGGCGACGCGAGATAGTTGAAGCGCGTGAGCGGATTGACGCGTCCTTCGAAATTGCGATTGCCCGACAGCACCGCCGCCGTCACCAATTTCTTGCTCTCGATCGCCTGGGCGATCGGCTCGGGAAGTGGTCCCGAGTTCCCGATGCACGTCGTGCAGCCGTATCCGACGAGCTGGAAACCGAGCTGGTCGAGATACTCTTGCACGCCCGCCTGTCGCAGATAATCCGTCACGACCTTGGAACCCGGAGCGAGCGACGTCTTCACCCACGGCTTGCGCTGCAGTCCCTTCTTCACCGCGTTGCGGGCGAGCAGACCCGCCGCGAGCATCACCGACGGATTCGATGTATTCGTGCAGCTCGTAATCGCCGCGATCACCACCGCGCCGTGGCGCAGCGTGAACGATTGCCCGTTGTACTCGACCTTCACACCGTCGCTCGCCGGTTCTTCTCCATCCGCTACGAGAACCGCGGCTGGAGCGAGCGCCGGCTCGCCAGACACCTTCGTCGCCTGTTTCAGCTCGGCCGCCGCGGCCGGCGTGCCGAGCTTCGCGAGATCCGCCGACAGCGCCTCGTGGTACATCGTCTTCGCCCTCGACAGCGGCACACGATCTTGCGGACGCTTTGGCCCGGCCAGACTCGGTTCCACGATGCCGAGGTCGAGCTCCAGTGTGTCGGTGAACTCGGGATCCGGCGTCGCGTCGGTGCGGAAGAGGCCCTGCTCCTTCGTGTACGCTTCGACGAGCTTCGCTTGCTGCTCGCCGCGGCCGGTCATGCGCAAGTACTTGAGCGTTTCTTCATCACAAGGGAAGAAGCCCATCGTCGCGCCGTACTCGGGCGCCATGTTGGCAATCGTCGCACGGTCGGCGAGCGGAAGCGAGCTCAATCCCGTCCCATAAAACTCGACGAACTTGCCGACGACCTTCTTCTTGCGAAGCATCTCGGTCACCGTGAGCACGAGATCCGTCGCCGTGGCGCCGGGTGGGAGCTTACCGTGGAGCTTGAACCCGATCACCTCGGGAATGAGCATCGACACAGGCTGGCCGAGCATCGCCGCTTCCGCTTCGATGCCGCCGACGCCCCAGCCGAGCACGCCGAGTCCGTTTTTCATCGTCGTGTGCGTGTCGGTGCCGACGAGTGAATCAGGATACGCGCCGCGCTCACCGTCTTCGTCGGAGACGAAGACGGTCTTCCCAAGGTA
>JAICJQ010000183.1 GCA_025928335.1 Gemmatimonadaceae bacterium
CCGCGCATCAAGCGCGTCTTCGCCGCGTCGCGCCGCCCAGTGCCGTCGACGTTGATGGCGGTCACCTGAGTCTGGAAGTCGGTGGTCGAGGTTCTGAACGCGACGCTCGCGCTAAGGGGCGACTAGGCTATCTGATCCAGACTTCCGCCGAGCAGGGTGCGAACGCCCGGCGAACTTCCCAGCATTAGAAGCTTTACCGAGGTTCCCTCCACGAACGCCAGGCGAGTGCCGTCGGGCGATATGCTAAGGACGCCGAACTCACCTGAAGTGGCCGAGTAGAGCTTTGTTTGGGCGGAGCCATCGATAGGTATCGGAGCCTCGAACGGCCATGCCCGGCCCCCCCCAAACAGACTCGGTGGCGGTTCGCCCGCGCATTCCGCGGAGATCAGCTCTTTAATGAGAAGATCTCGCAGACCTGCTACTAAGGCCTAGCGCGCGGCAGACCTTCAGCAATGGGCGCCGCAGTCGCGAGGCGCCTGCCTCAATCCGTCGCACCGTCGCCTCGTCCACGCCGCTTATTCGCGCAAGCCGCTTCCGCGACCATCCATGCGACATGCGCGCATACGTTACGCGTTCAGCCTGCGTCTTTGGCCCCGCCAGGGGATTGTAGCCGAGAAACGAGATTATCGCCGGATAAAACCGAACCTCGATTTCGTGGCGACCGGTCTCCCAGTTGCGGAGGCACCAGGGGTTCGAACCTAACTTTTTGGCAGCCTCTTTCTGCTGGAGTCCAAGCTCAAGCCTGCGCCTGAGCAAGTGATGACCAATGTGGTCCAGACTCGCTGGATAGCCCTCAATTGGGCGGCGCGCGTTGAGTCTCCACCGAAAGGTGGGGTACGCAACAGTGCGTCTGCGGGTACGCCGGCGACCCACGACGCCCCTGCGTCTGCTCGGAATTAGAGGTTACTAAATATCGCGCGCGGCTCTCCGGCCCGCTCACCGACCGTATCGACATGCACGTCACGTTGACCCCCGTGCCGGTCGATGCGCTCGGGGAGCTCCGCGGCGGCGAACCCTCGGCCGCGATCCGGGCTCGCGTCGAGCGCGTCCGCGAGATGCAGCGGATGCGCTATGGTCGCGCGCACCGAATCCGTGTCAACGCAACCGCGCCGCGGCGTGCGCTGTGGCCAGACGTCCACCCGAGCGCGCGAGCCCTGCTTTCTTCGGCCGCGGGCACGCTCGGATTCTCGGCGCGCGGCTTCGATCGCGTGCTCCGAGTGGCGCGAACGATCGCCGATCTCGA
Source organism: Gemmatimonadaceae bacterium (assembly GCA_025928335.1). GTDB lineage: Bacteria > Gemmatimonadota > Gemmatimonadetes > Gemmatimonadales > Gemmatimonadaceae > JAQBQB01. Next base: position 1,244 of record JAICJQ010000183.1, read on the forward strand.
GGAAAGCGAGCCGATCGCGGAAGCGCACATCGCCGAGGCGATCCGCTATCGCCCCCGCTGACCTTGACCCTCAGTCCATCGCGCCGTCGATCGGCACCAGGCTCTCCGGCGCGCCGACCCGTACGAGTGGCGCCGGCGCCGTGCTCGCCACAGAACGCCACCAGGTATCCACGACCAGTGACTGTGTGGGCTCGACCGGAGCGCCGAGCTTGGGCATGATCAGCGGAACACCCGCCGGCGCGGCCAGCCCCACCAGTGTTTCGGCGGGCTCGCTCCAGGGATGGATCGCGAGATTGAACGTTCCCCAGTGAATCGGAAGGAACGCGCCGCTCGCGAGCATCTTGTACGCCGCCAACGCGTTCTTCGGACCCATGTGAATGTCCCCCCACGACGGATGGTAGGCGCCGATCTCCAGTGCCACGAGATCAAAGGGGCCAAGGCGCCGGGCGATCTCCGCGAACTCCGGCGTGAGACCGCTGTCGGCGCCAAAGAAGACGGAGTGCTTGGGCCCTCGGAGGTGAAACGACGACCACAACGTGGTGTTGCGGTCCTTGATGCCCCGCCCGGAGAAATGCTGTGCCGGCGACGCGGTAAGCGTAACGCCATTCACCTCGGCCGTCTCCCACCAATCGAGCTCCGTGATCCGCTTCGGCGGGATGCCCCAGCGCTCCAATCGCTCTCCAACGCCGAGTGACGTGATGAACGGCGTTTCAGGCCGCTTTTCCGCCAGCGCGCGAATCGTCGGACGATCGAAGTGGTCGTAATGGTCGTGCGACAGGATGATTGCGTCGAGTCGCGGAAGGGCGGCGAGCGGCGCCGGCGGCGGATGGAAGCGCTTGGGTCCCGCGAACGGCAGCGGTGACGCCCGGTTGCCCCACACCGGGTCGGTAAGGATTCTCGCACCGTCGATCTCGACGAACAGCGTCGAGTGTCCGAGCCAGGTGACCCGGAGACCGGACGACGGACGCGAACCCCACTGCGGAACCGGGTCCACGAGCGGGAGCGGAGTCGACGGAACGCGGTCCTCGTCGGGGCAGAGGAATTCGCGCATCGTCGGTCGTTCCACCCCCGGCTTCAACCCGGTCGATACGTCGTGCGTGTTCCGGAACACGCGGCCGTCAAAGCGCGGCGAGGCGAGCATCCGCTCGCGCCGCCGGCCATTCGTCTTGTCTCGGCGTGCAGGCATATCTACAAGATGCATGGGTCAGCGTAGCTTTGCGCATGCCCACAGCTTCGCCGCGCTTGCGGCCCACGCCCGAGCTTCTCGGGCTGACCGCGCTCTCGCTTTTCACCCACTTCTGGAACCTCTTCTCGCCCGCCGCGGTCGTGTTCGACGAGGCGTACTACGAGCGTTTCGCCGGCGCGTATTTCACCCACGCGTTTTACTTCGACGTCCATCCGCCGCTCGGCAATCTGCTGTACGCCGCGCTCGCGCGGATTCTGCACGTCGCTCCGGCCATTCTGAGCGCGCCGTCCCCGGCGCCAATCCTGCGAGTGCTGCCGGCGACCTTCGGCGCGCTCGCCATACCGCTGGTCTACGTCATCCTCACGCAACTCGGCGTCGGCCGACGCATCGCCACACTGGGCGCCGCGGCCATTCTGCTCGACAACGCGCTGCTGGTCGATTCCCGGTTCATTCTCCTCGACACGCTGCTCATCGGGTTTGGGCTGGCGGCAATCGCGTTCTATCTGGCATCGCGCGACCGTCCGACCGGGTCGCGCTTGCTGCTTCTCGCCCTCAGCGCGTTTCTCGCCGGCTGCGGCTTGTCGATCAAGTGGACGGGATCGTCGGCGCTCGCGGTCATCCTCACCGCGTGGTTCGTGGCGTGCATTCGATCTCGCGTCGGCGTTCAGCGATTCGTCGTGGAAGGTGTCGTGCTCGTCCTGATTCCCGCGATCGTGTACTGCACGTCGTACGCGATTCACTTCGCCCTGCTCACGCGCGCCGGCCCCGGCAACACCTTCATGTCGGCCCGGTTTCAATCACAGCTCGTCGGGTCGCTGCAGTACAATCCGTCCGCGCGCATGTCCTACTGGGCGAAGATGGCCGACGTGAATCACGCAATCAAATACGGCAACGGTGGTCTCGAGAACGTGACGCATCCCGCCGCGTCGCCCTGGTATACCTGGCCGATCATGAAGCACCCATTCGGCTTCTGGGAAGACACCGGGACCCCGGCGGGCACAAGGACAACGATCCTGCTTCTCGGCAATCCGGTGGTGTGGTGGGGTGGAATGGTCGCGGTGCTGCTCGGCGCCGCCATGATCGCGCTGCGTCGTTGGCGCTACACGGGATACACGTACGCGGTCGTCTTCTTGGCGGGGGCCGTGTGCATCAACTATCTCCCGTTCGCCGGCATCCGTCGGCTCGTTTATCTCTACCACTATCTGTTCGCGCTCGTTTTCGTGGCCGCCCTCGCCACCGTGATGATCGGTATTCCCTCGGGATGGAACGGCGCGGGCAGCGACTTCTGGAGCTTTCCGACTCGACGCTCGGCCGTCGGCTACATCACGGCCTTGTCGCTGTTGCTCATCGGCTTTGTCTACTTCATCCCCTTCACGTACGGATGGACGATGAGCCTCGCGTCCTGGGACAGGCACTTCTGGGTGCTGCACCCACACCTGTGAGCGGTATGCCGGGATTCTCCGCCATTAGCTTTCGCCCATGACTGAAGAGGGGTCGCGGTCCGCCGCCGCCAAAGAAGCTCGTCTGACCGAGTGGCTTGCCGCGCGTGGCTCGATCGCCATCGGCTTCAGCGGCGGCGTGGATTCGACGTACCTCGCCGCCGTCGCCGTCGAAACGCTGGGACGACCGCGCGTTGTCGGCATCATTGGTCGCAGTGCTTCGTATCCCGACGTGCAGTGGACTGCGGCGAAGGCGGTGGCCGAGCAAATCGGCCTCGAGGTGATCGAGATCGACACCGACGAGCTCAACGACCCGCGATACGCGGCGAATCCCTCGAACCGCTGCTACTTCTGCAAATCCGAGCTCTGGTCGCGGGTCGTTCCGCTCGCGCGACAACGCGGGATCGAGACCGTGACCGACGGGACCAACGCCGACGACTTGACCGGCCATCGTCCGGGCGCTGCCGCGGCCAAGGAACAGGGTGTCCTGTCCCCGCTGGCGATCTTCGACTTCACGAAGGTCGAAATTCGCGAGCGATCGAAAATCCGTGGCCTTCCGAGCTGGTCGCAGCCGTCGTCACCTTGCCTTTCGTCCCGCATCCCGTACGGCACGCCGGTAACCGTTGCGCGTCTTCGACGCGTCGAGGAAGCCGAATCGGCGCTGCGCGCGCTCGGCGTGACCGGCGACCTCCGAGTTCGACATTTCGGCGCGAAGGCGCGCGTGGAGCTGTCGCGGGAGCAGCTCGCGCGCTGGTCCAACGGCACCGCGCGCCGGCAACTCGAGGCGGCACTGACCGCCGTTGGATATCGCGAGATCGAGATCGACCCGCGAGGTTTTCGGTCGGGCGCGCTGAACGAGCTGTCCACCGGTGCGGCTCTTTCTGGCCATTAATTTCCCGCATGCCGTGCGGCGCGAGATCGCGAGCGCCACGGCACCGTTGCGGGAGTGCGCGCCGGAGCTCGGCTGGACTGCTCAAGATCGCCTCCATCTTACACTCAAGTTTCTCGGCGAACAGACGGAGTCCCGAGTTGACGCGCTCGCGGCCGCGCTGGCGACGACCGCCATTCGCCATCACGAGTTGAACATGTCCGTCGGCGGAATCGGCGCATTCCCGAACTTTCGACGAGCTCGCGTCGTATGGATGGGGGTGAATCCAGAACCCCGCCTCGAGCTGCTGCACCACGACATCGAAGTGGCCTTCGAGGCGGTCGGCTGCGAGCTCGAGGGCAGGGCCTTTCGACCCCACCTCACGCTGGCGCGCGTTCGCGACGCGCTGGATGTCGAGCGAATGCGTTCGCTCTGGCGGGCTGCAAAGCGAATCGACTACACCACGGAGTTCATCGTGCGTTCGGTCGAACTCATGCAAAGCGACCTTTCATCGAGCGGACCCGCATACACGACGTTGGTGTCGGCGCCGCTGCGGAGTACCTGACCGATGGGATGCATTGCCCGGCTCGGATGTCTGTTCCTGCTGCTCGTGGCGGGTGTGGTCGCCTGGTTCACGCGCGACCGGTGGATGCCGCAGCGGCTGCACTCGGGAACGTCGTCCAACGCCGCCGTGGTCACCACGTGGCAGCCGCTCAACGATGCCGCCGCCGACAGCGCCACCACCGCGCTCGACAAGCTGAGTCAGGCGCGAGGCCAGGTCTTTCAAACCATCTCCGCTCGGGCCGCGGCGTCGTACGTCTTCCGGCAGATCGCCCGTCGTCCCGTCGACCCCTCGGACAGTCTCGAGGCGATCGGGGCAGGGGATAAGATTTCCATGCGCGCCAACGTCAAGCTTTCCGATCTTGGAGGATTGGGCGACCTCGGGCCGATACTGGGAATCGTCCGGGACCGCGAGCGCGTGATGCTGACCGGGACCCTCCGGATGGTTACCCCCGGCATGGCGGAGTTTCAGATTCAGGAGGCGCGAATTCGCGAGTTGCCTCTGCCGCACGCGATGGTCTCGGCGCTCGTCAAACGCGTCGAGCGCGGGCCGCACCCGGCCGGTGTAGATGCGGACGCCTTGGCGTTGCCGATCCCACGGTATGTGGGTGACATTCGCGTAGCACGCGGGAAGGTCACCTTGTACAAGACGGTGCAATAACGATGGCTCGACGTATTCTCATCATCGACGACGAGCAGGGCATTCGCGCGGCACTCGGACAGCTCCTCGAATTCGAGGGTTACGACGTCCGCGCGGTCGCGAACGCCGTCGACGGAATCGCCGAGTATCAGAAACAGCGTCCCGATCTCGTGTTCTGCGACGTGAAGATGGCAGGGATCGACGGCGTCGAGGCGCTCAAGAAGTTGAAGGAGATCGATCCGAGCGCGGTGGTGGTGATGATCAGCGGTCACGCGACGATCCAGACCGCCGTCGAAGCCACGCAGCTCGGCGCCTACGACATCCTCGAGAAGCCGCTCGACACCGACCGCATTCTCGTCACGCTGCGGAACGCGCTGCAGCACCTGGATCTTCACGAGGAGAACGCGCGGCTCCGCGAGACGATCCAGTCGCGCTACGAGATCGTCGGCAAGTCCTATGGTGTGCGCGCGGTGATCGACAAGATCGAGCGCGTTGCCAAGACGCCGGCACGCGTGCTCATCACCGGGGAGAACGGAACCGGCAAAGAGCTCGTCGCCCGCGCGATTCACGCGCAGTCCACGCGCTCCGATGAGCCGTTCGTCGAGGTGAATTGCGCGGCGATTCCCAGCGAGTTGATCGAGAGCGAGTTGTTCGGCCACATGAAAGGGTCGTTCACCGGCGCGGTAGCCGATCGTGCCGGCAAGTTCGAGCAGGCACACGGCGGCACGCTCTTCCTCGACGAAGTCGGCGACATGAGCCTGGCCGCGCAGGCCAAGGTCCTGCGCGTCCTACAAGACGGCGTGGTCACGCGCATCGGTGGTTCGAAGCCGATCGAAGTGGATGTGCGTGTGCTCGCGGCGACGAACAAGAATCTCGAAAACGAGATCGCCGAGAATCATTTCCGCGAAGATCTGTTCTATCGGCTGAATGTCGTTCCCATACACGTTCCGCCGCTCCGCGAACGACGCGAAGACATTCCGTTGCTCATTAGCCACTTCGTCAATGTGCTCACGCGTCGCGAAGGCGTCGCGCCGCGAGGAGTCGCGCCGGATGCCGTCGAGCGGTTGTCGCAGCTCGACTGGCCCGGGAACGTGCGCGAGCTCCGCAACACGATCGAGCGGCTATTGATTCTCGCATCGGGCCCGCGCATCACCGGCGAAGATGTCACTCGGCTCGTCGGCCGGCGTGATCCGGAGCAGGCCGGGCTCGGCTCACTGCTCGAGTGTAAGACCTTCGAGGAGTTCAAGCACGCCGCGGAGCGGGCATTTCTCCTCGCGAAGCTGCGCGAGTTCGACTGGAACGTTTCGGAGACGGCGCGTGCGCTCGATATGCCGCGCTCGAATTTGTACAAGAAGATCGAGCGCTACGCGCTCGCGCGAGAGACGGTGGCCTGATGCCCGATCGCGACTGGGACAAGGAGCTCGCGAAGATCGACAAGCAAATGGCGTCGATCTCCGACGACGCGTTGCTCGGCAAGCCGGCCCCAACGACTGCACCCGCCGGCAAGGCGCCTGCCGCGAAGACCTCGGCTCCGCCGCGCCCGGCGGTCGCCGCGCTTCCCTCAGGCGAGCCGCGCGTCGAGCGCGAGACGCGAGGATGGCAAGTCTATCTCCGCTTGTTTCTCTCAGTCGCGGCCGGTATCGCGCTCCTGATCTGGCCATATGACACGCGCTGCGGCACTGGCCTGTTCGGTTATCTTGGCGCTACGGCAATCGTGACCGCGAGCGGCATTTGGAGCGGCGTGTGGACATGGCGTCACCGGGCACCGCGCGCCCACACCCTTTCACTCTTGCTCATCTTGTGGGGCATGGTACTCGGTAGCATTCAAGTGCTCCCGCGCATCGGGTACGGAAAGCCGGACCCGCGACATCCCGCGACATGGGCGTGCACCAACGAACTTCCGAAATGAAGACCTTCAAGAATTTCATCGGCGGCAGCTGGGTTCCTCCGCTCGGCGGCGAATACTTCGAGAATCGCAACCCGGCGGACTTCAACGACGCCATCGGCCGCTTTCCGCTGTCGGGTGCGGCGGACGTCGAACGCGCGGTCGAGTCGGCGCGCAACGGCTTCGAGCTTTGGCGGCGCACGCCGGCGCCGGCGCGCGGCGACGTCCTTCGTCGTATTGGCGACCTGCTTTCCTCGCGGAAGGACGAGATCGCGGATTTGATGACGCGCGAGATGGGCAAGCCGCTCGCCGAAACGCGCGGCGATGTTCAGGAAGGCATCGACACCGCGTATTACGCGGCGAGCGAAGGACGCCGGCTGTTCGGACACACGGTGCCGAGCGAGCTGCGGAATAAGTGGGCGATGAGCTTCCGCCGGCCGATCGGCGTTGCCGGCATTATCACGCCCTTCAACTTCCCGATGGCGATCCCGACGTGGAAGATGTTTCCGGCGTTGTTGTGTGGAAACGCGTGCATCTTCAAACCAGCTGAGGACGTGCCGCATACCGGACATGTCCTGGTCGAGGTCATGCTCGAGGCCGGACTTCCGCCCGAGGTCATTCAGCTCGTGCATGGTCAGGGCGAAGCGGCCGGTGCGGCGATCGTCAATCATCCGCTCATTCCGCTCATCTCGTTCACCGGATCGACGGAGACGGGGCGCAGCGTCGGGGAAGTGTGCGGCCGCATGCACAAGCGCCTGTCGCTCGAGATGGGCGGCAAGAACGCGATGATCGTGTTCGACGACGCCGATCTCGACCTCGCGCTCGACGGTCTGGTGTGGGGCGCGTTCGGTACGACGGGACAGCGTTGTACGGCGACAAGCCGTCTCATTCTTCAGGATCGGGTGCACGACCAGTTTCTCAGCCGGCTCGTCGATCGCGCGCGTTCTCTCAAATTGGGCGACGGCCGAAAAGAGGGAACGGACGTTGGTCCACTGATCAACGAAAGTTCGGTTCAGAAGGTCGAACGGTACGTAGACATCGGGCAGAGTGAGGGCGCCGACTTGCTATGTGGCGGCCAGCGACCGCAAGACGACGGTCTGAGCAAAGGATTTTTCTTCGAGCCAACAATTTTTACTCGTGTACAACCGGGCATGCGCTTGGAGCAGGA
>JAICJQ010000145.1 GCA_025928335.1 Gemmatimonadaceae bacterium
ATCAACGATCCCCATGCGGCTCACACCTCTGCTTTGCCTAGTGGCAGTCGGCACGGCGGCGCAGGCCCAATCGAAACCGTTCGAGCTCGACTCTACCACCATCGCCGGCTTCCGCTGGCGCAACATCGGACCGGCAAACACGATGGGCCGAGTGTCGGACGTCACCGGCATTCCTTCGCCATCGAAGACCTTCTTCGCCGCCGCCGCCGGAGGCGGCATTTGGAAGTCGACAAACAACGGCGTCACCTGGCGCCCGGTGTTCGACAACCAACGCGTCATCTCGATGGGCATGCTCGCCATCGCGCCGAGCGACACGATGCAGGTGTGGGCCGGCACGGGCGAGCCGAACTCGCGCAACACCATATCGCCGGGCGGAGGCGTGTATAAGTCGACCGACGGTGGCTTGACGTGGAAGCTGATGGGGCTCGAGAAGACCCAAGCGATCGGGCGTATCGTCGTGAACCCCACCAACCCGAACATCGTCTACGTCGCCGCACTCGGCGCACCGTGGAACGCGAATCCGGAGCGGGGTCTCTACAAGACGGAAGACGGCGGCCAGACCTGGCAGCTCGTCAAGTTCATCTCCGATAAAGCGGGCTTTGTCGACGTCGCCCTCGATCCCTCCAATCCGAACACGGTCTGGGCGTCGAGCTGGCAGCGCGTCCGCGGTCCCTACTTCCTGAATTCCGGCGGCCCCGGTTCCGCGCTCTGGAAGTCCACCGACGCGGGAAAGAGCTGGACCGAAGTGAAAGGAGGCGGCTTCCCCGAGACGGTGAAGGGACGCATCGGCATTTCCATCTCGCTCTCGAATCCGCGCACCATGTACACGATGGTCGAGGCGGATACGCTGCCAAACGCAAAGCCCGACAAGGCGAAGCCGAAGGCCAAGTCGCCGACAGGCCTCTATCGCTCCGACGACGGCGGCGCCACGTGGAGGCGCACGAACGATCAGAACACCCGCCCGTTCTACTACTCTCAGGTTCGCGTCCACCCGAAAAATCCTGAGCGCGTGTACTGGTCGTCTACGCCGGTGCTTGTCTCGAACGATGGCGGGAAGACGGTGATGAACGCGACGCAGGGCATTCACGTCGACCATCACGCGATGTGGATCGATCCGGTCGACCCCGATCGCATGATCGTCGGCGACGACGGTGGCGTCTCGATCTCGTTCGACCAGGGTGGTACCTACGTCTTCCCGAACGTCTTCGCGATCGGGCAGCTGTACAACATCAGTTACGACTTCGCCGTCCCGTATCGGGTCTGCGGCGGCCTCCAGGACAACGGCTCATGGTGCGGTCCGAGCCGCCGGCGTTCCGGTCCAATCACGAACTCGATGTGGTTCACCGTCGGCGGTGGCGACGGCTTCGTCACGCAACAGGACCCGACCGATCCGAACATCATCTACGCCGAGTCGCAGGGCGGCGCCATCACGCGCCTCAACTACGCGACGGGCCAGAGCACCTTCCTCATCAAGCCGCAGTATCGTCCCCGCTACGATATGTACGAGGACTCGGTCCTCGTCGAACGCGGCGACACGACCAAGCCCGAGACGCCGCAGCAAAAGCAGCGCATCATCGCGATTCGCGCGCGCCAGCACACCGACTCGGCGGCGCTCGACCTGCGCTTCAACTGGAACACGCCGTATTTCATCTCGCCGCACAATCCGGCGACGATCTACATCGGCGGCAACCGCGTGCTCAAGTCGACGAAACGCGGCGACGATCTCTTCTCGATCTCGCCCGACCTGTCGACCGCCGACACGATGAAGATCCGCGTGTCGATGAAGACCACCGGCGGGATCACCAATGACGCGACCGGCGCCGAGACGTATTGCACGATCGTGTCGCTCAACGAGTCGCCGATTCGGGCGGGCATTCTCTACGCCGGAACCGACGACGGCCGCCTCTGGATCTCGAAGAACGACGGCGGCACCTGGGAAGAGTTGACGTCGCGTGTCACAGGCGTTCCGGCGGGCACGTACATCACGCGCATCGAGCCGTCGTCGCACGACTCGAGCACGTTCTACGTGACGTACGACAACCACCGTAACGGCGACTACAAGCCGTACGTCTTCATGACAACGGACTTCGGCAAGACCTTCAGCTCGATCGTCGCGAATCTCCCGGTGGGTGGCCCGGATTACGTCCACGTGATCCGTGAGGATCCTGTCAATAAGGATCTCCTCTACCTCGGGACGGACGTCGGCGCGTATGTCTCGGTGAACCACGGCCACAGCTGGCAGAAGTTCATGACCGGCCTGCCGACCGTTCCCGTGCACGACCTGCGCGTGCACCCGCGCGACCACGAGCTGATCGCGGCGACGCACGGACGCGGCATCTGGATCGCGGACGTCTCGGCGCTTCAGCAGATCAACGACAAGGTGATGGCCGAGGATGCGCATCTCTTCACGTCGCCGACGGCGTACCAGTTCGGTGATTCGCCGGTCGAGGGACAGTCGCAGGGCCATCAGCTGTTCCAGGCGCCCAGCCCACCGTACGGCGCCGTGATCACCTATCGCCTCGCGACGCGCCAGCCGGGCGCTCGCATCGCGATCCTCGACGCGTCGGGTGACACGATGCAGGTGCTCAACGGACCGGGCGCGCCAGGAATCAACCGCGTCGCCTGGACGTTCAACGGCAAGCCACCCGCCCGTCCACCCCTCGGCGCCGTGCAAAAACGCGACTCCGCGCTGCAGATGAACCGCATCATCTTCGTGCTCGATTCGCTCGATAAGGCCGGCGCGAATCCAATGATGACCGGCATGGTGCGACAGATCGTTCGTACCGGCGATCTCGGCCCCGTCATGGCGATGTTCCAGGGCCGCGGCGCCGGCAGCGGCTTCGGGGCACCGCCGCCCTGGGTCGCACGACCGGGTGAGCAAGCGGTCGGTGGCGGCGCGGGTGGCGGGCGTGGTGGTGCGGCTGTCGCGCAGGCTGGTGGCTCGGGAGCAGCCGCGCCCGGCGCCGCGCCGGCGGCGGCCATGCCCGATCCGTCGATGTTCCAGCCGATCGTCGCACTCTTCGCCATCCCCGGCCGAGCATCGGGTGGCGGTGGATTCGGTCTCGACTTCCTCCAGACGCTCGGCTTCGGGAATGCCGGGCTCGCCGCGTTCGGCGGCGGAGGAGCGGGTGTCGCGAGCGGCGATTATGTGGCGGTGCTGACCGTCGGCGGCAAGACGCTCCGTCAGAAGATTCGCGTGGAGCGCTCGATGCAATAGCTCGCTGGCCGGTGCGGTGGATCGATGCGATGCCACCGCACCGACTCGGCAATTTTGCCTTGTGCGCAACGACGCTGAGAACCCAATCCATGCTTTGCGCCGTCAGCTCGCCGTCGAGATAGCACGGTCGCTCGGGCCGCGGAGCCAACATGTCGTCGCACCAAGTTATGGAATTCCGCAGCCGCGGATGTCCGAGCTCGAGCGCGGAATCGTGGATCGTTGCACGATCGAATGGCTTATCCGTCGCATCCATCGGATGGGCGGGTCGGTGACGATCCACGTGAGGCTCGGCGATGCACGCCGCGATTGGCTGTCTCGCCAACTTCAGCGACAACGCTCTCGCACCGCGACAAACAGGTCAGACCGGCGCCAGGATTCGGTGCAACGCGGAGCGACCGGCGACGCGACTCTCGGCGACGCCGCCGACTAGACGACCGCGATGTGAGGATCTCGAGGCACGGGTCAGCTCCACGTCGCCGTCGAGGCGCGCGTTCACCTTCACGGGGCCATCGACGCGCGACGAGGCTTTCAGTCCGGCGCCGCGCCTCATTCCAAATTTGGAATGAGCCTCACCGGCGAGCTTCCTCACAGTACGGGCGCCTTTTTATTTCCGCGAAAGCAAACGCGCGAAACCTTGTCGATTTCGGCATCCGCCGAACGTCGTGGTGCTAGAGGATTGAATCACGATCTCTGGCCAAAACGGCGCAACGGGAGGCGCGACAATGACTTCAGTGGCAACGAAAGCTGTCGGTGAGTACGCCGAGGTCAACGGCATCCAGCTCTACTACGAGATCCACGGCGAGGGACAGCCGCTCGTTCTCCTTCACGGCGGACTCGGCGCCATCGAAATGTTCGGGTGGAATCTCCCGGCGCTCGCCGCAAAACGGCAGGTGATCGCAGTCGACCTTCAGGGGCACGGACGGACCGCCGACATCGACCGGCCGCTCAGCGTCGAGTTCATGGCCGACGACATCGCCGCGCTTATCCGACATCTCGAGCTCGATCGCGTCGACGTCGTCGGCTACTCACTCGGCGGTGGCGTTGCGATGCTGCTGGCCATCAGACATCAGGAGCTCGTCAACAAGCTCGTCATCGTCTCGACTGTCTTCCGGCGAGACGGATTCTACGCTGACATCCTCGCGCAGCAGGCGCAGGTCCACGCGGCGGCCGCGGAGTTCATGAAGCAGACGCCGATGTACGAGCTCTACTCGGCCGTCGCACCCAAGAAACAGGATTGGCCGCGGCTGCTCGACAAGATCGGCACCGCGATGCAGCAGCCGTTCGACTACACAGATCAGGTCCGCGGCATCACCGCCCCGACCCTCGTCGTCGCCGGCGACTGCGACATTTTCCCGCCGTCGCACGCGGTGGAATTGTTCTCACTGCTCGGCGGCGGCCAGCGGGATGGCGGTTGGGACGGCTCCGGTCGCCCTAAGTCGCGACTCGCCATCCTACCTGGACTCACCCATTACACGATCTTCAGCGACGAAGCCCTCGCGTCAACCGCGCTTCGCTTTCTCGACGATCCAACGACCAATCCATGATGACCGACGGCGGCGAGATCAGGCGACGCTGCCGGCCGGCGCCATTGCGGCGAGCACGTCGTCGAGACGCTCGTAACTCCGAGTCACGCCCTTCTCCATTCCGGACCGCAGTATGCCGTCGCGCGCTTCGGGCGAGGGGCTCAGCACGGTGACGATGAGCGTCGTCACCCCGTTGTGCTCCGCCAACTCCATCATGTTGATCGCTTCGCCCGGGAAATCGTCAAACTTCTCCGTGGAGACGAGGCGTCCGGGCGCGGCGATCTCACGGTACTCGCCACCCATGCCGAGCGTGGCGTTCTTCTCGTCGTTCTTCCAAACGAAGCGGTATTTGCCTCCGACCCGCAGATCGACGTCGCAGGTGATGAAGTACCAACCGTCGGGTCCGAGCAGCCAGCGCTTGAGAAGCTCCGGCTTGGTGTAGGCGTCCCACACGAGCCGTCGTGGGGCGTTGAAGCTTCTCGTCATCACGATGTGCCGGTCGCCCTGGGCCGTGACGGTCAGTGCTCCGCTCTTCGTCATCGTCATTCTCCTCATCGCTTGGGTGCGGGACGTTTGCGCTTGGTTCGTGCCTTGTCGTCGGCCTTCATTTCCTCGAGGAGGCCGTCGAGTCTCTCGAATTGCGCCTCCCAAAACGTCCGGTAGTGCTCGAGCCACTCCGTCGCCTGGGCGAGCCGTTGGGCTTCCAGTCGGCAGGGACGCTTCTGCGCGTCGCGTCCACGTGAGACGAGTCCGGCGTTCTCGAGCACCTTGAGGTGTTTCGAGATCGCCGGCTGACTCATCGCGAACGGCTCGGCCAGCTCGGTGACCGACGCTTCGCCCTGGGCGAGGCGAGCGAGGATCGCGCGGCGCGTTGGGTCGGCGAGCGCGGCGAAGGTGGTGTCGAGGAGGTCGGAGCCTCCGGCTGCATAACCGGATAGTTTCATAACCTATTGGTTATATACAGCGGTCAACTCCCGCGGTCAAGGGGCTTTTTTCGCCAGTCGCCGGGCCTATGATTGAGCACCTCTTCCGCTCTCTCACATGCACAAGCTCGTCATTGCGTTCGCGCTCGTCGCGGCGCCGGCGCTTTCCGCGCAGACCAAACCGTTCTCGGTGGTCGAGACCAGCATCACCGACATGCGAACGGCGCTTCAGCAGAAGCGAACCACGTCGCGCGAGATCGTCACGCAGTACTTGAATCGGATCGCGATGTACGAGGACAAGCTGCACGCGGTGATCACCGTGAACCCGCGAGCCCTCGCCATTGCCGACTCGCTCGACCGCCTCCGCGCCCAAGGCCGGATTCTCGGGCCGCTGCACGGCATCCCCGTCGCCCTCAAGGACAACGTCCATACGACGGACATGCCAACCACCGGCGGTGCGCTGGCCTTCGCCGATCTCGTCCCGCCGTACGACGCAACGCTCACGAAGAATCTCGAGGCCGCCGGAGCGATCATCATCGCCAAGACCCAGCTCACCGAGCTCGCCAACTGGGTCGCCAGTGGGATGCCGGGGAATTACAACGGCCTCAATGGCTATGGGATGAACCCGTGGGATCCGCGGCGCGACCCACGCGAACAATTTTTCGACGGACGCCCCGTCCTCGGCACCGGCGGTTCGAGCTCGGGGGCGGGCACGAACGTCAGCTTCTGGATGGCGAACGTGGGCACGGAGACGTCCGGGTCGATCCTCAGCCCTTCCAACCAGAACATGCTTGTCGGTATCAAGCCGACGGTGGGGCGCGTCAGCCGCTACGGCGTCATCCCGATCACCGCCGATCAGGACACGCCGGGCCCGATGGCGCGCACCGTCAGCGACGCCGCGATCTTTTTTGGCGCGCTGGAGGGCGCGCAACCCGACCCGCACGATTCGCTGACCCGTCGCTGTCCGCCGCCCGCCGGTCGAGACTATACGAGATTTCTAAACGCCGGCGGTCTCAAGGGAGCGCGCATCGGTATCCCGCGTGTCTTCTTCTATGAGCGCACGTCCGCCGGGAGCCCGACACCCCGCGGCGGCCTCACCGACGCGCAGCGCAAGGTGATGGACGACGCCATCGCCGTGCTCAAAGCGCAGGGCGCCGTGATCGTCGATCCGGCGGACATCCCGAGCGTCGCCGACACCAACGTCGCGAACAACTTCCTGAATTGGAATTCGTGCAGTGGCCTGGAGAACGCCAAAGGGCTCGACGCGAACTGCTCCGTCGTACTGAAATACGGTATGAAGCGCGATTTCAACGCGTGGCTGAAATCGCTCGGCGACAACGCGCCGGTCAAGACGCTGACCGAGCTGCGCCAGTGGAACGTCGCGCACCAGCGCGCCGCGTCCATCAAATACGGCCAGGCCAACCTCGACATCTCCGACGAGATGGATGTGCAGGCCGACCGCGCGCGCTACGAGGCCGACCGACGAAAGGACATTCTCCTCGGCGGCACGAACGGCATCGACGCGGCGCTCAAGGCGCATCGGCTCGATGCCCTGCTTTTCCCCGGCGTCAGCAGCGCCGGCATCGCCGCGCGGCCTGGGTACCCGACGGTGACGGTGCCGTACGGGTTCGTTCCCGTCACCGGAGGCTCTGGCGCGGCCGCGTTTCCCCCTGGCTTCGATCCCAAACCGTCGCCATACAACGTCAGCTTCACCGGGACGGCGTGTAGTGAGCCCAAGCTGATCGAGCTCGCATACGCGTTCGAGCAGGCCACGAAGAAGCGAATGCCGCCGCCATTGTTCCCATGACGCTCGGCGTGCGAACCCGCGATCGGGCCGGAAGAAACATCTGGAACTTTTGTTCCCCGCGCGCCATTCTGGTGCCGCAACCTTCCCTGAGGATCAGGAATGGCGCGGGATGCGATCATCGTCGGCGGTGGGCTCGGCGGATCGGTGTTGAGCGAGCAGTTATCGCGGGCGGGGCACGATGTGCTCGTGCTCGAGCGCGAAACCAAATTCCGGGATCGCGTTCGCGGCGAGAACATGTCGCCCTGGGGCGTCGCGGCCGCGCGTCGCCTCGGCATCCTCGGTGACTTGATCGCCGCGGGCGGGAACCAGGCCGACACGTGGATCACCTATGCGATGGGACATCCATCGCCGCCGCGAAGCTTGCGAGCGACGACGCCGGGTCGCGACACGATGTTGAACATGTTCCATCCCGACATCCAGGAAGCGGCGCTGGCGCGCGCTGCAGCTGCCGGCGCCACGATCAAGCGTGGCGCAACGGCACTCAACCTGGACGCTGGTCCCGGAAAGTCGCCGTCCGTCACCTACGAGTTCGAAGGCAAACTCGTCTCCGAGAGTGCGCGAATCGTCGTCGGCGCGGACGGTCGTTTTTCGCAGATGCGAAACTGGGCGGGATTCGAGATCCATCGCGACCCGAAGTTTCTCACGATCGCTGGTACGCTCATCGAGGGGACGGAAGTCCCTCACAACGGGGCGTATCTCTGCATGGGCCCCGGCATCGCCAGCTTTTGGGCTCCGCTTGGCCACGGCAGATCTCGAACGTATTTCATTTACCCCACCGCCACGGGCAAGCGCCGTCTCACGGGTGACCAAAAAGTCGGAGAGTTCCTCCAGGCCGTGCAGTCGGTCGGAACGCCCGCCTCGTGGACGAAGGATGCCAAGTCGATCGGGCCGCTCGCCGAATTCGACGGTGCGGACAAGTGGGTCGAATCGCCGGCGAAAGACGGCGTGGTGCTGGTCGGCGATGCCGCGGCGTCGTCCGATCCATCGTGGGGGTCTGGACTTTCACTCACACTCGCCGACGTCGAGCATCTCGCGAATCAGCTCGAGAGCCAGAAGGACTGGAACGCCGCGCTGCGGGACTATGCGCGCCAGCACGATGAGTATTATGGTGCGCTCCATCGAATCCATTCATGGCTGCGCGAGCTCATTTGGACGCCGGGTCCCGAAGCCGATGCCCGGCGTCAGCGCGTTTTCGCGCGCTTGTATCAGGATCCTACCGGCTTTCCCGATAGCGTAGGGCTCGGCCCGTTCGGTCCGAGCGACGAACAAGCACGACAACTCATCCTCGGCATCGGCTACTAACGTCCATGCGAACGATCGCACTTCTGCTCCTCGCGCCGGTTCTCGCCGTCGCGCAGACACCGGCCGCGTCTCCACGCTTCGAGATCTCATTCGCCAAGGAGGCGCACGCCGAGCCCATCACCGGCCGCGTCTACGTCGCGATCAGCAAGACGAGCGATGCGAATCGACCGCCGATTCAGCAGGTCGGCGAGACCGGCGTGCCGCTCTTCGCCGTGAACATCGAACAGCTCGCGGCCGGCGCCGTTGCGACGGTCGACGCGAAGACCTTCGGCCACCCGGTGCAAAGCCTGCGCGACATTCCCGCCGGTGAATACTGGGTACAGCCGTTCGTGAACATCTACACGAAATTCGCGCGTGCCGACGGTCACACCGTGTGGTTGCACATGGATCAGTGGGAGGGACAACACTGGCAGCGCTCGCCGGGGAACCTCTACGGCGATCCGGTCAAGATCACGTTCGACCCAAAATCATCCAAGCCTGTCAAGCTCGTCGCCGACAAAGTGGTGCCCGCGCTGGCGATTCCCGCCGATAACGACCACGTGAAGCGGATCAAGCTTCAGAGCCAGATTCTCACGAGGTGGTGGGGTCATCCGATTTTCCTCGGGGCGACCATCCTTCTGCCGAAGGACTACGACAAGCATCCCGACACGAAGTATCCGATCATCTACGATCAGGGACACTTCGGGCTGGGGGCGCCGGGTGGGTACGAACAAACGAGCGGGCGCGGTGGGCAGCGCGGCGGTGACTTCACGTCGTATTGGGACGCCGACGGCACACCGAGGATGATCCTCGTCACGCTCCAGCATCCCTCGCCCTACTACGACGATTCGTACGGCGTGAACTCGGCGAACAACGGACCGTTCGGCGACGCGATCATGCAGGAGCTGATTCCGGCGATCGAAACCAAGTTTCGCGCGATTCGCGAACCGTGGGCGCGTCTGCTGACCGGCGGCTCGACCGGCGGATGGATCGCGCTCGCTCACCAGGTGTTCTATCCGGACTTTTACGGCGGCACCTGGGCGCTCTGCCCGGACGGCGTCGACTTCCGCTATCACCAGATCGTCAACATCTACGACGACGCGAACGCGTACTGGCTCGACAAGGGGTGGATGAAAGTCGATCGCCCCACCAATCGACGGCCGGACGGAAATATTCAGGCGATGATGAAGGACGAGAATTGGTATGAGCTCGTCCAAGGCGACCACTCACGCTCGAGCGGCCAGTGGGACATCTGGGAAGCGACGTACAGTCCCGTCGGCGCGGACGGCTATCCGGCGCCGATCTGGGACAAGCGCACCGGCGTGATCGATAAGAAAGTCGCCGCGTATTGGAAGGAACACTACGATCTGCGCAACATCCTCGAGAGCAACTGGCCGACACTCGGACCAAAGGTCGCGAACAAGATCAACGTCTATGTCGGCGACGCGGACAGTTACTTCTTGAACATGGGCGTGCACCTGCTCGACAACTTTCTAAAATCGGCGAAGAATCCGTCGTGGACAGGGGAGATCGTCTTCCAGCCGATGGCACCCCACTGTTGGGGACCACCAATGCGAGACCTGATGCCCAAGATGGCGGCACAAATCGACAAGTCCGCGCCGGCCGGCGCGGACTTGAAAGGCTGGAGATACTGACGCCGGCGGGGAGGGCGGGTCAGCGACCGCTTGGGAACTCGAGAGTGCCGAGAATAGAGATCACGCGGTGCTTGAAATCCGCCTCGCTCGAGATCTTCGACAGGCTGTAGTCGTACCGAGCGGCGATGCCGACGATTCGACCGCCGGCTCGGAATGCGATCCCTGCGCCGCCGATGAGACTGAAGTCCGTCGAGTTGATATTCGCGCCGGCAGCATCGCAACTCGCGGTCGCCGAAAAGCCCGATCCTTTCACGTCGAAATTGCACCCCGTCTTGAACGCCAAAGCGGGTCCCGCATAAATGAAAGGATGTGGGCCGACGGTTGCGGCGGCGAGCTCGAACCGCAGCAATGCCGGGACCTGCAGATACGTCATCTTCAAGGTGCCGGCGAAGCCGGGATCGGCGGGGTCGCTCACCGTGGCTCCCTTTGACGTATATGCCAATTCGGGCTCGAACGCGATCGTTGGCGAGAATGGGAGCACGGCGAGGACGCCGGCGAGCACACCCGTCCGGCGCCCCGAACCATCGGCATCGTTACCGGCGACGGTCGCCGAGTTGGCGCCTAGGCTGAATCCGAATCGGCGTGGGGGCATGGGAAGGCCCGATTGGGCGCTCGCAACTGCCGCACTCGAAGCGATCGCGATGCTGGAAACGCAGACGAAACCAAGACGCATGGGATTTTCCTGGTGTAAGGGTGTCAGTCTTCCTAACGCGCGTGCCGAATTCAGGTAACGTCGGCGAGACAAGCCTGGTTTCTCACATTAGTCTTCTCGATCCTTCCTCTTCTCCAGCCCGATGCGCAAAACCGCCATCCTGCCGATTTTCGCGGCCGCCACTCTCGCCGCACAAACACCGGCGCGCCCCGACAGCGCGCGGCTCACAAACACGCTGGCGTCCGGATTGAAGTTGCGGTCCATTGGCCCAGCGCTCACGTCCGGCCGTGTCGCCGACGTCGCGGTTCATCCCACCGATAAAACCATATGGTATGTCGGCGCGGCCGCGGGTGGCGTCTGGAAGACGACGAACGCCGGCATCTCGTTCACGCCGGTGTTCGACGCCGAGGGATCGTTCTCGATCGGAACGGTCACGATCGATCACAGAAATCCCAACGTGGTGTGGGTGGGCACGGGCGAGAACAACGTGCAGCGCGTCGTCGCGTACGGCGACGGGATCTACAAATCGGCGGACGGCGGCAAGAGCTGGACGAACATGGGGCTCAAGGAGTCGGAGCACATCAGCCGCATCCTCGTGGATCCGCGCAACTCGGACATCGTGTACGTCGCCGCGCAGGGGCCGCTCTGGCGAAAAGGCGGCGACCGCGGCGTGTACAAGACGACTGATGGCGGCAAGACGTGGACGCGCATCCTCTCCGTCGACGATTGGACCGGCGCCAACGACGTCCAAATGGATCCGCGCAACCCGGACGTGCTCGTCGCGACGACGTGGCAGCGCAATCGCCGAGTCTTCGCGTTCATCGCCGGCGGACCTGGTTCCGCGGTCTATCGATCGGTGGATGGCGGGCGCACGTGGAACAAATCGCAGTCGGGGTTTCCGAGCGAAGAGCTCGGACGCATCGGGCTTTCATGGTCGCTCGCCGATCCGAACCTCGTCTACGCAGTCGCCGACGCCGCCGACGGCAAAGGCGGCTTCTTTCGCTCGCGCGATGCCGGCGCGAGTTGGGAGCGCATGAGCGG
>JAICJQ010000123.1 GCA_025928335.1 Gemmatimonadaceae bacterium
CAACCGCAGCAGCAACCGCAGCAGCAACCCAAAGCTCCGCCGGCGACGAAAAAGCCGTAGCCGGGGTTCGCGGACGTCGATGCCGAATGAAAAGGGCCAGGGGCGGACCCCTGGCCCTTCTTCATGGTACCTTAATTGAGGCGTGTCTCTCGCGTCCGTGTCTCGTGTCCCATCCGACAATGAATTCTCTCGCTAACAGGATCCTGCTTACGGTCGCGGTAGCTACGCTCGCGAGCGCGCGATCGGTCGCACAAATACCGACGACGCCGCTGACGCAAGCCGCTCAACCGGGCCCGGTGGCGCTGGATGGGATCGTCGCCGTCGTCGGCGACCAGCCGATCACACGGATCGATCTGCGGGAGCGTGTGCTCGGCAAGATTCAGCGAAAAGAGGTCCCGGAGCCGGCGAACGAGAAGGATGCAGCGGCGCTCGATTCGACGACGCTTTCCGACATGATCGAGGAAGAGCTTCTTCTCCAGAAGGCGAACGACCTGAAGATCACCGTCGCCGACGCTGATGTGTCGTCGATGCTCGATCGGCAGATCCGCGAGACGCGTGGCCAATTCAAGACGGAGACGGAGTACCGAAACGCGCTCCAACAAGCCGGACTCGGGACACCCGAGGAGTACCGGAAGTACCTGCTCGACCAGTATCGCCGGCGTTACACGCTCGAGAAGACCGTATCGAAGCTGAAGCAGGACGGGAAAATTGTCCCGCTGAACGTGACCGACGCCGAAGTCGCGGCGGAGTTCAACAAGAGCAAGGATTATTTGCCGCCGAAGCCGGCCACCGTGACGTTCCGACAGATCGTCATCGCACCACAGGCCAGCGCGGCGGCGAAAGAGGCGGCGCGGGTCAAAGCTGAATCGCTGCTCGCCGAGTTGAAGGCCGGCGCGGATTTCGAGAAGTTGGCTCGGCGTGAGTCGATGCACTTGCAGTCGAAAGACGTCGGGGGCGACCTGGGATGGGCGCGCCGCGGCGACAACGTCCCCGAATTCGATCGGTGGCTCTTCGGAACGCCGTTTCAGGCGCCACTCGCCCCCGGGCAGCTCAGTCCCGTGTTCGAGACGCCGCTCGGCTTTCACATCGTGCGCGTGGACCGCGTGCAGCCGGGCGAGGTGAAGTCCCACCAGATCTTGATCATGCCGAAGATCGACTCGACGGACTTCGCCCGTGCGTCACGCCTTGCCGACAGTGTGGCGAAGTTGTGGAAGGCCGGTGTTCCGTTCGATACGCTCGCGCGCAAGTATCACGATTACGCCGGGAAAGAAGAGACGAGTCTCCTCACGCCCTGGGTGCGTGACAGCTTGCCCGTCTCGTATCAAAAGGGCTTCGCCGACAAGAAGGCGAACGACATCGTCACGTTTCAGATTCCAGGCTCGGCGTTCCGCCCGGACGTGCCGAAGTTCGTGGTCGCGCAGCTGCTGACGGCTGATGAAGGCGGAGCGCAGACGCTCGGCGAGCTGAAGGTGGCGATTCGCTCCGAGCTCGCGCAGCGAGGCGGCGTGCGACGGTACGTCGACGCGCTCAAGAAGCAGACCTATATCTCGATCCGATTGAATTCCACGCCGACAACGGCCGCCAAGCCGAACGACTGATCGGCGCAACCGCGCGTTCCCAGTGAGTGAGGACTCCGCCGATCGCCGCCCGCGTCTCGCCGTCACGTTAGGCGACGTACGCGGCATCGGGCCGGAGATCGTCGCCAAGGCTGCGGCGACTTCCGCGGTCCGCGCGGCGGCGGAATTGGTCTTCGTTGGACCTCGCGGTACCGGGATCGACGTCGATGAGCCAACGGGAACGTGGTCGCCGGCGGGATCCATCGCGGAAGCGGGGAGTCTCGCCGGCCGCGCGATCGAGCGGGCTGTCGCGTTGGCGTTGGAGGGCGCGGTGGACGGCATCGTGACCGCCCCGATCGACAAGGCGGCGTTGCTCGCCGGCGGGTATACGTATCCCGGACACACGGAGATGCTGGCGACGCTGACCGGCCGTCGCGTGGCGATGATGCTGGCGGCTTCGAAGCCGTCACCGGGCACGATGAATCCGCTCCGTGTTGTGCTTGCGACGACGCACATCCCGTTGCGCGACGTGCCTTCACGTCTCACGCCGGCCTCGATCGAGACTGTCGCTCGCACGACGCGCGACGGGCTCCGTGAGTGGTTCGGCATCGAGCAGCCGCGGATCGCGCTCTGTGCGTTGAATCCCCACGCCGGGGATCAGGGTCGTTTCGGCAGCGAGGATGACGACGTGCTTCGCCCCGCGGCGCGCGCGGCGATGCTCGAGGGGCCCTTTCCGGCGGATACGGTGTTCGTCCGAGCCATGCGTGGAGAATTCGACGCGGTGATCGCGCCGTATCACGACGTTGGGATGACGGCCATCAAGGTGGCATCATTCGGCAGCGCGGTGAACGTAACGCTCGGCCTCCCGTTTCCGCGGACGTCGCCCGATCATGGAACGGCGCTCGATATCGCCGGTCGTGGTCTCGCCGATGCGGGAAGCATGGTCGAGGCGGTACTGCTCTGCGCGAGAATCGCGGCAAGACGGCCAGTCGAGGCATAAAAGAGAGGGAGAGTCCTGATGTTGAAGTCGGTCGCTGCGGTCCTGTTCCTGATTCCCGTCGCCGTGGCGCGGCCGCAGGCGGCGGTTGCGACGCGCCCCGCATCGTCGCTCACCGCGGCGGCCGACGACAGCGTCGTTCCCAAGCTCGTTCGTGAAGGAAGCGATGTTTCGCGCGTCGACGCCGACCTGCAGTATTTGCTCGACGTCATCGGCCCTCGTCTGACGGGGAGTGCCGAGATGCGCCGAGCGAACGAGTGGACGCAGCAGAAGTTCCGTGAGTACGGCATGGACAGCGCCGCGCTCGAGACGTGGAGCTTCGGCATCGGATGGACGCGCGGACCGATGACGCTTCGAATGCTCGAGCCGCAGCGGCGCGAGCTGTTGGGTGTCTCGTGGGCGTGGTCGCCGGGCACGAATGGACCGCTCGCCGGCTCCGTCGTGCTGATGGACGCGCGGTCTCTCGACGAATATCAGCGGCGCTTCGCGGGACATTTGGCCGGCGCCTGGGTGATGCTGGGACCGGCGCAATATGTGGTGAATGCCGCCGACCCACCGCGCACGCGCGCCGACAGCGACCGGGTCGACTCGCTGGTGCGGGCGAACGCGCCGCGAACACCGGACGAACGACGATTCTCCGATATCCGCTATAGTCTCCTCGTGCGGGAACACATCGCCGGGATCATTCACGACGGCGGGAAGCAGTATGGATTGTTCACGATGGCGGGGAGCCCGGCCGGCGTTTCGCCGGTTCCGCAAATCGTGATCGGCAATGACGTCTACGCTCAATTCCAGCGTCTGCTGCGGCGTGGCGAAACGGTGCGGATCGAAGCGGACATCAAGAACAGTTTCACGCGCGACACGCTCAAGGCCTACAACACGGTCGGGGAGATCCGCGGCAGCGAGCGTCCCAACGAGGTCGTGATTCTTGGCGCGCACCTCGATTCGTGGGATCTCGCCACTGGCGGTACCGACAACGGCGCAGGGGCGATCGCCGTGCTCGAGGCGGCGCGCATCCTCAAAGCATCCGGCGTCCGGCCGAAGCGAACCATTCGATTCGTGCTGTTCAGCGGCGAGGAGCAGGGTCTTTTCGGCTCGCAGGAGTACGTCTTCGCACACGAGCGTGAGCTCGACAAGATCCAGGCGCTCCTCGTGCTCGACAACGGCACCGGCCGCATCACGGGCATGGCGACGCAGGGGCACGACGAGCTGCGCGATCTCTGGGGTTCGATGCTCGCGCCGATCGCATCGTCACTGGGCCCACTCGCGGTGCGTTCCGGCATCAAGACCGGCACCGATCATCTCGCGTTCATTCCGTACGGCGTGCCGGGCTTCAATTACGATCAACTCTCACGCGGCTACGACTTCACGCATCACTCACAGGTGGACGACTACGATCACACGGTTCCTCGAGATGTCGCGCAAGCGGCGACCGTGATGGCGGTGAATGCGTGGCAACTCGCGCAGCTCCCGGAGCTGTTGCCGAGGTGGCCAAAAAAATAGCGCGTGAGCGTTACTCACGCCGCGACGCCGCTCGTCGGTCGCCCGCGGAGTGTAGATCGACGGCCAGCGTCTCGACGCGTCGTCCGTCCATCTCCCGGACGGTGAAAACGGCGCCGCCGGCGGTCGTGCGATCGCCGATGACCGGCAGTCGCCCCAGGGCGCCAAAGACGAAGCCGCCGATCGTCGTGTAGTCATCATCGGGCACGCTCAGGCCGAAGCGCTCGTTCAGCTCACCGATGTTCGTGCTGCCGGGGACGATGACGAGGTCGGCCCCCTCGCGTTCGGGGTGCTCGGGCAGCTCATCGTACTCGTCGAGGATTTCGCCGACGATTTCCTCGAGCAGGTCTTCCATCGTCACGAGTCCGGCCGTTCCGCCATACTCATCGAGCACGATCGCCAGGTGTTCCTTGAGCCGCTTGAAATCGGAGAGGACTTCCTCGACCTCGCGGGAGCCCGGGACGACGTGCACCGGCCGAACGATCGAACGCAGCGAAAATTCCGGCGGCGGGGCGCGCAGGACGGGAATCAGATCCTTGGCGAGCACGATCCCGACGATGTTATCGATCGTGTCCTCGAAGACCGGATAGCGCGAGCGGCCGCTCTCCTCGACGAGCGCGATCGTTTCGTCGAGCGTGGCCTCGATCGGCAGGGCGTCGATATCGGTGCGCGGCGTCATCACCTCGCGGGCGTTCTTTTCAGAGAACTCGAACACGCCCTCGAGGATGTCGGCGTCCTGTGCCTGGAGGACCCCGCCCTCCTGGCTCTGCTCGATGAGCATGCGCAGCTCTTCCGGAGAGTGGACGTTCTCCTCGGGCTTCGCGGGCTTTTGTCCGAAGAGGCGCAATACCACTTCCGAGGACCGGTTGAGCAGGTTGGTGAATGGCGACGCGAGCCAGGCAAAACCGAGCAGGGGAGGTGTCAGCCAGCAGGCGACTTGCTCCGGGTGTGACAGTGCCGCGCCCCGCGGCGCCAGCTCGCCGAAGACGACATGGAAGAACGTGACGATCGCGAGGGCAATTGCCGCGGCAATACCGACCCGCACGGAGAGGTCGAACGGCAGCATCCCCAGCTTGCCGGCTAGCCAGGCGCCAAGGACGCTCTCGGCCAAGGCGCCAAGGGCGAGGCTGGCCAGGGTGACGCCTAGCTGGCTGGCGGAATAGACACGCGCGAGATTTCCTGACGCACGGAGGGTGAGGCGGGCCTTCCAGTCGCCCGTCCGCGCCATAGACTCGAGCCGGGTCCGGCGGGACCGGACGAGAGAAAATTCCGCGGCAACGAAAAAGCCGTTCAACAGAAGTAGAACGGCGATAGCAATCAGGCGCGGCAGCACTCGAACAATCTACGAGGGGCCAGCGGTACCGTCGATCCTCCCAACTCAAGGCATGACCTCTTTGCACGCACACTCGCACGCTCACGGTCATTCGCATGGCCACGGTCATGGCCACGGTCATGGCCACGATCGCGGCCATTCGCACGGGCCGCATGACCACGGGCACCATCACGGCGCCGACGCGAAATCGACGCGGGCCCTGGCCCTGTCGCTCGGCCTCACCTTCGTGATCCTCGTCGCTGAGGGCGTCGGCGGCTGGTTGTCCAACTCGCTGGCCCTGCTCGCCGATGCCGGCCATGTCCTCACCGATGCCGGTGCGCTGGGCCTATCCCTGTTTGTGGCGTGGTTGGCGAGTCAGCCGGGATCCGCCGCGAAGACGTATGGCTATTTGCGCTGGGAGATCCTCGCCGCCCTGATCAATGGCGCGACGCTGCTGCTGATTTCCCTGTGGATCGTCGTTGAAGCGATTTCGCGCTTCAGGCACCCCGAGCCGGTCGTTGGCGGAACGATGCTCGCCATCGCGATTCTCGGCTTTGCCGTCAACGGCGTCGCCGTCTGGCTGCTGCACGGGGTGCGCGAGGGAAGTCTCAATGTCCGTGGCGCATACCTGCACATGCTCGGTGACATGCTGGCGTCGGGCGGGACCGTTGTCGCCGCGTTGGTGATCCGCTACACCGGCTGGCTGGGTGCTGACCCGGTGGCGTCGCTCGTCACGACGGTACTGATCATCGCCGGCGCGTGGAGGCTCGTGCGCGAATCGGTGGACGTGCTCCTCGAGGCGGCGCCGTCGCACATCGATCTCGACGAAGTGCGCGCACGGCTCGAGTCGATGGGCGACGTCGAGTCCGTGCACGATCTGCACGTGTGGACCGTGACGTCAGGGATGGTCGCGATGAGCGCGCACGCGATCGTGCGCGATTCAGGATGCCACCAGCGGGTGTTGGAGAACGCGCACGACGCGCTCCAAGCGATGGGCATCCAGCACGTGACGATTCAGCTCGAGTGCGAGGAGATGGATGAGCGGGAGGGAAAGCTGCATCCTTAGGTGACGCGATCAGCTGAGCGCTCCCACGAACACAACAGCGCGCGGACCCAGTCCGCGCGCCGCGATCGCAAATAAAAAGGCGAGATTGATTTGCTCCGAAGAGCCGATCGATCTCGCTACGTTTGGGTGAGTCGGGACTCGCTGCCGTCGGTTTGTTCAGCTGAGACTTCGATTGGGTGCTCTCCGGTGAGCTCTCCGCGGGGCTGTGAGTATTCGTCCCGTTCGGCGTAACCATACCCGCCGAGTACTTCTCCGCCGCGCATGTAGTCGTGCCCGTAGCCGCGTCCGTGAGGATAATTCACGAGGGCGGCTTCGTCCACTTGATCCATGGGCCACCTCCTGGCGTTGAATTGTGGGCGCGTGGCAGGCGCCCTTTTGGATTGTGCGTGGGTACGGGGTTGTTACGCAAGGGGGAATTGGGCCGCTGCGCTGGGAGCACGCTTGGCCTTGGCGGGCCGTGCTGGGGGCACTCTCCCAGCGAGCGCAAGCGAGCATGTGCCGAGCTTGTATCAAAGACGAGCCCTCCCTTACCTTCCAAGGCTATGCAAATCCGTAACATCGCCATCATCGCGCACGTCGACCACGGCAAGACGACCCTCGTCGACAAGATGCTTCGGCAGGCGGGCGCGTTTCGAGATAATCAGGTGGTTCAGGACCGCGTGATGGACTCCAATCCGCTCGAGCGCGAGCGGGGGATCACCATCCTGGCCAAGAATACCGCGGTTGTGTGGCACGGCACGAAGATCAACATCGTCGACACACCCGGGCACGCCGATTTCGGCGGCGAAGTCGAGCGCATTCTTCGTATGGTCGACGGCGTGCTGCTCGTCGTCGACGCATTCGACGGGCCGATGCCGCAGACGCGGTTCGTCCTCCGCAAGGCCCTCGCATTGGGCCGTACACCCATTGTGGTCATCAACAAGATCGATCGCCCTGGAGCGGATCCGCTGCGCGTGCACGACGAGGTGCTCGATCTGTTCATCGAGCTCGAGGCGGACGAAGCGCAGCTCGACGCACCGGTCGTCTACGTATCGGCGCGCGACGGTGTGTCGACGATGGACCTCGACAAGCCGTTGCAGGATCTGACACCGCTGTTCGAAACGATCGTGGCGAAGGTTCCGCCGCCGCCAAGCGATGCAGCAAGTCCGTTTCAGATGCTCGTTTCCACGATCGACCACTCGCCCTATTTGGGCCGGTTGGCGATCGGGCGCATCGAGCGAGGGACGGCGCGCGTCGGCGAGGTCGTCGCGCTCTTGCCGCTGGATCCGAATCAGAAGGTCGAGCAGTCGCGCATCACGAAGCTGTTCGCATTCGAGGGACTCGAGCGCACCGAAGTCGAGCAGGCGGCGGCCGGCAATATCGTTGCCTTGGCGGGGCTGGAGGGCGTCGAGATCGGTCTCACCCTCGCCGACGTCGAGCATCCCGATCGGCTCGAGGGCATCGCCGTCGAAGAGCCGACGATCTCCGTCGACTTCCTCGTCAACAACTCGCCGTTTGCGGGTCGTGATGGAAAGTTTGTGACGTCGCGACAGGTTCGTGACCGTCTCTATCGCGAGCTCGAGCGAAACGTCGCGCTGCGCGTCGAAGACACCGAGTCCACCGACACATGGACTGTCTCAGGACGCGGCGAGCTCCATCTCACCATCCTGATGGAGACCATGCGTCGCGAGGGCTACGAGTTTCAGGTGTCGCGGCCCCGAGTGATCACCCGAGAGGGGCCGAGTGGCGAGCGGCTCGAGCCGTACGAGGAGCTGTCGATCGACGTCCCCGATGAGTTCCTTGGCGCGGTCATCGAGAAGCTCGGGCCGCGGCGCGGGGAGATGCTCGAGATGAAGAATCCGGGGCAGGGGCTCGTGCGGTTACTGTACCGAATACCGGCGCGCGGTTTGTTCGGGTACCGCTCGGAATTCTTGACCGACACGCGTGGAACCGGAATCATGCACCACCGCTTTCTCGATTATGGTGTCTGGGCGGGCCCACTCGCGGGACGCACGCGCGGCTCGCTGGTGTCGATGGAGCATGGCACGATCGTCGCGTTCGCCTTGGCGAATCTGCAGGAACGGTCGACGTTGTTCGTCCAGCCTGGCGACGACGTCTATGAAGGGATGATCGTCGGCGAGAACTCGCGCCCGGGCGACATGGACGTGAATCCGACCAGGGAAAAGAAGCTCACGAACATGCGGTCCAAGGCCAGCGACGAGAACATCCAGCTGGAGCCGCCGCGGGAGTTGACTCTGGAAGCCGCCTTGGAGTATATCGAGGACGACGAATTGATCGAGGTCACCCCGCAGGCGATCCGCCTGCGTAAGCGATTCCTCAGCACATCGGACCGCAAGAAGCTCTCGCGCGAGGCCAAGCGCGAGCGCGCTTCTGGATAAAGAACACCGCGCTGTTCGCCCGTTTCGCTTTCATCCTCGTTTCATTCACTGTTTCGCCTGCAAGGAGAACCGAGCAATGTCGGCCATGTTCGAGTCGTCTGATCTGTCGCTGCTGCTGTTGGCCAAGCGACGCGATGAGGACGACCTCGACGCAGCGTCCCTCGACGACGAAGAGGATCTCGGCGACGGGGAGGAGGACGAAGACCTCGACGACGACGACGTCGATTTTGACGACGACGACGACGACGACGAGGACTTCGACGAGGACGACGAGGATCTCGACGAGGATGATGACGACGTCGACGATGAGGACGACGAAGACGACG
Source organism: Gemmatimonadaceae bacterium (assembly GCA_025928335.1). Lineage (GTDB taxonomy): Bacteria > Gemmatimonadota > Gemmatimonadetes > Gemmatimonadales > Gemmatimonadaceae > JAQBQB01. The sequence goes on from JAICJQ010000123.1 coordinate 9,136, forward strand.
ACGACGAAGACGACGAGGATGAGGACGACCTCGACGACTTCGACGACGAGCTTGTCGATCTCGACGACGAGTACGACGACATGGATGAAGACGACAGGCCGCTCAGGCCTGGTCGGTACGACGAGTAGCGGTCGTCGGGCCTCCCGGCACTCGCGCAGTCTCCCGGCGTTACTCGCCGGCATCGTCCTGATCGCCTCGCCGTCAGCCGGCCGTCACGCGACGGTCGCCGCGCAGAGCGCGGCCACGGGTCGGATCCAGGGAATGGTGGAGATCTCGAGCACGCTCGCATCGCGGCGACCGCGCTTTCGCATTTATTCCGACCCGGGCACTGGCTCCCTCCCGCCTGCTGGTCCCCGCGATCCGATCGCCGCCGAGTTGCGCAACGTCGTCATCTATCTCGAGGACGACGCACTCCGAAATGCAAAGGGCGCTCCGGCGGCGCACGCCAGCATGGCGCAGCGCGACGAACGATTCGTCCCCCACGTCCTGCCGATCCTCGTCGGCACGACGGTCGATTTCCCCAACCAGGACGACGTCTACCACAACGTCTTCTCGCTGTCGAGCGCCGCGGCGCCCGGCGACAAGGGGTTCGACCTTGGCCGCTACCCAAAAGGGTCCTCCAAGTCCTGGACCTTCGATCGTCGGGGAACCGTTCAGGTCTTCTGCCACATTCATTCAGACATGAGCGCTGTGGTGCTCGTGTTGCCGAACCCCTTCTTCGCCGTTCCCGACGATGATCATCGCTTCGTCATCGACGGCCTGCCCGAAGGCGACTACTCCGTCGTCGGGTGGCACGAGCGCGCCAAGACCGTAATTCACAAGATTCACGTCACGGCGGGCCAAACGACGAACGTGGATTTCAATATCCCGCTCCCTCCTCCGGAAAGCCGGAACCCATGACCGTGGCGACGCGCGGCGCCAGCGGATGGTTGTCGCCGCTGCGACGGAGCTCGCTCGGCGTCAAGCTCGCCGCGGTCGGTGCCGTCGTCACCGCGGCCGTCGTCGCCGCGACGTTCTGGGGATTGGGCGTCGAGATCCGCAAAGCGACGCGGCAATCGTTCGCCGCCGAACTGTCGCGCAATCAACGCACGCTGCAGCAGCTCGAGGCGTACGATGCGTCACAACTGCTCTTCGCGGCGTCGCTCATCACCGAGACGCCCAGCCTGCAGTACGACTTGAGCATCTATCGCGTCGAGGCGAACGCCGGCGGCCGTCCGCGCACCGATCTCGTGAACACGATGGAGCGCGAGCTGCGCGAGCGGTTGCGCTCCGTCGGCAACGACATGCTCATCGTCACCGACGACTCCGGGCGCGTCTTCGCGTCGGTTTCGGCGAGTGGTCCGGCCGTTCCGCGTGGAACGAGCTTGGCCGGACTGGCCGCGGTTCATCGCGTGCTCGACCCGAGCGTGCCCTCGGATAGCGGTGCGCTCGGCGTGCTGCAGACCGACGCGGGGGGCGGGCATTTTCAGGTGGCTGCGTATCCGTTGGTGCAGGCCGGAATCACGCTCGGCTCGCTCGTGCTCGGGCGACGGCTCGATTCGGCCTTCGTGGCCGCGGCCCGTGCTGCGTCCGATGCCGCGATCGTTGTGACCGCGGGCCGGTCGGTCGTCGCGGCGACCGAGCCGTCGCTCAATACGGCGGCGATCGCGTCGCTCGGTGGCAGAGCGAGCGACTCTGGAGCCGTCACGGTGCGTATCGGCGATGAAGACTTCGTCGCGGCGTCCGTGTCATTCGGCGAGACGGAGCGACGCGAACCAGTGCGACTTTGGTTGCTCCAGCCGCTGTCACGTCGCGTCGCCGAGCTGACGACGCCGCTGCGGCGACAATTCGTTCTCTTTGGCGCGTTGGCCGTGCTCGCCGCGATGATCGGGTCGGCATCGGTCGCGGGAACGGTGCTCGGTCCGTTCCAGCGGTTCGTGCGATACATGCGGTCAGGCGCGGCGATGGAGGAGCGTCAGGGCCGATTCGACGCCGAGCATGAGGCGGCGGAGCTGCGGACGCTCAACGATTCGTTCAATCAGCTCATGGACTCGCTGGCGGCGAAGCGGCGCCAACTCGAGGAACGGACGGCCGAGCTCCTCGCGGCGAACGTCGTGCTCACCGACGAGATCAACGAGCGTGCGCGTGTCGAGCAGGCGCTCCGCGAGAGTCAGGCGCAGCTGCGCCAGTCGCAGAAGCTGGAAGCGATCGGTACGCTGGCCGGCGGCATCGCGCACGACTTTAACAATCTCATCACGGTGATCACGGGATACACGCAGCTGGCGCTGATGCGTTCCAATCCGTCGTCGCCGGAGGCGGCGGATCTCCGGCAGGTCGTCGAAGCTTCCGACCGTGCGGCGACGTTGACGCATCAGTTGCTGGCGTTCAGCCGCAAGCAGGTGCTTCAGCCGACGGTGCTCGATCTCGCCGACGTCGCGGAAGGAATCGCGCCGATGCTCCGTCGCATCATCGGCGAGCATATCGAATTGCGCCTCGCGACCTCGTCGCCGCTCGCCCGCGTGCGCGCCGACCGCGGTCAGCTCGAGCAGGTGCTGCTCAACCTCGCGGTCAACGCGCGCGACGCGATGCCGGAAGGCGGCGTGCTGACGATCGCGACCTCGAACGTAATCGACGCCAAACCGCCGATGACGCGCGCCGTGTCGCTCGTCGTCAGCGACACGGGCCTCGGAATGCCCGACGCGATTCGGGAGCGCATTTTCGAGCCCTTCTTCACGACCAAAGAGCCGGGGAAGGGGACGGGCCTCGGTCTGTCGACGGTGTATGGCATCGTCAATCAGTCCGGCGGTACGATCGCGGTGAAGAGCGCGCCAAGCAGCGGTACGACGTTCACCATCGCACTTCCCGCCGCCGAGACGATGGGGGACGGCACGACGCGTGTCGCCGAAGACGGCGAAATGCCGTCGGGTTCCGAGACGGTGCTCATCGTCGAAGACGCCGAGGACGTGCGCATACTCGCGCGCCGGACCCTCGAGGAGCGCGGGTACACGGTGTTCGTTGCACGCAGCGCCGAGGAAGCGCTGGAGATCGCCGGCGGGAGACGCATCGACGTGCTTCTTGCCGACATCGTGATGCCGCAGGTGAGCGGGCCGCAGCTCGTGGCGCGTTACCAGTCGCTTCACAAGGCGCCGCTCGTCGTGTATATGTCCGGGTACGCCGACGACGCGCTCGCGCAATACGAGCTCGACCCCAACGTCGTCTTCCTGCGCAAGCCGTTCAGTCCAGCGTCGCTGGCGCGCGCCGTCCGCGATGCGCTCGATCGAAAGCAACGAAGTCCAGTAGGGAGTGCCGCCAGTGCAGCCGATTGAGACGCGCGCGAAACGATGGAGGTTGGCGATTGCCGTCGCCGCCGGCCTCGCGCTTCCCACGGCGCACGCGGAGGCGCAGCGCGGGTTGCTGCTGCAAGGGATCTTCGATGTCGAAGGATGGTCGACGAGCGCGACGTCGAATCTCCTGACCAGGAATCGCGGTAACCTCGCGGGATTGGCGCGACTGCAAGCTTGGGGAGCGGTCGAGCCGTTGCCGTCGGTCGTGCTGTACGCCCAGGGCGAAGTGGAGACCGGCTCGGCCAGTCCGGCGTCGGGCGCGAGGCCGCAGACGGAGCAGTTTGGTTTACGGTACGGCAGGTCGGAGCTCTTCGTCCTCGACGCCGGGCGAATCACGCCGGTGATCGGGACCTTCGCCAGCCGCCATTTCTCGACGCGTAACCCATTGATCGGCGAGCCCGACGGCTATACGCTCGACTATCCATACGGAATAAAGCTGTCTGGCGAGATGACGCACGCGGACTACCGCATCGCTCTCGTGTCCCTTCCGACAACGCACGTCAACTATCAACCGACGCCAACGGCACGATTGCGGCCCGCGATCGGTTTCGGCGTGACACCGATCGTCGGGCTCCGGCTCGGTGGCTCATTCACGGTCGGTCCGTATCTCAACAGCGCGTCGGATTCGACTCTGCCGACGTCGCGCCCGTGGACCGACTATAGCCAGCGCGTCGCCGCGCTCGACTTCAGTTTCTCACGCGGCTATCTCGAGACCCACGCCGAGGGGGCGCGCGGTAGCTACGATGTCCCTGGACGCGTCACGCCGATCACGGGCTTCACCTACTATGGCGAAGCCAAGTACACCCTGTCGCCGCGTTTCTACGTGGCAGGACGTTTGGAGCGCAACAAGTATCCGTTCATTCGGCGGACGACGACCGCCTGGGTCGCCCGTCTGACGGATTTCGTCGATGGTGAAGCCGGAATCGGCGTACGGCTCACGACGAGCACGTTGCTCAAAGGCTCGTACCTGGCCGACCGCTGGTGGATCGCGCCGACCGCGGCGGGTTTCCGCGGACAGGGCGGGCACGCGATCGCGATCCAGCTCTCTCAGGCGTTCGACGTCGCCGGGATGCTCGAGCGGTACTGATCCGCGTTCTGCTGGGGCCGGCGCTGAGCGCTGATGCCGGCGCTGCGCCGGCGCAACAAAAAAGTGTTCATTAAAAAACTAGAATCATTCACGCGGGGGAGCGGCGTGACAAAAAGGCCATGTGCACTTAGCGCGTGAGGCCGATCCCGCGCGAACAATCTGGCGATGTTGCTGATGAAGCACGGAACGCGCAACGATCGATCGTGCGCCCGGGGGCCGAGTTGCGCGGTGTGAGGGGATTGTGTATCAGGCCGCGCTCGCCGACCCAGGTCCCGCCACGACAAACGGTGAACGCCGCTATCGATCTGCTACGACAGAGCGCGAAGCAGATCGAGGTGGTACGCCAGTCGCGGTTCGCCGGCCAGGGCTGAGAGAGTTCGCGAGGTACCGCGCCACGATTGACCCGACCGAGCGCGCTGGATAACTTACAAGGCTCGTAAGGGCTCGTAGCTCAGGTGGTTAGAGCGCACGCCTGATAAGCGTGAGGTCGGAGGTTCAACTCCTCCCGGGCCCATTTTCATAAGTCGTTGCCCCGTTTCCGGCTATCTGGCTGGGCGGGGTTTCTTCTTTCAGGCGTGCGCTCAGTTGGTCTCCGTTCTGGTCTCCGTTGCGGAGACTTAGG
>JAICJQ010000175.1 GCA_025928335.1 Gemmatimonadaceae bacterium
CGAGGAGGCCGACGCGCTCGAGGACAGCGTGTACGTCGTTGGTGTCGCGGTCGAGCATCTCGGCGGCGAAACGCAGGTTCTCGCGGGCGGTGAGGTTGTCGTACAGCCCGGGGGAATGCGCCATGTACGCCACAAGCTCCCGAACGGCGTCGGCATCCTTCACGACATCGTGGCCGAAGACTCGGGCGGTGCCGGCGTGTGGGCGGAGCAGGGTGCCGACGATCCGGAGGAAGGTGCTTTTGCCGGTCCCGTTCGCGCCGAGCAGTCCGAGGACTTCGCCGGCGTCTAAGTGGAGGTCGATCCCGCGGAGCACCCAGGTCACGCCAAAGCGCCGGGCGATTCCTGAGGCGTCGACGGCGCGGGCGGGGTTGGGCAGGGCGGGGCACATGAGACCTTAAAGTTCGATCATTGCTCGACTTGTCGCAATCGCGGCCGGCGGCTCGGCGGCCCCGGCGCCCGTCGCCCGTCGCCCGAGCTACGGCTTGCCGAGGGCGCGATCGATGTCGCCGGCGTGTTCGGTGTATTCCTTGAGGTTCTTGGCTCGTTCGGCCGGAGCTGCGGCGATGAGGCGCTGGCGGAATTGGGACGCTGCCTTCGAGTCGCCGGCCATGGTGGCCGTTCGGATCGCCAGCGTGAGACCGAGCAGGTTGTTCGGCTGGCTCCTGAGAATCGAGTCGGCCTCCTGGCGCGCCAAGGCTGTCTCGCCGACCGCGGCGGAGATAGTCCCAATGTCGTAGCGGGCGTGGGCGTCGAGCGGGCCAATCATTTCATAGGCCTGAATCGCCATCGGGGCGAAGAAGCGGGCGCTGTCGATCTTGCCCTGCTCGCTGTACGCCATCACGCGATCGAAGAGCCGAGTCGCGCGTTCCTCGGGCGACATGTTGGAAATGTCTGGGGCGCGCGTCGCAGCCGCCTGCGCCGCACTGGCTTGTTGGACGCTCGCGTCGCCCGCGTCATTGCGTCGGCCGAGGGCCTGGCCGGCGACGTAGGCGACGAGCATCAAAAGCGCGGTGGCGACGACGAACTTCGTCATGGCGGTCCCGCTCACCTCACGGCCGCTGGCCTCCGCAGCTGTCGATGCGGCGACCGGTGTTCCGCAATTGCTGCAGAAGCGGTCGCCCGCGACGAGCGGTCGATTGCATTCGACGCAAGCCGCGTCGCGGAGCACGGCTCCGCATCCGGAGCAGAAACGTCCGTCGCTCGTCTCGCCGCATCGCGGGCAACGCGTGCCGGATGTTTGTTCGGTCTGTTCGGGCATCGCGCTAATTCTAATCGTGCGTCACTCGGCCCGCGTTGCTCCGTGCGTGAGCTCCAGTCTCCTATCGCCCCGGTGGACCTCCGCGACGACCGCGACCCTCGGCGGCGCGCTTCTTCATCTCGGCGACGTTTGCGTCGAATTGTGGCAGCTGGTCGGACGTGAGAATGCCGCGAATGGCCGTGATCTGTGTTTCGCGACGAGTGTCCATCCTCGAGCGCTGCTCGGCCATCAACCGCTGGGCGAGCGCTGTGTCACCTCGCTCGCGCGCCGCGCGAACGGAGTCCATTTCGGCGCGTCCGCCACTACGGCCGCCCTGTGCCTGCATCTGGGATCGCTCGGCCTCGCGAACCTGCTCGAGCTTTGCCTTCTGCGCATCACTCAGGGTGATGCCTTTGAGAAGCTGGTTGTCCATCATCCCCGGACCCATCCCGCGCATGCCGCCGCCCGTTCCCCCACGCCGTCCGCCACCCGGCGGGTTACCCTGGGCGTGCAATGCCGTTGCGCTCGCCATGGCGGCGAACAGAGCGGCAACCATCATCGTCTTCCGCATCGAAAACTCCACGAATTGAAGTGGTGCAGCGGATTGTTGGACCGCGGGAATCGAGTGGCGTTAATCCGCCAGACGCGACAGCGTGATGGTGACCATGGCCCCACGTCGGCGCTCGCTATCGATCTCATTCTGCCGTCGGGCGACGCCTGCGGCGCCTTCGTGAGAACGTTGCCGAAGAGCTGCTCGAGCGCGGAGGCGTCGCCGCGAACTGGTACGGCCTTGGCCGGAATCGCGCTTGTATCGACACTCACCGAGCTATCCTACCGAGATGACACATCGCATTGCCCAGCGCTCGCTCGCAGTCGCCGTCCTGCTCGTCGCCGCGTGCCGATCAACGCCGCGCACCGGACCGGCGGCCGCCGAGCGCCCGCCCGCCTACGCCATCGTCCCGAATCCGACGACGATCGAGATCGCGCCGGGACGCGACAGCTTTCTCGTCACACCTCGCACGCCGGTGGTCGTCGACGCCGACGCGTCGTCCGAAGTTGAAGCGGTCGGCACCTACGCCGCGCAACTCATCGCGTCGCGGTTCGGCGCGACTGCCCAGCGACTCGCCGCCGGAACGACGCAACCGGATTCGAGCATTGCCCTCAGGCTCGATCCAACTCGCGCGAACCTCGGCGCCGAAGGCTACGAGCTCACGGTTCGCCGAACGCAGGTGCAGATCGTCGCCGCGCAGCCGGCCGGCTTGTTTTACGGCGTGCAGACGATGCGACAACTCCTCCCGCCGTCCGTCGAGCACATCGCGAGCTATACGCGACGGCTCGTCATGCCCGCCGCGCACGTCGTCGACGTTCCGCGATTCGAGTGGCGCGGTGGGATGCTCGACGTCGCGCGACACTTCCTGCCCGCGCAAGACGTGAAGCGATTCATCGACTTGTACGCACTGTACAAGCTCAATCGCCTGCATCTGCATCTGGCCGACGACCAGGGTTGGCGGATCGAGATCAAGTCCTGGCCGAACCTCACCGCGGTCAGCGGCAACACCGCGATCGGCGACGCGCCGGCCGGCTTTTACACCCAGGAGCAGTACGCCGACATCGTCGCTTACGCGCGGTCGCGATACATCACGGTCGTCCCCGAGATCGACATGCCGGGGCACATCAACGCGGCGCTCGTCGCGTATCCGGATCTGCGCTGCAACCGAACGGCGCCTGAGCTGTTTACGCGCGTCGGCGGGCCGCCGAATACGCTTTGCGTCACGCGCGACAGCATCTACAATTTCGTCAGCGACGTGATTCGAGAAATCTCATCGGCCGCGCCGGCGCCGTACTATCACATCGGCGGCGACGAAGTGGCCGGGCTGACCAAGGAGCAATACCGAGGGTTCGTCGAACGCACGCAGTCGATCGTCGATCGGATCGGGCCGCGCATGGTCGGGTGGGGCGAGATCGCGACGGCCAACATCTCGCCGCGCGCCATCGTGCAGCACTGGAATCGCGACTCGAGCGAGATGCACGCCCAGCGCGGCGGCAAGTTGATTCTCTCGCCGGGACCGCACGCGTATCTCGACATGAAGTACGACAGTGTCACCGTCCTTGGTCTGCGCTGGGCGGGGCTGATCGACCTGCACACGGCCTACGATTGGAATCCGACCGCCCTGTTGCCCGGCGTCGCCGAGTCGTCGATCCTTGGCCTCGAAGCGCCGCTCTGGGCGGAAACGCTCGTGACGCGTCAGGACTACGAGTACATGGCGTTTCCACGGCTGGCGGCGATCGCCGAGCTGGCATGGTCCGCGCCGGGCCGCACGGGCTGGGAGGACTTCCGTCGACGCATCGGGGCTCAGGGAGCGCGGTTAGCCGCGCTCGGCGTGAACTTCGCGCGCGTGCCGGGCGTTCCGTGGAGCTGGTGATCGCTCGCGGCGGCGACGCTCGGCGAGCGCCGCCGCCGCGATGCATCAACTGGAGGATTATTTCTTTGTCTTCGGTTGCGCGGTGGGCGGAGGTGCTCCCGCGGCCCGAATCGCGACCGACCAAAGGAAATCAGTTTTCAGCACGGGATACCTCGGCCGACCCGTCTTCGAGGTGTCGAGAGGCTGCGTGAAGATCTGTGGATCCCCCGCGTTCACGAACATCGCCGGGCCGTACGGCGGCAGCACGAATTGGCCGTCGACATAGGCGATCGCGGCGCGTCGATGACAGGACATGCAGTTGGAGGTCACGCCTGTCCATGAGATCGAATCGCCGGTTGGCCCCGCCGCGGGAATCTTGCCGGCGAGACTGGTCTCGAGATACGGATTGAACGCAATGTACGGCCGATTGTTTTGCGTCATGAAGTACGCGACGGTCATGTTGTAGTGGTTCCATGGCGCCGGAATGCTCTTCGGACGATCGGCGCCGAATTGCGGATCGTTCGGGTTGTATGCCCACCAGAACGACTGCCACGTCCAGTTGGGGATCTCCTTGCCCGTGACGTGCATCGCCATGAGAAGCCCGATGTTCCCCGGACGGGCCGCGTTGAGCACGGCCTGGAGGCTCGTGTCGTTGGCGAGGCCGATGAGGTCACCATTCACCGCGCCGAACGATGTGAAGTTCGCTGAATCCTCCTTCGTCACCTTGACCCAATAAAACGCCGAGAGCGGTACAACCTTGAGCCACCTCGCGGCCGCGTTATTGACCGGCAAATAGACCGAGTCGCCGGCTTTGTACTTTCCACTCGGATCCACGGCCACCGCGCGATTCCACGTCGAGGCGATCGGATTGGCGGAGTCGGTCGTCACCGCGCTGCTGTCGCCGGCCCAGTACGGAACAGCGGTCACCTCGCTTCCCGAGATGAACTGAAAGACCGGCTTGAGCACGAACGACATCGAATCGGTCGAATCTCGCGACACGAGAATGGCACGCGACGCGAGCGGTGTACCGCGCTTGGTGAAGGCGTCATTGGTGTCCTTGAGCGTCTGCGCCTGATTGAGGCGATTCATCGTGATGTATCTCGCGGTCGAATACGAAAACCGGTTGAACGCGAACACGCGTTCAAACGTATCGACCGGGATGCCGTCGGCTTGCCGAGCGCGCGGCAGGTGATTGAATCCGCGCGTTACCTGGATCTTCAGCAGACCGCGCTTCGAGCGGGCGTTGAGACGCGTAGTTCCGTCCATCTCGAACAGTTCATGGCCCGAGAACCAGGTTTGCCACGTGGGCATGGAGTACGGCGTCGGGGCGGTGATCGACGCCCAGATGTCCCACCCGTGGCGGCGGATCTGCGTCATGTTGCCGGCGTTGATCCAGCCTTGAATCGTCGGATACGACGAAGGGTAAGATCCGACCCGCTTTGGGTCGACGTACCGGTATGATTGCGTGCCCGCCTGTTCGGCTCTGTGTCGGGCAGCCGGTGCAGCCGCGTTGGCGCGATCGCAAGCGGCGATCGCCATCGTAGCGACCGGCATTCCAAGGGCAACGACGAGGGCGGAGGCGGTACGTCTCAGGCGCATGGCGTTCTCGCGCGAGGGAGAAAGGAAACCGACGGGGTTTGGTGCTCAGTCGAGCTTCAGTTGCCGCAGGAGCTGTGCGAAACGGGGATCCTTCGAGATTCCCGGAAACGTGTCAGGATAGCGAAGTTGAATGAGCTGGCCTTCACGTGCTTTCACTGCATAATCGAGCCACGTGAACGCCCGATCCGCGTCCCCGAGGCGGTCGTAGACGCGTGCGACGTACACCCCGCAGACCGAACGGACGTGCGCGATCGAGTCGAGGCGCGCCGTCAAATCGAGCGCGGATTTGCGATCGCCGGTGATGGCGTAGGCCTCGGCGAGAAATGACAGGACCAGCGGGCTTGACGGATTCAGGGCGACGGCGCGCTTTGCCTCGGCGACCGCCTCGGCCGGATCGCCGGCGTGCGCGAGCGCGACCGAGAGCCAGGCATGAGGGAAGTAGTAATTCGGATCGAGCGCGATCGCGGCGCGCAGCGGCTCGATCGCATCGCGGTAATGTGCCGCGCCAACGCGGACGATGCCGATACCCTGGGAAACCGGCGGCGATAATGGATCCAGCTCCTGCGCACGCCGGGCCTCGGCTTCGGCCTTGTCGAAATTCTTTCCGAGGAGCATCAGGGCGTAGAAGTAATGCGTCCCCGGAAAGGACGGATCGAGCGCGATCGCCCGCTGGAACTCCCGATCGGCGCTGTCGAGGTTCAGATCGTAGAGGTACAGCACCGTGGCCATGGACGTGTGAGCCTCGGCGAGCGTCGAATCGAGCGACAGGGCGCGCTTCGCCGCCGCTTCGCTCTTCGCATAGGCGTCCTTGGGCGGCGCGTAAAAGTTGAGTCCCTGGAGGATGTACACGTCCGCCAGGCCGGCCCACGCGCGCGCGTAAAGCGGATCGCGATCGACGGCTTTTCTGAACCAGTTCGTCGCATCCTCGAGGGCGGCCGGCGTGCGCATGTCGATGGCGTGCCGACCGCGAAGGTACATCTGGTACGCCTCCACGTCGTCCGTCGGCCGACGGACGAGGGTGCGTTGTCCGCCCAACTGCAGGTTGACGGCCGAGACGATTTCCTGGGCGATTCGTTCCTGCATGGAGAAAACGTCGCTGAGCTTCTCCTCGTAGGTGTTGTTCCAGATGCGAAAACCGTCAGCCGTGCTCACCAGCTCGACGGAGATGCGGACGCGGTCGCCGTCTTTGCGGACGCTCCCCTCGAGCACGGATTCCACGTTCAGCGTCTTGCCGATCGATTTCACGTCGCTCGTCCGATTGCTTGCCGCGTACGACGATGCGCGCGCGGCAACGCGAAGCTGCTTTATCGACGAGAGCGCGTTCAACAGCTCGTCCGTCATGCCGGCGCTGAAGTACTCCTGATCCTTGTCCTGGCTGAGATTCGTGAATGGGACGACGGCGATCGAGCGCGGCCGATGCGGATCGCCGGTGGTCGTCGTCGAGCGCCGAACGCCGCGGAGTCCATACGCCGCCGCGCCGGCGATGACGAGAACGACCGCCGCGATCCCGAGAAGCCAGGAGCGCCGTCTCGGCGACGCCGGCGCGACGCTCATCGGCGCGGACGCCGAAACCGGGACGGTGTCGCTGCTCGTCTGTGTCGCCTTCGCCACGGCGGCCATGAACTCGTCGGCCGTTTCGAACCGATCGGCGCGGCTCTTCGCGAGCGCGCGGGCGAGAACGTCATCGAGCGCGGGCGGAACGGTATCTCGAAGCCGTCGCGCGCTCGGGATCGGATCGGAGAACCGTTTCGCGATCACGGCCTGCACCGATTTGCCGACGTACGGCGGCTCCCCGGTGAGCATCTCGTACGTGGTCGATGCCAAACTGTAGACGTCGGTCCGGACGTCCACGTCTTCACCAGCCGCCTGCTCGGGACTCATGTACAAGGCGGTGCCGACGGTAATCCCGGTGTGCGTGAGCCGCGTCGAACCGGCGGCCTCGAGGCTGCGCGCGAGGCCGAAATCCGAGACAACCGCGCTGCCGCCGGTGAGCAGGATATTCTCGGGCTTGATGTCGCGGTGGACGACGCCGTGGGCGTGGGCATACGCGAGTGCCTCGGCGACATCGCAGGTGATGCGCGTCGTCTCGGCGAGACTCAATTGGTGTTCACGGTCGAGTCGGTCGCGTAGCGACTGTCCTTCGATGAGCGGCATCGCGAACCAAAGCCGACCGTCCGTCGCGCCGGAGTCGAGCAACGGGACGATGTGCGGGTGCGTGAGCTTGGCCGCGACGGCGATCTCGCGCAGGAAACGTTCGGCGCCTACGCCTTGCGAGATCTCCTCGTTGAGAATTTTGATCGCGACATCCCGATCATACTTCGCGTCGCGCGCGAGATAGACTCGCGCCATTCCTCCGCGGCCGAGCTCCCGAATGATCGTGTAGCGATCCGACAACTGCGTCGGCCCGACGGACCCACTGCTGTCCGATTCGATCACGGGATCGTTGCTGGATAGTAGCCGTGGATCTCGACCTGCCCCCGATTGTTCGGAGACGTCAAATCGGCGAGGTGAAGAGTCACCTCGAGCTTGCCATCGGCCGGATAGGGAAGCCAGAACTCCTGGGAGTTACAGACGACGCTGTTGCCAGTCGTGTCGCCGCTGATGAGCAGAGAAAACCAGCAGCTGGCGCGCTGTTCTTGCGCGGCCGCCATGTGCCAGTAGGCGATTGGGGCGTTTTTTCCCCGCAGCGCGACCCACGCGAACACGAGAATTCCTCCGGCGTTGGTCGGTACCACACTCGTTGGAATCGAGTACGTCACCGCGCCTCGCTTGAAAGGCAGCGGGCCGAGGATAGCAGCAGGGGTGTCGTTCGGTTCGACCGGAATCCACGGAGCGATGCCGCTCAACTGTCCCTCGTGGGAGGCTCTGAATGGCGGAGACCCCCAAAATGCGGAAGATTCTGCTCGTCCGCCAGCACGGGCGCTACGCGCTCTAAGGCACGCGCGGCTGACGTCGCGCCGGGCGCAACTGATGCGGAAAAGGAAAAAAGGGGGCGCCCTTCGGCGCCCCCTTTCCTTGCGGTTGTTCCCCGCGAGCCAAGCGAGCATGCTCCCAGCGAGCGCCGGCGCGCGCGCCTCCGGCGCGCCGCGTCACGGCATGATCTGCTTCCCATCCGCGACAAACGACTGCACCGTGCCGAACTTCGCCAGAATATCGTGAATCTTCGCCGCATCCCCGACGGCGACGATCTGAAGGTGCGACGGATCCCAGTACTTCTTTGCCGCGGCCTGGGCTTGTTCGCGGGTGACGGCGGCAATCCGCTGCGGATAATTGTCCCAGTAGTCCGCGGGCAGATGGTATTGCCAGCTCTCGAGATGGTATCCGAGCATCCGCGACGGCGACTCGAGCGAGAGGGCGAACGAGGCGACGAGCGCACGTTTAGAGTCTTCGAATTCGTTTACGGGGACGAGTGAATCGCGCATCGCGGCGATCTCGGCGAGGAGATCGCGCAACGCGGGTTCGGTGACCTCGGTTCTGACGCTCGTCGTGGCGGTCCACGCACCGACGTACGGCGTCGAGCTGAAGAAGCTACCGATGCCGTAGGTGTAGCCCTTTTCTTCGCGAAGGTGTCGGAACAACCGACCCATAACGCCGCCGAGCACGCGGTCCGCCGTGGCGAGTTGGTCGTAGTCGGGACTCGTGCGGGCGAGGGCTTGTGACCCGACGTAGAACGTGGTCTGCACCGAGCCGGGCCGAGAGATCAGGTAGATGTGCGAGCCGCTCACCGACGGCGGGTTCTCGGTGGTCGGCATCGGGGCGCCTGACTTGGCCCACGAGCCGAGATACTGATTGACGAGCGCGCGCGCCTGTGCCGCCGTGATGTCGCCCGCGAAGGCGATCACCGCATGATCCGGCACGTAGTGCGAGCGATAGAACTCGACGAGCGTTTCCGGTGTCGTCGCGTCGAGTGCGGCGGGCGTCGCGAAGATGCGGCTCGCCGGATGGGTGCCGAATACCGCCTGATTGAACCGCTCGTTGGCGAGGAAACTCGGGTTCGTGCGCAATTGCGTGAAGCTCGGCCGAGTGCGCGTCTTGTAGCGGTCCCACTCCGCGGCCGGGAAGGACGGATGGAGGAGCACGTCGGACGCGAGCTCGAAGAGTTTTGGGAAATTGGACGTCAGCGCGCTGCCGACCAGCGTCGCGTTCAACGACGCCGCGCCCGCGCCGACGTTGACCGTTGCCGCCGTCGTCTCCAACGCCTGGGAGATCTGCTCGGAGGTGCGTGTGGCTGTGCCCTCGCGCATCATGGCGGCAACGAAGCCGGCGAGACCGACCTTGTCCGCCGGATCGTAGTAGCCGCCGGCGCCCGGAATGACGAGCTGGAAGGAAACCTGCGGCACGCGGTGATCCTCGAGCACCATCACGTGCAGCCCATTGTCGAGATTCGATTCGGTCGCCCGCGGAAGCTTCACCTTCAGAATGTCCTTCGATACCGGCGCCTTGCCCTTGAGCACCATTTGCATGGTCGAGGGCTGGGGCGCTTGCTGCTGCGGTACTTGCGCCGAGGTGCCTCGAGCCATGAAAGCGACGCCCGTCGCGACGAGCATC
>JAICJQ010000117.1 GCA_025928335.1 Gemmatimonadaceae bacterium
AACGGCGCGGTGATCGCGCCAGTCGCGCGATCGACGACCGCCAATACCGCCGAGGCGCCGGCAACGCCGCCGGTCCAACCTTGAAGGAGGGACGCGATTCTGAAGCGCGCGTCAACGGTACCGAGGATCTCGCCGCCGATCCCCCGCCGAACCGGCACATTCGTTTCGAAACCGTCCGAAGCCGTGCCGTCGCCGATTCGCAGCGAGTCCGCCGCGGCGAGAAGTATTGGAGCTCCCGTTTCGTCAGCTCCAACGACCCATTTCGCACGCCCCGCGGCGTCCCGCACGACGATGAGGTGCGTCGCCGCCCGTAGCGCCGCAAACCCGTTCGGTGCCACGCCGAGACGAGTGGGTTGCGCCAACAGGCGCCCGTGCGCCAGCGTGGAGGCAAGCGTCGAGTCCTGAACGAGGTCGAACAACCCCGAACGGTGCGTGATCCACGAGACGCCGACTTGCTGCGCCGCGCGCGATAGCGTGGAATCGAGCCGCGCTCGAAGCGACGCCTCGGCGGACCGTCTCGTATTCTGCGCGAGCCATAATCCGAGCGTGGCGAGGGGCAGCATGGCCCCGACGAACACGATGGCGAGCAGCTTTGTACGCAACGACCAGCCGGGTCGGACCGAGCCGGATGCGCTCACGACAGACCGAACTTCGCGAGCAGTCGGTCGAGTCTTGGACGCGACACGCCTAGCGTTCGCGCCGCCTCGGTCTTCCGTCCGCCGGTCATTGCCATGACGCGCTCGACATGATCACGCTCGATGTCGTCGAGGCTCGGCAGCTTTCCGTCTGATGGAGATCCGGCAATCGACGCCAGCACGATGTGCTCAGGACGAACGACGTCGCCGCGCACGACCACGAGCGCATGGGTCAAACAATTCTCCAACTCGCGCACATTGCCTGGCCACTCATAGTGCACGAGAATGCCGAGCGCCGCGTCGGACAAGATCGGAACCTGGCGGTGCAGTCTCGTGCTCGTGACATGAAGCAAGTGATGCGCGAGCGCCGGAATGTCGCCCGCCCGCTCGCGAAGCGGCGGCACGACGATCTCGACCACGCGCAGACGGTAGTACAGATCTGCACGGAACTCGCCGCGGGCGATCATCTCTTCGAGGTTGCGATGCGTCGCTGCAATCACGCGGGCCTCGGTGCGCTCGGGCCGCTCGGCGCCGACGGGATAGTATTCGCGTTCCTGCAGCACGCGGAGGAGCTTGGCCTGAAATTCGGCGCTCGTGTCGCCGATCTCGTCGAGGAAGATCGTCCCGCGTCCGGCGAGGTCGAATCGTCCGCGACGCGACTGCATGGCGCCCGTGAACGCGCCGCGCACATGCCCGAACAACTCGCTCTCGAGCAGCGTCGACGGCAGCGCCGTGCAATTCAGCGCGACGAACGGCTCGCCGGCGTCGGGCGAGTTGTAGTGAATCGCCCGCGCGATGAGCTCCTTCCCCGTCCCGCTCTCGCCGCGAATCAGGACGTTCGTTCGGATCGATGCGGCTTGTCCGACGAGCTTGTACGTCGCGATCATTTTCGGGTCGCGGCCAACGAGCCCTTCAAGGCGAAACTCCGAAACGCCGTCCTCGCCGGCAACCCGCGCGCGATCTCGAACACGCCGGTCCTCCACGATGCGCCCGATGACGCGCCGGAGATCATGAAGGTCGAGTGGCTTGGCGACGAAGTCCGTAGCGCCTTCGCGCATCGATGCTACGACGGTCGGCATGTCGTCAAACGCTGACATCAGGACGACATCCACCCCAGGCACCCGTTCGCGCACGATGCGCAGCA
Source organism: Gemmatimonadaceae bacterium (assembly GCA_025928335.1). GTDB lineage: Bacteria > Gemmatimonadota > Gemmatimonadetes > Gemmatimonadales > Gemmatimonadaceae > JAQBQB01. Next base: position 1,780 of record JAICJQ010000117.1, read on the forward strand.
ATTCGAGACCGTCCATGCCGGGCATGCGCACGTCGGACAGGATGACGTCCGGTGCCGTCGCCGCGAGCGCTCCGAGCGCTTCTTCGGCACTCATCGCCACGCGGACGTCGACGGAATCGGCAAGCGCGTGAGTCAGCGCTTGCCGTATGGACGGGTCATCGTCGACTACCAACACGCGGGGCGCCATCGGTCCCAAACTTCCCCCGCGCTCAGACGCGCGCAAGTCCAAAGCGATATTCAGACAAATAACGCCGTGGCAATCACTTCACGATCTGGTTGATCTAGCGCGCATCCAGCCGGCGTAACGAATCGTTACATCGCGTGCAGCGAGACTCTCAGTCGGCGGCGGTCTAGGCGGACGCTAGAACGCGTCGACGATTCGACCCCCATCGAGCTCGATCACGCGGTCGGCGTAGCTGCGCGCGAAGTCGACGTCGTGGGTCGCGATCAGCAGCGCGCGACCCTGCCGCACCAGATCGCGCAGCAGCTCGCCGAGCAGCCCGCGCCGCGCCGGATCGAGCGCCGACGTCGGCTCGTCCATCAAAAGCACAGCCGGATCGGGCGCGAGTGCTCGGGCGATGGCCACTCGCTGTGCCTCGCCGCCGGAAAGCTCTCGCGGGAACGCCGACGCGCGATGGCCGACGCCGAGCGACTCGAGCAGCCCGATCGCTGTTTTCTCGGCCCGGTCGCGCGGCCAACCGAGCGCGTGGACGAGCGCGAGCATCACGTTGTCGAGTGCCGTCATGTGCTCGAACAACGATGGCGCCTGAAACACGAAGCCGACGCGGCGGCGCAGTTCCTTGAGCCGCGACTGCGGCGGAACGGGGCCAGGCGACAGCGTTCCTCCCTCGAAGCTCACGGTGCCCGCATTGATCGGCTCGAGTGCCGCGACCGCGCGAAGGATCGTCGACTTCCCGGCGCCCGACGCGCCCATCAGGGCGCACAGCTCACCGGCGCGCACCTGGAAGGTGACGCCGTCGAGGATCGTGCGCGCGCCGCGCTTCAGACCGAGATCGCGAACGACGAGCGGATCACTCATGCGCCGCTCCATCGCCGTTCGAGGCCGCGTGCAAACCGGGCGAGCGGCAGTGAGAACGCGAGGGAGACGAGAGCGCAGAGCGCGCCGGGCACGACCCAGCTCCCGATGTTCGTCGCGTAGATCGCCGTCTGCTTGGTGAGCTCGACGACGGTGATGACGGAGACGAGCGACGAATCCTTGAGCAGCGCGACGAAGTCGTTGGTCATCGGAGCGAGCGCCAGGCGCAGCGCCTGTGGCGCGCGCACAAGGCGGAAGATCTGCCACTCGGAGAGACCGAGCGTTCGGCCGGCCTCGAGCTGCGACCGCGGAATCGCTTGCAGCGCGCCGCGGTAGATCTCCGACTCGTAGGCGGCGTAATTGAGCCCGAGACCAAGCACCGCGGCGAGAAACGCCGGCAAGCGCACGACGCTCGACAGACCGTAATACAGAACAAAGAGCTGCAACAACACCGGGGTCCCCCGAACCACCTCGACGTATGCCGCGAGCGCGCCGCGAACGAGCGCCGATCCATACACGCGGCCGGCGGCGATGCCCGCTCCCGCCGCGACGGCGAGTGCCATGGCCAGAATCGAGAGCATGACCGTCACGATCGCGGCGCGCAGCAGCGACGGCAGATACGCGGCGGGCGAACGGGAACTCGGGTTCGATCCGCCGGCGGCACTCGGCGCCTGGGCGACGGCGATCGCGATGTAGCGCGCTTGAGCGTCGTTCCAAACATTCCAGGAGCGAAAGGTCTTTTCCAGCGAACCGTCGCGCATCCGCTCGCGCAGGATGGCGTCGATCGAATCGCGAAGCGCGCTGTCCCGGCGCGCGAGCACGGCAACGTAGTGGCCGGTGGCGACGGGATTCGGCTGAATGACGAAACCGCCCGACCGGCGAAGCGACCGCTCGGCGATGATGTTGTCGAGCAGCACGGCATCGACGCGGCCGGCGACGAGATCGGCGTACGGATGAACGTCGTCGTCGTAGGAGATCGGATCGATGTGAAAGCTGTCGCGCGCCGCGAGCAGGATCGCGTAGGCTTGCGTCGAGCCGAGCGTCGCGACGCGGCGCCCCGCGAGATCGCGAAGATTCGTGAAGCGCGACGCGTCGGCCGGCCGCACCGCGAGAACTTCATGGAACTCATAGTAGGGAATGCTCACGGCGTGCCGAGCCCGAAGCTCGGGGCGATCTTCGACGCCGGACATTCCGACAGTGAAGTCGCCGCGCTCGACCGAAGCCTCGATCGAGGCCCACGCCACCTGGACGAAGCGAGGCGTGCGGCCCAGGCCACGAGCCAACATCTCGGCGATCTCCACGTCAAAGCCGCGGACGCGGGCCGGATCAGCGGGATCGGCTTCGACAAACGGCGCTCCACCCTCCGCGTCGCCGCCCCATCGGAGCTCGCCGCCGGTGTGAGCGGGGGGCGGCGTGCTCGCCGCGCGACAACCAATCGCCAGCGCCGCCAACATGATCGCGACGCTCCGCTTCGCGCCCGACGCGAGATCCATCACGTATCGAGAAGCTCTCGTGCGCTGGCCACGGCGTCGTTCGACCCGGCCAGCGCGACGACATCGCCCGCTTGCAGTCGGTCCTTCCCGGTCGGCACGAGCTGTTCTTCCCCGGAGCCGGAGCGGCGCGAGATGGCGAGCACCGTCGCGCCGGTCAGTCCGCGGAGATTCAGCTCGGCGAGCGTGAGCCCTACCGCGCGGCTCGATGCGCGCAGCACCACCGGTGCCGGTTCACCGAGACCAGGCAGGCCGGCACTGACGTGTTCCATGGTCTTGGACAATTCCTCAGCGGTGGAGAACGAGTGCTGCGCGAGCGCGGCGACGATGATCTGCGCACCGGCTCGAACATGACCGTGGAGATTCCGCGCTGCGCGCCAGAAAGCAACGCCAAAAATCACCATCGCGATGACGACGAGCACTGCCCCCGGCAACTCGGGGATCACCAACTGGGCGAGCACAAAGAGCGGCGCCCCCGCGGCGAGGAGCAGGGCGATGTGCATCGTCGTGACGAACGCGGTCCGCGGGGCCTGAGCAAAGTCGACGCCTTTCTCCGGTGTCGGAAGCGCGCGCACCGCAAGGACCAGCGCGAGTCGCCAGGTCACGCGCACCAACCCGATTACGAGCGGCACGACGATCGCCACGCTGCCGATGAATACGATGACCTGCGAAACGTCGGCCGAGACGCCCGTCCAGGCGCGCATCACGAGCGCGAAGCGATCGCGCTCGACGGCGCTGCCGATGATGACCAACGCCAGGAGCAGCACGTCGACGACAACGAGACGCACGAGCCGCCGCACGCGAAGTTGGCCGCCCGTGCTATGCGGAGCAGCGAGTCGCTCGATCCAGGAACCGTACAGCGCCACGAAGGTCTGAACGGGTTTGGGCAGCTTGCGGTCAACGAGGGCGGCCACGGGACCCGCGGCGCGGATCAACCACGGCGTGAACAAGGTCGTAATTGCCGAGACCGCGACAGCCACGGGATACAGGAAATCGCGAATCGCGCCCGTCGACGTTCCGATCGCGGCGATGATGAATGAGAACTCGCCGATTTGGGCGAGGCTCATTCCCGCGAACACCGCGGCGCGCAGGCCGTTTCCCGCGAGAAAAGCGCCGAGGGTCACCGCGACGATCTTCCCGGTGATGACGACGACCGTCAGCGTCGCCACGACCGGCCAGTGCGCCACGAGCACGCGTGGGTCGATCAACATCCCCGCCGACACAAAGAACATGGCGACGAAGAGGTCCTTCAGCGGTTGCACGAGATGCTCGATCTTCCGCCCTTCACCCGACTCCGCCACGAGCGAGCCGGCAATGAATGCGCCGAGCGCCACCGAATAGCCGAACGCCGAGGCGAGCAACGCGGCCGCGAAGCAGATCCCGACGCTCCAGAGCAGCGTCATCTCGTTGCGATTCGCCTCCAGCACGCCGCGAATCGTCCGCGGAACGACGAGCAAGCCCACGATGACCAGACCAAGCAGGAACATGACGAGCCGCACGACGGTCGTCGCGAGGCCGGTCGGAGAGAGTCCACCGCCCGCGGCCAGCGCCGTGAGCGTGGCGACGAGGAGGATGGCGATCAGGTCCTCGATGATGAGAATCCCGAACACGGTCTCTCGCACACGCCCGCGGACTCCGCGCTCGGCAAACACGTTGGCGATGATCGTCGTGCTGGAAATGGCGACCATTGCGCCGGCAAAGATCCGCTCGAGCGGAGTAAGTCCGAGCGCGCCCGCCGCCACGAATCCGAGGCCGAACATCAGGCTCGTTTCAGCGAACGCGCCGAGGCCGGACGTCGCGGCAAGCTTGGCCACTCGCCTGACGCTGAACTCGAGGCCCAGCGAGAACATGAGCAGGATGACGCCCAGCTCGGAGAGCGTGCGAATGATGCTCTCGTCGGCGGCGAGCGGAAGCGGAACATGCGGGCCGACGATCATCCCGGCGAGCAGATAGCCGAAGACCACCGGCTGGCGCAGACGGTGGAACAACACCGTCGTTACCGCGGCGACGCACAGGACCAACGCGAGGTTTTGAAGAAAGGCGTGTGCGTCGTGCATTCGGATGAAGGCGCGGACGGTCGCAGTATATCCTGCCGCCCATGCGTTGACGAGCCATCGAGGACGCGTAGCTTCTTCGCGTTCTCCATTCACGGTGACACATGAACCGCCGCTCGTTGCGCATCGCTTCCGGTCCCATCGCCGCGCTGGCTCTTCTTCTCGTCCCCGCGGTGGGCACCGCGCAAACCGATCGATCGCTGCGCGGCAAGATCTCGCAGCTGTTCATCTTCGGCTCGGGCGAAGATCCGCTCTTTCTCGCCGGTACGGCGGATCCGAACAACCCGGCGTCGATTCGCGTCCACGGCGATCATTTCGTGCCGGCCGCGGTCTCGGAAAACGGAAGCCTGATCGCCTTCATCACCGGCGCCGTCGCCACGAGCATCGGCAACCTCCCGATCGGCGCAACCTCCGGCGGCACCACCTTCCGATTCGAGGGGGGAGTGCCCGTCAAAACCTCGACGTCGGCGGGCCCGATCTTCGCCGAACGCGCCCAAACCCTCGGTAAGGGTCGCACCGTCATCGGGATCAGTCGCAATAGCTTCCACTTCGCGTCCCTGCGCGGCGTTCCCTTGAACGACGTGGAGTTGATCTTCACCCACGAAAACGTCACCAACCAGAATACGCCTGGTTGCGACTCGATAGCCGGCGGCGACTGCTCGAAGATGGGCATTCCAAGTCTCGAAAACGACCTCATGCAGTTTCGTCTCAACCTGGACGTGAACGTGTCGGTGACGAACCTGTATGCGACGTACGGGCTGACCGATCGCCTCGACGTCGGGCTGGTCGTTCCGCTCGTGTCGACGCACATGCACGGACAGAGTGACGCGCAGATCATTCCCTTCGGCGGGCCGACCGCCGCGCACTTTTTCGCCGGCACGCCGAGCAATCCAGTGCTCTCCGCCACACGCAGCGTCGATGGATCAGCGTTTGGACTGGGCGACGTTGCGGTCCGATCGCAGCTCAAGATTCACGAATCCGATCGAAGTCGCGTCGCGCTCCTCGGCGAAGCGCGTTTCGCCACCGGCGCGTCGGATGATCTCCTTGGCGCCGGCGTGTTTTCAGCGCGCGGCGTGGCCGTGATTTCCGGTGAGGTCAACGGCTTCTCCCCGCACGCCAACGTCGGGTACGCCTTTCATTCCGGCAAACGTGACTTGCCGTGGAACGATGCCGTGATCGCCGTCGGCGGATTCGACGATCTCATCGCGCCACGCGTGACGCTGGCCGTCGATCTCGTGAGCGCACTGCAGGTCGGCCGCTCGAATCTGCGCATCCCGGGACCGGTGACGTACGACGCCCCCTTCCACCGGGTGATCAACCCGACGACGATCCCCGACGAGCGCGACGATCTGGTGAACGGCTCGTTCGGCGGCAAGTATCAACTGCCGAATGGATTCACGTTGGTCGCCAACGTCCTCATTCCGCTCAACCGCGGCGGAATGCGACCGAACATCAGCTACACGTCGTCGCTCGAGTTCGCCTTCTGACGCTCAACGCACCGCGACGAGTTTCCAGCTGCCGCCGTCGCGCCGGAGATCGACGTCGAAGGTCACTTGTTGCTGCTGACTACGTCCGGCGGTTGTCGTGAACTCGTAGGTGCCGGCGACGCGCGCCGTACCGCGGTTCCCATCGACGCGTGACGACTTCACGGCGAGCGCCGCGCGGAGCGTCCGCGTCGACTTGAAGAACTCGCCGAATGCCGAGGCCTGGTCTCCCGTCATCGCCGGATACACGCGACGAAGCTCGGCGAGATCGCGCGACTCGATGGCGCGCGCATAGGCGTCGACCACGCGGCTGATTTCCGCCGCCGCGGCGACCGGATCCGCGGAGGGATTCGTCGCCGGCGACGTAATCGGCGGTGTGGCGCTCGCGGCGGGTGGATTGACCGCGACCGGTTGTGCGGTACCGGCAGGCGTTACCTCGACGCGGGGAATGCCAGCTGGCGGCGCAGCCTGCGTTGTCTTCGCCTGTTGTTGCGTGGGGTTCGAAATCGATTTCGCGGTCACCGCGGTGTCGACCGCCGCCAGTTGGGTGCGACCTGTCTTTGAAGCAGGCGCCGACACAGGCGCCCGGTCCTTGGCGACCGGTTGCGTCGCCGGCGGCTGCACAGGACGTGGCTGCACAGGACGTGGCTGCTCCGGCGCCGGCACGGAGCCAGCTGGTACCGACGTGGTGGTCGGAGAGGGCGCGGATGTGTCGCCGTGTCGCTGCTCCGCGACCGCGGTCACCGGTGACGCTGATGGAGCCGTGGCGGTGCGACGCGCCAACAGCCAACCGCTGAGCACGAGGATCACCGCCGCGACGAGTCCGCCGCCGCCGAGCGCAAAACGCTTCCGGCGCACCGCTCGGTACGCGCTCGTGCGACGCTCATCCAGCGCCGACTCGATGGTCGCGCGCAACGACAACGTTCCCGGCGACGATGACCGCTCATCGAGCGATGACCGCACCGCCAACAACTCGTTCGCCATGTCCAGCGACGAGGCGTACCGCTGCGACGGTTCCTTCGCGAGCGCGTGCAGCACGATGTCGTTGAGCTTGGGAGGCAAGCCGGACACCAGCGTGCCGGGCGCAGCGGGCGTCTCGCTCAACACGCGATACATCACGGCCTGAAGTGATCCGCCGGCGAACGGGCACGTGCCGGTGAGCAGTTCGTAGAGGACGGCGCCGAGCGAAAAGATGTCGCTCTGCGGACCGACCGCGCCGCTCGTGATCTGCTCCGGCGCCATGTAGCTCGGCGTTCCAATCATCACGCCGGTCCGCGTCATGTTCGACGACGCGAAATGGGCGACGCCGAAGTCCATGATGCGGGCATTGCCATCGGCGTCGACGCGAATGTTCGCCGGCTTGATGTCGCGGTGGACGATGCCCCGCTTATGCGCGAAGGCGAGCCCGTTGAGCACCCCGATCGCGATATCGAGCTTGCCGGCGAGGCTGAGCGGCGCCTGATGCGCGAGCAACTCCGCCACGTCCTGGCCTTCGACGAACTCCATCGCGATGTAGAGGTGTCCGTCGACCTCGCCGAAGTCGTAGATGGTGATGACGTTCGGGTGCTGGAGCGAGCCCGCCGCCTGCGCCTCGCGCAGAAAGCGTTCACGCAAGTCATCGTTCTGCGCGAATGCTTCCCCCATCACCTTGATGGCGACCCGTCGCTTGAGCACCGGGTCGAGCGCGCGATACACGACTCCCATCGCGCCCTCGCCGACGCGCTCTTCGACGTCGTATTTGCCGATCTTGGTGGGGCTGCTGGGCTGCACGAGGCTTAGTGGTTGAGACGGGAGAAATATCCGATCTAGTTGAAACGGCGCCAGGGGGCATAAACGGCGCTTGGAAAAGCGGTGGTGAAAAGCGGTGGTGAAAAGCGGTAGTGAAAAGCGGCAATGAAAGGCGGTGGTAAGAGCCCCTCACGATCGGTGTTCAGCGTTGTTTACCTCGCTTTTTACCGGCGCTTTTTTTGAAGCGCATTTTACCAGCGCTTTTTACCGGCGCTTCTTACAAGCGCATTTTACCAGCGCCTTTTACAAGCGCGGTTTATGCCCCTTGCAGTTTGCGCATTTTAAGAAGCCAGCTTGGACAAAAGGTAGATGATCAGCCCGGCCAAACCACCCACGATCGTCCCGTTGATTCGAATGAACTGCAGGTCCCGTCCGATCGCCAACTCCACGCGGTGCGAAGTCAGTTCCGGATCCCACCCGGCGACCGTCGAGGAGATCAGGTCCGCGACCTCATCCTGGTAGCGCGCGACGAGGAAGACCGCGACATCGACGGCGAAGTTGTCGATCTTCGCCATGAGTTCGGGATCGTCCACTGCCTTCTGGCCGAACGTCACGAGGGCGGTCTCGATCGCGCTCGGCGTGGCTTCGCCCGGATGCTCGGCGTAGCGCGCCAATGCTTCCTTCGCCTCCTCCCACATCGACTGCGAGAAGCGACGCGCCGCTTCGTTGTCGAGGAAATCCTCCTTCCAGGCGTCGACGCGCGCGGCGAACTCCGGGGACGTGTTCAGACGCTCGATGAAGCGATCGAGCGCTTCGTCGAAGCGTCCGCGCAGGGGATGGTCGCGGTCGGCGCTCAGCTCCGAGAGCAAACGTTGAATCGCGCCGAGCACGCGCTTGAAGATTTTCTCGTCGACGGCGGACGGAATCCACCACGGCGTTTCCTGCTCGATCCGTTCACGGATGAGATCACTGTTGTCGTTCACCGTGCGCGACGCCAGCACGATCACTTCGTCCAACACTTCCTGGTGGCGATCGTCCTCGGTCATCACGCCGAGCACCTTGCCGAGCAGCGGCGCGAGGTGCATCGACCGCACGCGTTTCGCCAGGCTGCGGTCGATCACTTCCTGCACGTCGTCGTCGCGCAGCATCTGGGCCGCGGAGCTCAACGCCACCGCGGCGTTCCGCGAAATCGTGCGCGCGTTGACCGGCTCGGCAAGCCACTCGGCAAGACGTTTTCCGACCTGCAGCGACCGCAGGCGGAACTCGATCACCTCGCGGGTCAGAAAGTTTCGCTGGACGAAGGCGCCGAGCGTTCGGCCGACGCGATCCTTGCGTGACGGCACGATCGCCGTGTGTGGAATCGGAATGCCGAGCGGATGGCGGAAGAGCGCCGTCACCGCGAACCAGTCGGCGAGACCGCCGACCATCGCCGCTTCCATCGTCGCTCGGATATACCCGATCCACGGATAGCGCGACTCGAACGCGCGTGTGATGACGAACAGGACGGTAGCGCCGGCGAGCAGCAGCGTCGCTCGCCGCTTCATCGTATCGAGCTGCTTCTGGCGGACCGCCTCGTCGTGCGGGATCGCCATGGCCGGCTTGGGGCCGGCCGGCCGCACGGGGACGACCTGCCCCGCCGACTCCGCGGGGGTGGGCTGCGTCACCGCGGCGTCACCTTCACCTTGGCGAAGTCCACGAGCGACGCCGGATTCACACCGGTCGGAACGTCGACGTAGAGCACGACCGGGCGTCCGTCGACCTCACGCACGTCCACCTCGATGACGCGTTTGTCGGTGTCGAAATGGCGTCGCTCGCCGTTCACGCGCGGGCGCACGTTGAACCGTTCGCGCATCACCTGGTCGATCGCCGACATGAATTCGGCAGCGTCGCCTTGCGTATCCCACACCGTCGCCCAGACGAGTGCATACCCGCTCGGCGTTTTCACGAGCGCGTAGCGGTCGCCGTCCCAACCGTTTGACGCGCGAATCGACGCGTCCTGGTCTCGCGTGTGTTGGTAGACGTAGAGACGCGTGCCGAACTCGCCAAACTCGTTCTGATCCACCGTTCCCGGAATCGACGGCAGCGTGACATCGCTCGGCAGATCGCGATTCTTGTTGAAGAACGCCGAGTCGTGCATGAGCTGCTTCGTCGAGATCGGGATGTCGTTGAGCGGCAGCTTGCCCGGATTGTGTGCCTTGTAGCGCCGGATGAAATCGGCACCGTTGATATACGGGAAGAGCAGCGTCTCCTGAATCACCATCGGGGCCGAGGCGAACACCGGTTGCGTCGCCTGCATCTCGCGAATCGTTTGACGCATCGACTCCCAGCCGCCGGGCAATTGCGCGGCGATGTTGCCCGCTCCGCCAGCCATGATGTACGCCTGCTCGTACGTCGCCTGGCCTTCGACGATTGCTTGCGCGGCGAGCGAACGGTCGTCGTTGTCAGTGGGCTGCTCGAGCGAATCGAGATTGACGTACTGATCCTGCAGCGCGTGCACGAGCTCGTGCATGATCGTGATCCCGACGTACTCTTCGGGCGCGCCGTCGACGACGTACAGCACCTTGGACTTCGGATCGTAGAAGCCCATGATCTGCTCGGTCAGCACCTTCACGTAAAAATCGCCAAGGTGCATCGTGTCCTTGATCATGCCGAGCAGCTTGTAAATCGCCTCCTGATTGGCGAGCTGCTTCTGAACGTCGGGTTCACGCAGACGTCGCAGGAGAAAATCGCGGACCTGATCGCGTGACCGGACCTCGATCTTGGGCGGCGTCTTGAACTTCACGCCGAGCGCTTGCTCGATCTTCGGGACGTCTTGTTCGACTTTATCGGCGTAAGGGCCCGTGCCGGCGGCGTCGCCCCCCCCTCCCCGACAGGCGATCCCCGCGAGGAGCAACAGCGTCAGAGCTCGTTTCATGTATTGTCGGTTTCGCGCCACGCTACGTCGGTCCCGGCCATCAGGCCGACTACCCGCGCGATGTCGTGCCCGCGGATGACCACGCCCTCCTCCATCAACTGCCGCGCCAAATCCGCCTCGAGCGGAGCGAGCATCGACGGTCGGGGGCGCTCGGGAGCCGCGGCAGGCTGCGTGTCGGTTCCGTTCGCCGGTGCGTTACCCGCCGGCGCGCCCACGAACAGCGCCTCGAGCTCGGCCCCAAACCGCTCGAACGCGCTCGTCCCTTCCCGCGGAGCGCCTCCGGTCGGTTTTCGCTTTTCGTCCTCGCGCTCGACACGCGCCAACTCCTTGAGCAGCGACATGCGGCGTTGGATCAGCGTCTCCGTGCGCTCCGTGTACTGAATGACCGCCTGCAAATGCGCGCAGGCTTCGTCGAGGGCGTCGATCGCTTTGTCCGGGCGCATGCGATCCGTGACGTAGGCGTCCGTGAGCTTCACCGCCGCGCGAAGCGCCTCATCGGAGATGAGCACGTTGTGGTGTCGCTCGAGCCGTTCCTTGCGCGCCTGCAGAATTTCGAGCGTCTCGAGCTCGCCGAGCTCGCGGACGACGACTTTCTGGAATCGTCGCTCGAGGGCGGGATCGCCTTCGACCCAGCGCTCGTACTCGTCACTGGTCGTCGCGCCGATGACACGGAAGTCGCCCCGCACGAGCGCCGGCTTCAGCATGTTCGCCGCATCCATCGCCGCGCCAATCGCCGTACCCTGCCCGATGAGATTGTGCAGCTCGTCGATGAACAGAATGACGTCGGTCGCCGCGGTCGTCTCGGCGACGAGCGCCCGAATGCGCTCCTCGTATTGGCCTCGGTATGTCGTGCCGGCGAGCAGCGCGACGTGATCGAGCGACAGAAGCCGCACCTGTCGAAGGACGATCGGCACCTGCTCGGCGGCGACTCGCTGCGCCAGGCCTTCGGCGATCGCGGTTTTTCCCACGCCGGCCGGACCGACGAGGGTTGGATTGTTCTTGCCGTGACGAAGGAGGATATCGATGACACGCGACACTTCCTGGTCGCGGCATCGCACGGGCTCGAGGCGTCCCGCGCGCGCGTCCGCGGTGAGATCGCGCGTAAAGCGCGCGAGCACGCCGCCGGACGATTCGTTTCTGAGATAATCGCCAATCATGCTGTCATCCTGAGCGAAAGGCTGTCATCCTGAGCGAAGCGAAGGATCTATTGTCCCGAGTTGGTGGCTCGCCAGGGAAAGTAGATCCCTCGGTCGCTTCGCTCCCTCAGGATGACAACAGTCGCTGCGCTCGCTCAGGATGACAACAGCTACCCTCGAGTCAGCCACGCCAACAACGCGTCTCCGAAAAACAACGTGAGCAGAGCGGCAGGCGCAAGGAAGACGCCGAACGGTACCAGAGGCATCTCGAACGGAGCGGAGCCGAGCGCGAGCTCGGTCTGCTCACGCGTGTGCCCGCGCCGCATGAACGCGACTGGAATAACGACGCCCATGAACGTGAGCGCGCCGAGGGTCGCGCCGAAGAACACCGTAATGAGCGCACGCGCTGGTCCGAGGGCCGCGCCGACGAAGGCCATCAACGTGACGTCCCCCAAGCCCATCGCTTCGCGCTTCGTGACCACTTCGCCCAGCCAGCCGACGATCGCGATCATTCCCGCGCCGGCGCACGCACCCACTAGTGCATCATACGGCGTGGCGAACAGTTGAGTTTCGCTCTGGAAAAAGCTCACGACCGATGTGATCAGGGCGAAAATCAATCCGAAAAGCGTGAACCCGTCAGGGATCAGGTAGTGCTTGGCGTCGGTGATCGCGACACCGAGCAGCGTCGTTCCGAAAATGGCGACGCGCAGCGCGTTGAACGTGAACCCGTAGTGGGCAGCCGCGGCCATCCATCCAAGTCCGACGGTGAGCTCCACCAGCGGATACATGACCGAGATGCGCTCCTCGCAGCAGCGGCATCGCCCGCGGAGCAGCAGCCAGCTGACGATCGGGATGTTCTCGATCCAACTGAGTTGGTTTCCGCAGCGCGGACAGCGCGAGCGCGGCCGGAGGATCGATCGCTCCTCGGGCCAGCGTACGATGCAGACATTCAGGAAGGAGCCGATGCAGGCGCCGAGGACGAACGTATAGACGA
>JAICJQ010000010.1 GCA_025928335.1 Gemmatimonadaceae bacterium
CAGTTAGCGGGTCATCTCGCGACGACGGCGAAGATGCTCGACACGCTGTTCGGCGACGTGGCTCACGTGAACGAACACGTCAAGGCAATCAAGGACATCGAGCACAAGGCGGATCTGCTGACGGCGACGGTCAATCAGCGGATCGACAAGAGCTTCATCACCCCGATCGATCGCGAGGATATTCACACCCTGGCGTCGCGGCTCGACGACGTCATCGATCTGCTCGACGGCACGGCGCGCCGTTTCGAGATGCTCCATATCACCGAGGTGCTGCCGCCGGCCAAGCAGCTCAGCGGCGTGCTCTGTCGCGCCGCCAATGAGATTCAGGCCGCTGTGGCCGAGATGCGACAGCCGCGCGAAGTGAACGAGCACGTGGCGCTGATCAAGCACCTCGAGGAAGAGGGAGATGCGATTTACCACGAAGCCGTCGGCGCGCTGTTCGCGGGCCGACCGGATCCGCTCGACGTGATCCGATGGAAGGAGATGTACGACACCCTCGAGCGCGCGATCGACAGCTGCATGGGTGTCGCCCAAGTGTTGCAGAGCATCTCTCTCAAGAACGCCTGACCGGCGCGACCGAGTGATCGCTTACGTCGTCGCGATCGTCCTGATCGCGTTCATTTTCGATTTCAGCAACGGCTTCCACGACTCGGCGAACTCCATCGCCACGATCGTCGGGACGCGCGTTCTCAGTCCGCTCGCCGCGGTGCTGTGGGCAGCCGTCTTCAACTTCACCGCCGCGTTTACGGGATCGCTCGCCGTCGCCAAAGCGGTGGGCGGCGGCATGATCGAGCAGAGCATCGTCAACCCGAACGTCATTCTCGGTGGGCTGCTCGGTGCGATTGCGTGGAACGTCATCACCTGGTTCTTCGGGATTCCCTCGAGCTCATCGCACGCGCTGATCGGCGGGTATGCGGGGGCGGCGGTCGCACGCGCCGGACTGGGGGCGATCACGTGGGGAACGAAATGGACCCAGACGCTGACGTTCATCGTGCTCTCGCCACTCATCGGCATGGTCGCCGGCTACATCCTGATGGTCATCGTGTTCTGGTTGTTTTACCGAACGTCGGCGGCGCGCGTCGATCGTTTCTTTCGGCCGGCGCAGCTCGTGAGCTCGGCGTTGCTGTCCTATTCGCACGGCGGCAACGACGCGCAGAAAACGATGGGTGTCGTCGTCGGCCTCCTGGTATCCGTGAAAGGGCTGTTTGCCGACCAACAAGGGTGGCTCCACGCGCTGTACCTGCCGGACAACTCCTCCGTGCCGCGTTGGCTGGAGATCGGCGCGTATTCGGCGATCTCGCTGGGTACCTTGTTCGGGGGCTGGCGCATCGTGCACACGATGGGTCAGCGTATCACGAAGCTTCGGCCTGTCGGCGGTTTTTGCGCCGAGACCGGCGGCGCCGCGGCGATTCTCATCGCGACCCACTTTGGGATTCCTGTGAGCACGACGCACACGATCACGGGCTCGATCGTCGGCGTCGGGGCGACGCAGCGCGCGTCGGCGGTGCGGTGGGGGATTGCCGGCCGGATTGTCTGGGCGTGGATTCTCACCATTCCGGCGGCGGCGATCATGTCGGCGATCGCTTACTTCATCCTGTCCCGGGTCATTCGATTCTGAGCATTAGTCGTCGATTCCTACCGCGAACTTCACGATAAAGGAATCTTCACGCAGCGTCTCGATGTCGGCGGCGTCGAGCTGAAAGGAGCGCAGCTGCCAACGATGCTCGGCCCACACCGGCCCGTAGTAAACCAGCGCCGCGCGTTCCTCGATAAGGCGTCGAAGGCGGTGCGCGTTCGCGGCGCTCAGTCGAATCTTTCCACGGTGTTCGCCGGAGAAGTCGTCCGACGACACCTCGGCAAACCCAACGCCCGGGATGCCGTTGATCGATGCAAAGACCATCGTCCGTCCTGTGCCAGCAGGTCGGCGTCTGCACTATTCTGAAGTGATCGGCCGTCGCTCTTGCAACAGACGTGCCCTGAGCGAACGGTGCTTCAGACGATTCTCAATCCAACAATCGCTGCGAAAACAGCGAGCAGCGCCGCCGTGAGCATCGCCGCACGAAACGCGCTCGTGAATGACGAATCGATCGCCACGCGTACTGTTGTTTTCTGCTCGGACGTAAGCGACGGAGTCGCCGCGATCTCCGCTCCCGCCAACTTTGGCAGTTGCGCAGTGACCTGCGATCTCGCTTCGATCGACAGGGGCAGGGAATCCAGCCGACTCGCAACGCCGGCGTTGAACATGCCGGAAATCATCACGCCAAAAATCGCGATCGCGATGAGGCCAGCGACGCGCGCCACGGCGTTGTTTATCCCGCTGGCCACGCCCGAGTGCTCGCTCGACACCGACTCCATGACCGTCGTCGTGAGTGGCGCGACGGTAATCGCCATGCCGGTTCCGAGAATGACGATGGCGAGCAGCGTCATCGCGGCGACGAAGGAATTGCGCATCGGGATCGCGAACGTACCGAGTCCGATCGCGGCGATGAGCGGTCCTATCGTCAGGGGCAAGCGATGTCCGACGCGACGAATCAACCCTCCCGACCAGCGTGACATCACGAACATGATGATCGGGAAGGGCAGCAGCATCGCGCCGGCGGCCGTCGCGGTGTAGCGCCGTACCTGAATCAGCTCCAGCGGAACGAGAAAGAGCATCTCGGTAAGGGCCGCGTACAGAAAAAACGTCAGCACATTGCTCGGAGTGAAGCAGCGCGAGCCAAAGAGCTCGAGCGGAAGCATGGGGTTCTTGACGCGTCCCTCCACGACGACGAGCGCCACCAGCGCGGCCACGCCGATGAGCAACGCGCCGAGAACGAGCGGATGCCGCGGACCAAGCGGAGGCCACTCGAGCAGTCCGAACACGACGCCGCTCAGGCCGACCACGGCGAGTGCTGCTCCCGTCCAGTCGATTGCGCCCTCGCGTGACGGATCCTTCGTTTCCTCGATCGAGCGCAGCGACAACAGCACGACGATCGCGGCGAGCGGGACGTTCATGAAGAACACCGCGCGCCACGACGCGTGCTCGACGAGCCAGCCGCCGAGCACCGGACCGATCGCCGTCATGATCGCGGTGAATCCGGACCACGTGCCGATGGCACGTCCTCGCTCATCATCATCGAACGTCGTCGTAATGATCGCGAGGCTCCCGGGCACGAGAAAAGCCGCACCGACGCCCTGAACGGCCCGGCCGATGATCAGCGAGAGCGACGACGGCGCGAAGCCGCAGAGCACGGACGCGATCGTAAACACGATCACGCCGGAGAGGAACACGCGACGGCGTCCGAGCTGATCGCCGAGCGATCCGCCGACGAGGATCAGTGCTCCGAGAAACAGCGCGTACGCTTCGATCACCCACTGCACGTCGGTGATGGTCGCGCCGAGATCGCGTTGCAACGCCGGAAGGGCCACGTTCACTACGGTGCCGTCGATGAACGTCATGCTCGACGCCACGATCGTGGCGATCAGCGTTCCGCGTTTGGACGCAGTCGTCGCGCCCCGTGCGAGCGAAGTCGTGCTGGTCATGATGAGAGACGAATTGACGGTCGACCGGTGGTTGCGGCAAGCGTCGCGGCCCATGATCCGCTGCCTGGACGGCTCCTCTCTTGCCCGCTCGTCGATCTTTCAGGCATGGGAACATCCAGTCCGCTCGTCACCGATCCGGCGAAACGCGCGGCACGACTGGTCGCGTTGTCGCTCTTGCGTGACGTCGTGGCGGCTCGCGACCGGCTCGATGATCCGTCGGACGACAAGGCGCTGCACGATTTCCGCGTCGCGTTGCGGCGCCTGCGATCGTGGATCCGGGCATTCCGACCAGTACTATGCGACACCCTGCGCGGAAAGGTCGTGCGCCGCCTCAAGCGGCTCGCGGATGCGACGGGGGCAAGTCGCGATCTCGAGGTCCGCATTGAATGGATCGATCGAGAGCGACGCCAGTTGCGCGTCGCCGAGCGCAAAGGCGCCGCCTGGCTGATCAAGCGTCTACGCCGGGAGAAGCTCACGTGCGACGCCGAGTTGCGCCGCGTCCTCGACCAGGACTTCGACAAGACGATGCACCGTGTCGAACGGGCGATGCTGCGGTATGAGGCGCGGGTCGAGGGTGAGCCGTCGTACGAAGACGTCGCGAGCGAGATCGTCGCGCGGCATCTCGCAGCGCTGTCCGCGGCGATGGCCGACGTCTCGAGCGTAAACGACCGGGCGCAGGCACACGCCGCACGTATTGCCACGAAGCGGCTGCGCTACGTCTTGGAGATCGTTGCGCCGAGTGACTCGGATCAGGCGCGGGCGATGGTCTCGCTCAAGGAGCTCCAGGACCGACTCGGTGAGGTGCACGACGCCCAAACGCTCGGCAGCCAAATCGCGTCGTTCGTCGTCGAGCTCTCCGCCGCGAAAGCCGAACGAGGGAAATCAAGAACAAAAAGCGTCGTGGCGCGCGTCGATCCAGTGCCGGGCCTGCGAGCATTGCTTCGACGCCTCCGCCGGCATGAGAGGGAATCGTTCCGCCTTATGCTTCCCGCCTGGCAAGCGACGGCGAGCGGGCTGCATTTGGAGCATTGAGGGTGCTCGGCTCAGAAGTTCACCACCCAATGCAGGAAAAAGATGCTCGACTTCGGTGTCGGTCTCACGTTCGTGCCGACCGGGGTCGGAAAGTCAGTCGGAGATTGGTTCTGCCAATCCGCCGTGAGCGTCATGCGTTGATTCACATCGTATGAGGCGCCGAGAACCCAGAAGTTGTAGCCGGGCGTCGTTCCGGCATAATTCACGGCGCCGGGCACGCTCGAGCTGGGATCCGTTTGCGGGGTGAAGCGATCGTAGCGCGCCACGACACTGAACCCGGACTTGTGCGACTCGTTGAAGACCTCGAGCGGGCGGAAGATGATGAAGCCGTCGAAGAGGCGCCCGGTCGAATCGTGGACGACACGCGGACTCGCCGTCGTGTTGCCGCCGTTGTCGCTCGCGTCGGCGCGCTGCGCGTAGTCGAAGCCGGCGCTGAGGCGACATCGTCCGCCGCTCCGATAGTCGCAGGTATTCGTATCGCGAACCGCCATGAAGAGACCGAAGCGATTGCGCTTCATGCCGTCGGTGATCGCACCGTTCGTTCCCGGACCCACCTGTCCGGCGCCGCCGGACTGGAAGGCGCTGCCGTTGTAGCCGAGATAGCCCCACGGCGAAATCGTGAGGTAACGGACATAATGATTGATCGACGGATCGTTGGCGAAGGGCGTCAGCGACACGCGCAGCCCCACGTCCTTGAAACGATTCGACGTGACCGGCTGGCCCGTCGTGCCCGGGTTGTCGTACGACGTGTACCCGCCGCCATTATCGACTACGCCGTAGATCTCTCCCCAGCGATTTCCGAGCGTCGCCAAACCGGCGATACCAACGTCCGAGGACGAGAAGAAGCCATTCTTCTCCAGCCCTACCTGCTGGAGATAGCGCGGCCAATACAGCTCTTCATAGTCAATGGCGACCGTGTGCAGCATGCCGATCCGGCCGATAAGGTTCGAACCCGAGCCCATCGAGTTTCGCGCGCCGGTGTATTGCACGTATCCGTACTTGAGTCGTACGACCCACCCGCCGTAGTACGCATTCTGCGCGGGGTTGGTGTTCTGGAAGATGTCGGTGGTGACGCGAATGGCGCCGTTATCGCCGGCGGGCATTCTGAAAGTCAGATACGCGCGGCCGAGATCGAAGAGGTTCGGGCTCTTTCCACCGAGATTCGCCTTCGAGGCTGAATCCGGCTTGATCTGCCAATCGCCGAAGAGCTGTCCCGAGAACTCGAAGGCGGGGACGACGGCCGGCGTCTGCTGGGCGCCGGCCATTGTGGTGGTGAGAATGAGGCAGGACGAGAGGGTGACACCGACGTGTCGGAGGATCACGGGCAAAGTCCGGGTGAGATGGTCGGGTAACGGTCGATGAGAGAATCTTGGCGGATTTGTTACGTCCGCTTGCGACGCGGAAAGGCTGCCCGAATCGCGTTTCCAGAAGTTCACGGATGCGTAACGTCGATGTAACGCGTTACAAAAACTGTCACGAAGAAAGATGCACACCGCCCGCGACTGACGGGCGGCATTCACGGCGATGCGTTCATGTTGGGCGGTGAGCTCGTCGAGTACGCGCCGACGAACGCGCCGTTCCCCACCGCGCGATCTGCGCACCGACGCCTACGTGACCGGCAGGTTCGGGTGACGGCTTCGATGGCCGTCGAGCCGGCGGTGGCCGTCGAGCGTGGAAGTGTCGCAGCCGAACGCTTCTCCCTCTGGTACGGCGAAAAGCAGGCGCTGCGAGACATCAATCTCTCGTTCGCGCCGCAAACCGTCACCGCGCTGATCGGTCCGTCGGGCTGCGGCAAATCGACGGCAACGCCTGCTCGACATGTCCGATCTCGCCACGTCGCTGCTCGACCTGTCGGTCGACGCGCTGCTCAGCCGAGACAGCACAATGGCCGAAGCCGTCATCGCCGGCGACAAGGAGCTGGACGCCCTCGAGATCGAGATCGAGGACCAGGCGATCGGCCTTCTCGCGCCCCAACAGCCGATGGCGCGCGACCTCCGCTTCATCATCGCCTCGACAAGGTCTCGAACGATCTCGAGCGCGTCGGCGATCATGCCGTAACCATCGCCCAGAGCGCGATCCGGCTCGCCAACAGCAGCACGATCATCACGCCGGATCCGGAGATCGGCGAAATGGCGCGGCGCGCACGGCAGATGCCCCGCGATGGCCTGACCGCGTTCGTACGCGAGGACGGAGCGCCCGGACGCGAGGTATGTCGGGCCGACGACGAGGTGGACGCGTTGCACCACTCCATCTTCCGCATCCTCGTGACGCACATGATGGAAGACGCCCGCACGATCACGCCCTCCCTCGAGCTATTCCTCGTCAGCCGTAATCTCGAGCGGGTCGCCGATTTGGCGACCAACATCGGGGAAGACGCGGTGTTCCTCGCCGAGGGGAAGCAGATCAAGCACCATCTCGAGGAGACGGCGACTCGGCGTTCGTCGCGATTCGATTTTGACGGCTGCGTCAGACGTGGCCAACTTTGCGCGATGAATTCATTCGACATCACGGGGCGCGTCGCCGTGGTCACGGGCGGGTACGGAGTGATCGGAAGCGTGCTCGGGCGCGGGTTGGCGGCCGCCGGCGCGCGCGTCGCGGTGCTTGGCCGCCGACGCGAGCAGGCGAGCGCCGAAGTCGCGTGGATTCGCGCGGCAGGCGGCGACGCGCTGCCGCTCGTCGCCGATGCAACCGACATTGATCAGTTGCGCGCCGCGCGCGAGGAGCTCTTGTCCGCGTGGGGACGCGTCGACATCCTGATCAACGCCGCCGGCGGCAATGTCGCCCGAGCGCGCAGTGACGCGATTAGCGTGTTTGAAATCCCCCCCGACGCCTTCGACGAGGTCCTCCGGTTGAATCTGCACGGCACAGTGTTGCCGACGATGGTGTTCGCCGAGCAGATGGCGAAGGCGAGTCGCGGATCAATCGTGAACATCTCGTCGATGGCAGCAGCGCAGGCGCTGAGCGGCGTGATGGGGTATTCGGTCGCCAAGGCCGGGATCGACAACTTCACGCGCTGGCTTGCCGTAGACCTGGCTCGTCGCCATGGCGATGGTGTCCGCGTGAACGCGATTGCCCCGGGCTTCTTCATCACGACCCAGAATCGCGCTGTGCTCGTGTCAGAGAACGGCGGTCATACCGAGCGCGCCCATACGATATTGCGGCAAACGCCGATGGGCCGATTTGGCCGTCCCGAGGAGTTGATCGGTGCCGTGCGTTGGCTGTGTAGCGACGCCGCGTCGTTCGTCACTGGCGCCGTAATCCCGATCGACGGTGGCTTCAGCGTCTTCAGCGGCGTGTAACCCGCCGAGTCGCCGAGTCGCCCGTCTTGACAGAAAGCCGGGTCAGCCGCAAGATCGTGGTGATAATATGACTTGATCATGTCACTCGCGTCCCACCCGCGATTTTCGACCTGAATGAAAATCACTGACATACGAGCCACCCCGGTCACCGTCCCGCTCGCCGCGCCGCTGCGTCATGCGAACGGATGCCACTGGGGGCGCTTCGTGAGAACGGTTGTCGAGGTCGAGACCGATGAGGGACTCGTTGGCCTTGGCGAGATGGGGGGCGGCGGAGAGAGCGCCGTTGCCGCGTTCAATGGATTGAAAAGCTATTTGCTCGGTCGCGACCCGGCCCGACTCGAGGAAATGCGTTTCCTCATCGCCAACCCGACAGCGTCTCTTTACAACAATCGAACGCAAATTCTGGCCGCCCTGGAGTTCGCCTGCCTCGACGTGCTCGGACAGAAATGGGGCGTCTCGCTCTCTGAGATGCTCGGCGGCCGCCTGCGCGACCGCGTCCCCTTCGCCTCATACCTCTTCTTTCGCTATCCCAACGGCGACGGCGCGAACGAAGTGCGCACCGTCGACCAACTCGTGCAGGAGGCCGCCGATCTCAAGCGAGAGCACGGCTTCGAGACGCATAAGCTGAAGGGCGGTGTTTTCGCGCCGGAGTACGAGTTGGAATGCTACCGCGCGCTCGCCGAGTCGCTTCCCGGCGACCGTTTTCGGTTCGATCCGAACGGCGTGTGGTCCACGGAGCAGGCAATCTCCTTCGCGCACTCGATCGAGGACGTGAACAACGACTATCTCGAGGACCCGGTCTTCGGGATGCATGGCATGCGTCGCACGCGCGAGAGGGTGCGAATGCCGCTCGCGACGAATACGGTCATCGTCGGTATGGAGCAACTGGCGTCGAACGTGCTGCACACCGCGGTCGACGTTGTGCTGCTCGACACGACATTCTGGGGCGGCGTGCGGTCGTGCGTCAAAGCCGCGGCGATCTGCGAAGCGTTCCAGCTCGGTGTGGCGGTGCACTCGTCGGGTGAGCTTGGCATTCAGCTCGCCACCATGCTGCATCTTGGCGCAGTCATTCCCAACCTGACGTTCGCGGCCGACGCCCACTACCACCATTTAATGGACGACGTCATCGAGGGGGGACGGGTGCGCTACTGTGGTGGCACGATGGCGGTGCCGACGGCGCCTGGCCTCGGTGTGAAGCTCGATCGCGACAAGTTGGCCGAGTATCACGAAATGTTCTTGCGCCTCGGCAACTATCCGTACGACCAGGATCCGCTGCGTCCGGGTTGGACGCCGCTGATTCCCAACACGCGTTGGGCCGATCCTTCAGACGCCCGGGTGCCGTCGATTCCGCGGTGACCGGCCAGTTGCGACCGCTGCTTCTCACGCTGGCGCTCTCGGTCGCTCCTCTCGGCGCCGTCGCGCGCGCCGATACGGGTTATGAGTTATGGCTTCGGTATCGTCGTGTTCCGAACGCGACGCGGCTCGCCGAGTACCGGCGCGTCTTCGCCCAAGCCTCGGTGGAGAGCAATTCCGCCACCGGGCGTGTGATTCGTGACGAGCTCACGCTTGGCCTCCGCGGCCTCCTCGATACGACGGCGGTCGTGGGCGTCGGCGTCGGAGGCAATCCCGGCCTGATCGTCGGGGTCGTCAGCTCCTCGAGGATAGCGGCGCTTCTTCCGGCGTCCCGGCGCCCGCCGGCGGGAAGCGAATCGTTCGTCATCGCCACCCTCAAGCGAGCTGACAAGACCGTCGTCGTGGTCGCGGGGAACACGGAGCTCGGCGCGCTGTATGGCACGTTCGCGCTTCTCCGCGGAATGCAGATCCAGCAGCCAGTGCCGAAACTCGAGGCGGCCGAAGCGCCGCGCATTCGACGGCGGCTGCTCGACCATTGGGACAATCTCGACGGCAGCGTCGAGCGCGGATACGCGGGCTCGTCTCTTTGGGATTGGACACGTCTTCCTGGTACCGTCTCGCCTCGCTACCGGGATTACGCGCGGGCGAATGCGTCGATCGGGATCAACGGGGCGGTGCTCACCAATGTGAATGCCAACGCGCGTGTGTTGACGCCGGAATACCTGACGAAGATCGCGGCGTTGGCGAATGTGTTCCGGCCGTACGGCATCCGCGTGTATCTGACGGCCCGGTTCAGCGCACCGATCGAGATCGGCGGCCTCAGAACGGCGGATCCGCTGGACTCCGCGGTGCGCGCATGGTGGCGCGCGAAAGCCGACGAGATCTACCGATACGTTCCAGACTTCGGTGGCTTTCTCGTCAAGGCAAACTCCGAGGGGCAGCCCGGTCCACAGGACTATCATCGCACCCATGCCGATGGCGCCAACATGCTGGCGGACGCGGTCGCGCCGCACCACGGCGTGGTGATGTGGCGTGCTTTCGTCTACAGCAACGACGTCCCCGTCGACCGCGTGAAACAGGCGTACGACGAGTTCAC
Organism: Gemmatimonadaceae bacterium; assembly: GCA_025928335.1. Taxonomy (GTDB): domain Bacteria; phylum Gemmatimonadota; class Gemmatimonadetes; order Gemmatimonadales; family Gemmatimonadaceae; genus JAQBQB01. The sequence continues at coordinate 10,303 of JAICJQ010000010.1, forward strand.
GCCGCTCGACGGCGCATTCCGCGCCAACGTCTTGATTCAAACGAAGAACGGCCCGCTCGACTTCCAGCCGCGCGAACCGTTTCATCCGCTCTTCGGCGCATTGCCGAAAACGGCCCAGATGCTGGAATTCCAGATCACGAAAGAATACCTGGGGGAAGACACCCATCTCGTGTATCTCGCGCCGCTGTTCAAGGAAGTGCTGGACGCGGACACCTATGTGCGGGGCCCCGGGTCGACGGTCGCGAGAGTGATCGACGGCACGCTGCAAGGACAGCGGGAGACGGGAATCGCCGGCGTCGCGAACGTCGGCAACGACACCAACTGGACGGGATCTCAGTTCAATCAGGCGAATTGGTATGCCTTCGGTCGCCTCGCCTGGAATCACCAACTCTCGCCTGCCGCGATCGCCGAGGAATGGATTCGCGCAACGTTGACGAACGACGACGCAGCGGTGCGCACGATCGCTCACATCATGCTGGTGTCGCGTGAGGCGGCGGTGAACTACATGACGCCGTTGGGACTCGCCCACATCATGGGTTCGAATCATCACTACGGTCCAGCGCCGTGGGCTCGTCTCGCGCGCGCCGACTGGTCGCCCGTCTATTTCCATCGGGCCGACTCCATCGGCATAGGCTTCGACCGAACGGCGACAGGGAGCGACGCGGTCGCCCAGTATGCCGCACCAGTGCGTGATCGCCTGGCGGACCGCGCCACCGTACCCGATTCGCTGCTGCTGTGGTTTCATCACGTCGGCTGGCGCGAGCCGATGCGCTCCGGCCGCACATTGTGGGACGAGCTCGCGCTTCATTATCAGGCCGGGGTCGACACCGTCCGCGCGATGCGGCGCGAATGGCTGAGCGCGCGGGCGATGATCGACGCGCCGCGATTCGCCGAGGCGGATTCGTTCCTCGGCATTCAAGAGCGCGAGGCCAGGTGGTGGCGTGACGCGGCCCTTCAGTACTTCGCGTCGTTCTCGCATCTGCCGCTCCCTGCCGGTGTCGAAGCGCCCGCGCACTCACTCGAGTACTACATGTCGCTTCGCTGTCCGGCCGACCCGCGCAAACCGCGCTGTCCCAATGTCCCGTAGCTGAACCACTGCCAATTTCGACGATGCCCGCGAACGACGCCTGCACACCGCGCCCGGAACACCACTTCACCTTCGGCCTTTGGACCGTCGGCAACGTTGGACGAGACCCGTTTGGAGACCCGGTGCGGCCTGCCATCTCGCCAACGCGAATCGTCGAGAAGCTGGCGGCGCTCGGTGTGTATGGCGTGAACCTACACGACAACGACCTCGTACCGCGCGATGCCACGACAGCGGAGCGCGACCGCATCGTCTCGACGTTCAAGCGGGCGCTCGCGGACCACGGGATGTGCGTGCCGATGGCGACGACCAACCTGTTCGGCGATCCGCTCTTTCGAGACGGCGCATTCACGAGCAACGACGCGCGTGTGCGGCGGTACGCGCTCCAGAAAACGATGCGGGCAATCGACCTCGGTGTGGAACTGGGCGCGACGACGTACGTGTTTTGGGGTGGACGGGAGGGCGTGGAGACGAACGCCGCGAAGGACGCGCAGGAATCGGTGAAGTGGTTCCGTGACGCCATCAACTTCCTCTGCGAGTACGTGCGCGCGCAACGCTACGATCTCCGTTTCGCGCTCGAGCCGAAGCCGAACGAGCCGCGCGGCGACATCTTCCTGCCGACGATCGGCCACATGCTTGCTTTTTTGTATACCCTGGATTTTCCGGAAATGGTCGGCCTGAATCCCGAGGTCGCGCACGATCAGATGGCCGGCCTCGATTTCACGCACGGCGTGGCGCAGGCCCTCGAGGCAGGGAAGTTGTTTCATATTGATCTCAACGCCCAGAAGCCCGGCCGCTTCGACCAGGATCTTCGTTTTGGCAGCGAAGATCTGAAATCGGCGTTCTTCCTCGTGAAGCTGCTCGAGGATTCGGGGTGGGCCGGTATGCGGCATTTCGACAGCCACGCCTACCGGACCGAGGATGAAGATGGCGTCTGGGAGTTCGCGGCGGGCAGCATGCGCACCTATCTCATCCTCAAGGAAAAGGTCGCGCGATTCAACGCCGATGCCGAGATTCAAGCATTGCTTGCCGATCTTCGCGCGCGTGGGGCGGCGCCCGGACAGCGAGTGCGGTACAGCGAGAACGAGGCGCGCGCGATCCGCGATGAGCGGTTCGATCTCGACGCCCTTCGCGCGCAAGGGTACGGGTACGAACGACTCGATCAATTGACCATGGAACTGCTCATGGGTGTGCGATAGGTGGCAGATTCGCTTTTTCTGGGATTGGACGTCGGAACGAGCGGAGTCAAAGCGGTGCTCGTGTCGCCCTCGGGCGAGGTTCGGGCGTCGGCAACGACGCCGCTTCAACTCTCCGCGCCATTCCCGGGCTGGGCCGAGCAGGATCCGCTCGACTGGTGGGACGCGAGCGTTGCGTCAATCCGCGCCGTCCGCTCGCATGCGCCGGAGGCCGACATCGCCGCGGTCGGCATTTCCGGGCAGATGCACTCGTCCGTCTTTCTCGATCGCGCGGGGGACGTCGTGCGGCCCGCGCTGCTCTGGTGCGACGGTCGCACGACCGAGGAGTGCCGCGAGATCGAGCGACGGGTTGGCGGCGAGGCGCGTCTGAGGGATCTCGTGTCGAATCCCGCTCTCGAAGGGTTCACGCTGCCCAAGGTTCTCTGGTTGCGCAACCACGAGCCGGAAGCATTCCGACTCGTCGCGACGGTGATGCTCGCCAAGGATTACATTCGGTACCGTTTGACGGGCGAGCTGGCGACGGAACCTTCCGACGCGTCGGCGACGTTGATGTTCGATACCGCGCACCTGCGCTGGAGCAGAGAGATCTTCGACGCGATGGAGTTGAACGCTTCACTCGTACCCGACGTCGGCGGTTCGTCGGACGTGCTGGGCCACGTCAACGACGCCGGCGCCGCAGCCTCGGGACTTCTCGCGGGCACGCCCGTCGTGGGCGGCGGAGCGGACAACGCCTGTGGCGCGGCCGGCGTCGGCGTCGTAGTGCCGGGCGAAGCAGTCGCGAGCTGGGGAACGAGCGGCACCTTGCTCGCGCCGATGTCGGAGCCGCGTGTCGATCCCGGTTTGCGCGCGCACACGTTCTGTCACGTCGTCCCGTACGCCTGGTACCTGATGGGTGTCGTGCTGAGCGCGGGCGGCGCCTTCGCCTGGTACCGCGATCAGTTTGCGCGCGAGCTCGCCGGCGATCCGGACATCGATCGGAAGCTGGACGACGAAGCGGCATCCGTTGCGCGCGGTGCCGAGGGGATCTCCTTTCTTCCGTACCTTCAGGGCGAACGAACGCCGCATCGAAACGCGAGTGCGCGCGGAGCGTTCCTCGGCATGAGTTTGGCCCACACGCGCGCCCACCTGACGCGCGCCGTGCTCGAGGGCGTGTGCTTCGCGCTGCGCGATTCGCTGGAGATTCTGCGTTCAGTCGGATTCACGCTGAACGAAGTGCTGTTCACGGGCGGTGGCGCGCGGAGTCCACTCGTGCGTCAGATGCTCGGTGAAGTGTTCGGCATTCCCGTCGCGACGGTCAATCGCGAAGAGGGACCGGCCTATGGCGCGGCGTTGCTCGCCGCCGTCGGCGCTGGAGCATTTCCGGATCTGCGCGCCGCCGGCCTCGCCACGCTTCGACGCAATATCGCTGACGCACCGTCGGTTCCGGCGCATCGCGAGTACGATGCGCCCTATGCGCGCTTTCGCTCGAGCTACCGCGCGTGACATCGCCCGCAGCCTTCACCCGCCGGATGCTGGCGTCGCAGGAGACGGGGCTCGTCATCGTCGTGGCGCTCGTCGTCCTCACGCTCACGGCGCTTGCCGGAAGCCACGCCGACCGGCTGAGCGGCACGGCGGTCAACAACTTCCTCAACTCGAATACGCTCATCCAGGTCGCGACCGACGCGAGCTTTTTCGCGATCATGGCCATCGGCGCGACGATCGTCATCATCTCGGGTGGGATCGATCTCTCCGTCGGCTCGATCTACGCGCTCGCTGGCGTGAGCATGGCGCTGGCGCTGCGTGCGCTTGGCCAGGCGAGTCCATCCACGATCGTCGTCGTCGGGTTGCTGACGTGCGTGGGCGTCGGCCTGCTCTGCGGTGTGCTGAACGGGATGCTCGTGGTGGGACTCCGCGTGCATCCGTTCATCATCACGCTCGGCACGATGTGGGTGCTTCGCGGGATCGCGTTCGTCGCCACCAAAGCCGAGAGTATTCTCGTGCCCTTCTCATTGACGAGCGTCACGAAGGCATCGCTCGGGCTGCGTGGCGGGCTCTATCCCGTCCCCATGCTCGTGATGATCGCCGTAACGATTCTCGGCACGCTCTATTTGACTCGCACCGTGATGGGCCGCCACATCTTTGCGTTTGGCGGCAACGTCGAGGCGAGCCGATTCGCCGGACTGGCGCTCGGACGCATCCAGCTCGGCGTATACGCCGTCTCGGGACTCACGGCCGGGCTGGCGGCGTTTCTTGGCGCGAGCCTGTATGGATCGGCGTCGTCGGGCGATGCGCAGGGATACGAGCTCTATGTCATCGCGTCGGCCGTCGTGGGTGGAGCGAGCTTGATCGGCGGAAAGGGAAGCGCAGTCGGCGCGATGTTGGGCGCGTTGCTCATCGTGCTGATTCGCCAGTCCATCCGTACCTTGCATTTCGACCAGAACTACGAGTGGATCGTGATCGGCTGCGCGATCATCGTCGCGGTCGTGATCGATCGATGGAGTGCCGGCGTGACGTCGCGCCGGCTGAGTCGCAGCTCTGCCGCTCCAGCAACCGGCGGCATCACCTGATCGAAACCTTCGAACTCACCGGAGATCCAATGCGCTTTCGACTGACGGGTGCCGCGCTGTTGGCGTTGAGCGGCGTGCTCGCCTGTGCCAAGGGCGGTGAAACGCCCAAAGACTCGACGAAGACCGCCGCCACCGGCGGTGGCGCACCCGTGGCGCACAGCGACAGCGTGCTGCGTATCGCGATGATCGCCAAGAGCTCGACCAATCCCGTGTTTCTTGCCGCGCGTACCGGCGCCGAGGCCGCGGCAAAAGACTTGAGCGAGAAGAATCACATGAAGGTCGAGGTCCTGTGGCTCACGCCGCCGCAAGAGGACGGACAGGTCCAGGCGCAGCGCATTCAACAAGCGGTGAACGACGGTGTCGACGCCGTGCTCATCTCCTGTTCCGACGCCGGCAAGGTGACGGGCGCGATCAACGATGCCGTGGATCGCGGCGTGCCCGTGATGACCTTTGACAGTGACGCGCCGCAATCCAAGCGCTTTGCGTATTACGGCGTGGACGACAACAAGACGGGTCAGCAGACGATGGCCGAGTTGGCGACCCTGATGGGCGGGAAAGGGAAAGTCGCCATCCTGGCCGGCAACCAGAACGCGCCAAATCTGCAGCATCGCGTGCAGGGCGCGAAGGACGAAGCGGCGAAGCACCCGGGGATGCAAATCGTCGGCGTGTTCAACCATGTCGAGACGGCGCAGGATGCATCGGCCGAGGTCGTGCGCGTCGACAACGCGTATCCCGACATTCAGGGCTGGGCGTTCATCGGCGGCTGGCCCCTTTTCGCGCAGTCGCTGTTGACCGATCAGACCTTCACGAAGCTGAAGACCGCGTCGGTCGACGCGCTCCCTGCCGAACTTGCGTACGTGGAGAAGGGCGTTGTCCCGGTGCTTTTGGCGCAGTCGGTCTACGAGTGGGGGAACGTCGGCGTGAGGACGATCTTCGACAAAGTACACCTGAAGAAAGACGTTCCACAGACGATTCCGATGGAGCTCGTGCGCGTGTCGAAGGACAACCTCGGCCAATGGGCGAAGCAGCTACAGGCCTGGGGTTTCACGGACGTCGATCCGAAATACCTCAAGATGTAGCGCGATGACCGAGCCGACAGTCCGCTTCGACCACATCACCAAGCGCTTCCTCGGCGTGCAGGCACTGGACGACGTCACGCTCGAGGTGGCGGCCGGCTCCTGCCACGCGTTGTGCGGCGAGAACGGGGCGGGAAAGAGTACGCTGGGCAAAGTGCTCGCCGGGATTCACAGCCCCGACGGCGGCAAGCTGTTTGTGCGTGGCCGGGAGGTCCGCTTCAATTCGCCGCGCGACGCGTTCGCCGCGGGCGTGGGGATGGTGCACCAAGAGCTGGCGTACTGCGGCAACATGAGCGTCGCCGAGAATCTGCTGCTCGGCAAGTTGCCGCGGCGACGAGGGTTCGTGGACCGGGCGCCGCTCGACCAGCGCGCGCGAGAGATGCTGGCCGAGATCGGCGCCGAGCTCGATGTGCGCGCACCGATGAGCGACCTTCGCATCGCGCAACAGCAGCTGGTGCAGATCGCGACGGTTGTCGGCGCGGGCGCCGATATCGTCGTCTTCGACGAGCCGACGAGCAGCTTGAGCCAGGCCGACGCGGATCGCTTATACGAGCTGATCGAACGACTGAAGGCGCGCGGGGTCACGTGCATCTACGTCTCGCACCGCATGCCCGAGATCTACCGGTTGTGTGACACGATCAGTGTTCTCCGCGACGGCCGCCACATCGCGACGCGGCCGGCGGCGACGCTCTCCGAGTCGGAGCTCGTGACGCTGATGATCGGCCGCGAGCTCGGCGACTATCTGCCGCAGGGCGAAGAACGCGGCACCGGGAAAGAACTGCTCCGGGTCGAGCGGGTGTCCGTGCCGGGAAAAGTTCGCGACGTGAGCTTTTCGCTGCGTGAGGGAGAAATCGTCGGGCTCGCGGGACTCGTCGGTGCGGGCCGGTCGGAGGTCGCGCAGGCGATCTTCGGACTGGAAAACGTGACGAGCGGACGCGTCTTCGTGGACGGCGAGCCGGCACGGATTTCCGAGCCGAAGGACGCCATTCGCCTCGGCATCGGACTCGTTCCCGAAGATCGCAAGCGACAGGGCCTCGTACTTGGCGAGAGCGGGTTGCACAACACGACGCTCCCGATCCTCAGCCGGTTGTCCCGCGCGCTCTTTGTGAGGCGTCGCGAGGAAGAGACACTCGCCTCGACGTTTTTCTCGGCGCTTCGGGTCCGAACGCCGAACCTCGCGGCGCCGGTCGCCGGCCTGTCGGGAGGCAACCAGCAGAAGGTCGTGTTGGCGCGGTGGCTGGCGGCGAATTCGAGAATTCTCATTCTCGACGAACCGACGCGCGGCGTCGATGTCGGCGCCAAGGCGGAGATTCACCGACTCATTCGGGACCTCGCGTCGCGCGGCAACGCGGTGCTGCTGATCTCCAGCGAGCTGCCCGAGATCATCGCGCTTTCGCACCGCGTTCTCGTCATGCGGCAAGGCGAGTTGGTCACCGAGGTGCCGCGGGCGCAGGCAACGCAGGAACTCTTGCTGCGGTTGATGGCGGGAGTCGAGCTGGTACCGGCCGCGTGATGCGGCACAGACAAATGGCGCCGCTGCTGATCGCCGGGCTCGTGGTTTCGAGCTGCGTGAGGCAGTCGCAGCCGAAGATTCTCGTGGATGCCGGCGGCCAAGGGCGCGTCGGCCAGTTCGCGCCCTGGATCGCAACATGGGAGGCGCCCCCTCAGCTCACCGAGGACCGCAACATGCCGCCGACCTCGCTCACCGGCGCCACGCTTCGACAGGTGCTACACGTGACGCTCGGTGGAACACATCAGCGCATTCGACTGTCGAACGAGTTTGGCGACGAGCCGCTGGTCGTGTCGTCCGCGTTCCTCGCGACGAGCGAGGCGGCCGACAGGACGCGTGGGCTGCCTACGCAGCTCACATTCACAAAAGACACGACCGTGACGATCGCGCCCGGTACTGCTGTTTGGTCGGACGTGAGCAACACGAGTGTCGAACCGCTCACGGAGGTCACGGTCTCGCTGTACCTGACCCGCGTCCCCCGGAAGTTGACTGGGCATCCCGGCTCGCGCACGACCTCGTTCATCGCAACCGGTAATCTCGCTCGCGCGACGGCGCTGCCCGACGCTGTGAAGACAGAGCACTGGTACGTGATTTCGGGTCTCGAGGTGCCCGTCCCGGGACCGGCCGGGACGATCGTCGTCCTCGGTAACTCGATCGCGGACGGGCGCGGGTCCGGAACTGACAAGAACAATCGCTGGCCGGACAATCTCGCTCGACGTCTACAGCAGGACGCACGCACGCCGTTCGTCGGCGTGCTCAACGCCGGAATCGGCGGCAACGCCGTGCTGCGCGGCGGTTTGGGTCCAACCGCCATAGACCGTTTCGAGCGCGACGTGTTGAATCAGCACGGCGTCCGATGGCTGATCGTCTCTGATGGCGTCAACGATCTCGGCGGGTCTCGCCCGGACTCGGCGATGTCCACCGCAACGCAGCTCATCGATGCTTATCAGCGGTTCATTGCCCTAGCTCACAGGCGCGGTGTCCGCGTCTACGGCGCGACGATCCTGCCCTTCGGCGGATCCACCTATGACGCGCCACAGCGCGAACGCGCGCGAACCCGCGTCAACGAATGGATACGACAGGCGGGCCTTTTCGACGCGGTCATCGACTTCGACGCCGCGCTTCGCGACCCGGCGAATCCGTCACGCTTGCGCGGCGACGCCGACAGTGGCGACCACCTCCATCCGAACGAGAACGGCTATCGTCTGATGGCCGACGCCATCGACCTCGCACTCTTTCGAAACGATCACCAGTGATCGGTGCGGAACGGAGCGGCGGGAAGCCCATTCGCGCCGTAGAGATTGGCGTCCCCGGGATAGTTCGCCCACGCGTAGCGCACCGCTGCCGGTGCGCGCACCGCGTCGCTCCACACATACACGCGATTCCCGACGATCCTGGCCTTCGCCCACACGAAGCGTTGGTCAGATGACGCGATAGCGAAGCCGCCGAGCTCTCCGCCGCGCGCGACGATTCCCTTCCCGGCGTCGGCGAAGGTGATGATCGCCGTATCGCCGCGCACCATCATCGAACGGAACGCCGGACCAGACGCGCCAACGGCTTCGCCGTACGCCACCTTTCGGGCGACGAGCGCCAACCGCGCGCCGACATCTTCCTTGTTGCGGGGATGAAGCTCCGTCGCGCCGCCGAGGTCGATTGCGATCGCGCGTCCTGTGTTCGGCATCGAGAGCGCCGCTTCCATCGACTCGCGCTGGAGCGCCCAGCCGGGATGCAGTTGTGGGATGCTGTCCGGTTTTCCGTACCCGGGGAGCTGCACCCAGAGAAACGGGAATTCGTTCCGGCCGCTGCTCCATTCATGCCGCCAACTTCGAATGAGTGTCGAGAATTGCTCGCGGTAGTCGATCGCTTGCTGCGTGTTGTTGGCGTTCGACTCACCCTGATACCACAACACGCCCTTTATCGAGAGCGGGAGCATCGGGTACACCATCTTGTTGTACAGAACCGTCGGGATCTTGTTGATGCGCTGGCCGTCGGTCCCGAGCGTCACGCGACCGACCTTGAATTTCCAGCTGCCATCGAGCGAGCGGAGCGTTCCACCGGCGACGATGCTTACGCCTTCGTTGATCCCGCCGCCCCCGCTCCAGTCCGACACGCGGACCGCGAGCACGTTGCGGCCGGCGCGCAGCGCCGTCGCGGGAACCTCGTACGAGCGGCGAACGTTGTAGCCGCTGGTGCGCCCGACCTCGACGCCGTTCACCCAGGTGACGTCGTCGTCGTCGATCGCGTCGAGTCTGAGCGTGATGCCGGACCGGCTCTCCGATGCGTCGAGCGTGAAATCGACGCGGTACCAGGCGACGCCATCGAGACCGTTATAACCCTGCGATTCCCAGTATGCGGGGACGCGGATCGCCTTCCACGCCCGGTCGTCGAGGGCGGGGTCAGCCCATCGCGCGACGCCATCGACGACGCCCGAATCGATTTCGGGCAGCGCGTCGCCCAACACGGCGCGAAGCGAGTCGCGGACCGCCCGATCGTAGTCGGCTTCTCCCTGTTGAATCGCCGACCAGGCGCGGTCATCGAGATTCTGCGCGCGGCGGGAGATCCACGTTTGGATGTTGCTACCGCCCCACGTCGTGTTGATGATACCGATCGGGACGCCGACCGACGGACGCAGGTGGCGCGCGTAGAAGTATGCGACGGCGCTGAACGAGCCGACGTGTCGCGGATCGGCGGGTGCCCAGTTGCCTCCGGCGAGGTCTCGTTCGGGCGCGTTCGCCCACGACGTCGGCACCTTGAATTGACGAATCGTCGAGTCGTCGGCGCCGGCAATCGTTGCGACGGCGTTCGCGCTCTGCGAGACAGGGAATTCCATGTTCGACTGTCCCGACGCGACCCAAACGTCGCCGACGAGGACGTTCGAGAAGACCAACGAGTCGTTTCGCGCAACAACGACGACGCGAAGCGGTCCGCCGGCGTGCTTGGCGGGGAGCGTCGCGGTCCATGCTCCCGAGCGTTCGGCTTTGGCGACGCGGACGTCCCGATCGACCCGAACCGTGACCGTGGACCCGGGGGTGCTCCACCCCCAGAGCGTGATCGGCTGATCGCGTTGGAGCACCATTCCGTCACCGAAGATCCGAGGCATTGATAGTCGCTCGGGCGGTGAGGACCTCGGCTCCTGGCCGAGCAACGGAACGCTCCCGGCAAACAGCGCCAGGCCAATTCGGAGGACGGCGGTTCTTGGACTCATCAGACCTCGCGGTTCTGCCCGGTACCCTTGACAGCCAGAACGGTGATCATAGAATCGTGTCACCGTATCATCTTATCAATTTTGCGCTGAGTCCGTAACGACTCTGTCGCATTCCGCCGCTGTGCTGCTCTCCGTACCCACGCTCTCACGTCTTCGGAGGTAAGCCTGATGGGACGCCGGACTCTCCTTGCGATCCTCACTCTTTTCGCGGCGGGCACGACGGCCGGCGCGCAAACCGGCGGGACGGTCGCCGGTCGGGTGAGCGCTCCGGATGGACGACCGCTGCCCGGAATTCAAATCACGCTCAGCGCGATGGCGCGCGGAGCGGTGACCGATTCCGCCGGACGCTTTTCGGTGTTCAATGTGCCGGCCGGCGGCCACGCCGTTCAAGGTCGCGGCATCGGGTACACGTTGGGCTCGGCATCGGTGACGGTCGTTTCCGGTCAAACGGCGACCGTCACGCTGACGTTGACCCCCACTGCGCTCGAGCTCAATCCGGTCGTCGTCGTCGGATATGGCGAGCAGGAGCGACGAACGGTGACCGGCGCGGTGTCGACCGTGACCGCCGAGCAGCTCCAGGACATTCCGACGGCCGACCCGATGAAGGCGCTGCAGGGAAGGGTGCCCGGGGTCGACATCATCGCGGCGAGCAACGAGCCCGGCGCGGGGATGAACGTGCGCATTCGCGGCGTTCGCTCGCTGACGGCGAGCAACGAGCCGCTGTACGTCGTGGATGGCGTCCCGATCGGCGGCGGCATTCAGGACTTCAATCCCGAGACGATCGAGACGATCGAAGTCCTCAAGGACGCGGCGGCGACGGCGATTTACGGCAGCCGCGGCGCGAACGGCGTCATCCTCGTGACGACGAAGAAAGGAGTGGCTGACGGCCGCCTGCATTCGACGTACACCATCGACGCCTATGCCGGCAACCAGGACCCGGTTCGCCTCGTTCCGATGATGAACCTCCAGCAATATGTGAAGTACATGCAGGACGGCGCGGCGGCGAACGGCCAGGACACCAGCCTCGCGCGGATCTTCACCGCCAAACAGATCACGGCGATCAAGAACAACATCTCGACGGACTGGCAGAAGGCCACGCTCCGCAGCGGGGTTCAGCGAAGCGTTCAGACGGGTGTGGCCGGCTCGAGTGGTGACACGCGCTTCACCGTGAACGCGAGCTACTTCGATCAGGTCGGCTTGATACCGGGGCAGGGCTACAATCGCGGTTCCGGCTTCGCGTCGCTCGACCATTCCGGTGATCGGCTGCGTCTCGGTTTGACGACGAACCTTTCGAGAATTCTCACGAATCAGGGCGAAGGTGGCGCGGCGTACGGTTACCTGTTCGCGGTGACGCCGATCGGGCAGCCGATGAACTACACCAATCCCGACTCCGCCGGCCTCTACGACCCGCGGCCGGATGACGATCCGCTCAACATCAATCCGCTGCTCGAGGCACAGTCGGTGGTTCGGCAGCAGACCGTGAACCGGGCGTTCGGCGCGGCATTCGCCGAATACCAGATCGCGAACGGGCTGACGTACCGCGTGAACTTCGGCCCGGACTACACGGATCTTTCCAACGGCTGCTGGAACGGCACGTGGACGCACGGCAACTGCTCCAACCTCGGCGCGCAGTTCGGCAATCAAGGACAGCCACCGCAGGCGGGCCTGTTTCACCAGCAGGACTTCACGTACACGCTGGACAACCTGCTCCACTACAACAAGACGCTCGCGTCGTCGCATCACTTCGACGTCACGGGCCTCTACAGTCTGCAGCACGACCGGTTCTGGAAGGATTCGGTCTACGCCTCGAACCTCCCGTATCCGACGCAGCTCTGGTACGACCTCGGGTCGGGTACGCCGGGCAATCAGCGCAGCTTGATCTCGGAATGGACGCTGATGTCGTACATGGGACGCGTGAACTACACGCTGGCCGACAAATACTCGTTATCGCTCACGGAGCGCGCCGACGGATCGAGCCGTCTCGCGCCGAATCACAAGTGGGCGTACTTCCCGTCGGTCGGCGCGGCCTGGCAGGTCGGCGACGAAAACTTCATGCGACACTTCCCGACGATCAGCTCACTGAAGCTTCGTGGAAGCTATGGCTCGACGGGCAACACGGCGATCTCGCCGTATGCGACCGAAGGCACATTGAGTGCGCGCCTCTACACCTTCGGCAACACACGCGTGCGCGGCTACAAGCCCGGCTCCATTCCGAATCCGGACCTCGGCTGGGAAAAGACTGATCAGGGTGACGTCGGTATCGAGTACGGGTTGTTCAACAACCGTGTGAACGGCACCGTCGACTGGTACAACATGAACACGCACGATCTGCTGCTCACGCGCCTGCTGCCGGCGACGTCGGGCTTCACGTCGACCCTCCAGAACATTGGGTCGACGCAGAATCGCGGGTGGGAGCTCGGGATCTCGACGGTCAACATCAAGAACTGGCGCGGCCTGGGTTGGACGATGGACGTCAACTGGGCCACCAACAGGAACAAGATCACGGCGCTGGCGAGCGGAGCGACGTCCGACATCGGCAACGTCTGGTTCGTCGGCCATCCGATCAATCTGCCGACCGATGGGCAGCGCCAGGTCTTCTACGACTTCAAGTACGTCGGCGTGTGGCAGTACGCGGACACGCTCGAGATGAAGAAGTTCAACGCGAAGGGCGCCACGTTCAAAGTCGGCGACCCGCGCGTCGCGGACCTGAACGGCGATTATCGCATTTCGGCCGACTCGGACCGCACGTTCATCGGCGACACGTATCCCGGATGGACGGCGAGCTGGTCGAACCGATTCACGTACAAAAGCTTCGACATCTCCGGTCTGCTCACGGCGAAGTGGAACTACATGTTCATCGACCAGACGCCGCGCAGCTACAATGGCCGGTTCAACAACGTGGCGGACCTCGATTACTGGACGCCGACCAACCCGACGAACAAGAACCAGGCGCCGACGACGGGCGCGGTCGACCGCCTCTACGCGGCGACGCGCCTGTACACCGACGGCTCGCACTGGCGTATCCGGAACATCACGGCCGGCTACACGATCGATCACCGCCTCGCCAATCGCATCGGTCTGCAGAGTGTGCGCATCTACGGTACCGCGCAGGATCCGTACATCCACTCGGACTACATCGGCATCGATCCGGAAGTGCGCGGCGGCGTGCCGACGGTCCGAACGCTGCTCCTCGGCTCCAACATCGTCTTTTAACTCGCCCTTCACCGAGCATAGAGACCACACATGAAGCGCATACTGCTTTCCACTGTGACGTTGGGGCTCGTGGCCGGCGCATTAGGCTGCACGAATCTCGACGAGAAGCTGATCACCGGCGTGAGCAGCGAGTACTACTCGACGCCCGACGGCCTCAACTCCGCGATCATTGCATCGTACGCGCAGCTGCGCGGCTACTACGGACGCGAGCAGTTGCTATCCCTCCAACAGGTCGGCACCGACACCTGGATGGCCGCCGACCAATCCGGCTCGAACAACAAGGATTTCGATAGCTACGGCGGCGGTCTCAACTCGACCGTGTCGCCGCTCGCCAACACCTGGAACCCGGCGTATCAGGCGATCAACACGCTCAACGCCGCGCTCGATCGTGGACCGTCGGCGACCGGAATCCCAGCGGCGACGAAGAACAGTCTCCTTGGTGAGGGCCATTTCCTTCGCGCACTCAACTACTTCACCCTGGTCCGGCAGTTCGGCGCGGTGACGCTGAACATCCACGAGAACAAGGGCGTTGTGGCGAGCGCCGTGCGCGATTCGGCCTCCGCGGTGTACGCGCTGATTCTCGCCGATCTCGATTCGGCGAGTGCACTGTTGCCGAAGACACAAAGTGATTTCGGGCGCGCAACGAAGGGCGCCGCGCAAACCCTTCGCTCGCTCGTCTATCTCACTCGCGCCTATCAGCCGTTCTCGCCGAGCAAGCAGGGCGATTTCCAGAAGGCGGCCGCTGATGCCGACTCCGTGATCAACTCCGGGACGTACTCGCTCGAGCCGGTATTCGCCGATTTGTGGTGCGTGGCCCGCCTCGCCGATCCGGGTCGTTCCGGCTACTGCGAGAACACCGGATACAACGGCAACCGCAAGGAATTCATCTTCACCGTGCAGTTCGGCCCGAACGGCATCTACGACGCGACCCATGTCGACGCCGACAATGAGTACAACTATCTGCACCTCGTGTACCTCGGCCAATACGACAACAATGGAATCTGGGTCGGTACGCCGCGTGACCTGAACAACGGCCGCCCGTTCCGCCGGATGATGCCGACGCCGTACGAGCTGAGTCTGTGGAATAAGTGGAGCGGCACGCCGGGCGCGAGCGACATTCTCGATACGCGCTTCGACGCCACCTTCCAGACGGTGTGGTTCGCGACGGCGGGGAACGTGAAGAACGGAACGACCTGCCCGGCGTGCACGAGTGGCGCGACGATCAACGTCGGTGATACGGCGGCTGTCTATCTCCCTTACGGTGTAACGAACGCTTTCCGACAGAGCAGAGCGTATCAGATTCTCACGCCGTGTACGACGCAGCAACTCGGCAACCCGAGTGCCGATTTCACGGCCGCGGGCTACTGTGGCGATCGCAACAACGCCAACGACGGCAACTTCAACTGGCAGCGCTTCCCGTCGCTCAAGAAGTTCCAGGACAACCTCCGCGCCAACCTCACCGCGCAAGAAGGCGGCAAAGTGCAAGTCGTCTTCCGCCTCGGCGAGGTGTATCTCATCGCGGCTGAGGCGGCTGTCGGCCTCGGCGATCAGAACAAGGCGGCGCAGATGATCAACGTGCTGCATCGCCGAGCGGCGAGCGCAGCGCACAAGAATGACTACGATGTGCAGCCGAGTCAGGTCACGCTGGATTACGTGATGGACGAGCGCGAACGCGAGTTGGCCGGCGAGTTCACACGCTGGTACGACATCACGCGGCCTGGTGTGGACTTTTTCCTGAACCGCGTCAAGAAGTACAACCCGCACGCATTCGCCAACGTGCGAGCGATCCACATCCTGCGTCCGATTCCGCAATCGCAGATTGACGGCGTGATCGTCGGCGCGAAGTATCCGCAAAATCCGGGATATTGAGGCTGGCTGAAGCGACGATGGAATTCTCGGGACCGTGTCGGACGTTCCGGCGCGGACGCGCACTGGGGCGTTTGGCGGGGGCGGTACTGGTCGCAGCCGGGTGGGGCTGCGGCCACCCCAGCGCGTCGCCGTCGCCTGCCCCGACGACGTTGAAGGCTGCTTTCGCGGGCGCGTTTGTCGTCGGCGCGGCGATCAACGGCCGCCAGATCGCCGGCTCCGATGTCGCCGGGGATTCGCTGATCGCGCGTCACTTCAACACGATCTCGCCTGAGAACGTGCTGAAGTGGGAGTCCGTCGAACCTCGCCCGGGACAGTTCAGCTTCGACGCCGCCGATCGCTATGTGGCGTTCGGTGAGCGCAATGGCATGACGGTGATCGGCCACACGCTCGTGTGGCACAACCAAACGCCGCGCTGGGTCTTCCAGGACGCCGCAGGGAAACCGGCGTCGCGCGACACACTCATCGCGCGAATGCGGTCGCACATCTTCGCCGTTGTCGGCCGATACAAGGGACGCATTCGCGGGTGGGACGTCGTCAACGAGGCGGTCGCTGAGGATGGATCGCTGCGACAGTCGCTGTGGCTGCGTATCATCGGACCGGAGTACATCGGGATGGCGTTCCGGTTTGCACACGAGGCCGATCCGGCGGCCGAGCTCCACTACAACGACTTTTCGGTCGAAGCGAAAGCGAAGCGCGCCGGAATCATTCGGCTGGTGCGCTCGCTGCGTGAGCAGGGTGTCCCGATCACCGCGATCGGGATGCAGGAGCACCAGAAGCTCGACTGGCCGACGGTGGGAGCGATCGACACCGCGATCGTGGAGCTGGCGTCGACGGGACTTCGACTCATGGTCACCGAGCTCGATGTCGATCCGCTGCCGAGCAATCGGGGGCAGCGCACGGAGGTCGTCGAGCAGGAGCTGCAACGGACCGGCGCGCCGGATCCATACCGCACAGGCCTTCCCGACTCGATGCAGGTTACGCTGGCGCACCGGTACGGTGAGATCGTCCGCGTCTACCTGGCGCATCGCAACGTGATTTCCCGAGTGACCTTCTGGGGCGTCGCCGACGGCGACTCGTGGCTCAACAACTTTCCCGTTCGCGGACGAACGAACTACCCGCTGCTTTTTGATCGGAGAGGGATGCCCAAGCCGGCGTTCGACACGGTACTCCATGCCGCGATCGGGGTGCGCGATCGAGGGAGAGCCACTGGTGCGCGCTGAACGAATCCAGTTGGCGGCGGTGCTCGTCGCGCTGGCTCTGCCATCGGCGGGAATTGCGCAGCGACCGGCCTACCGCGATCCGGGCCTGCCGATCGAGCGGCGCATCACCGACCTCCTCTCGCGCATGACGCTCGAGGAAAAGGTCGCCCAGATGATGTGCCTCTGGGACCAGAAGAAGCTGATCACGGACAGTGCCGGCCGGTTCAATGCGGCTCGGGCACCGCGCTGGTTCCGCGTCGGCATCGGTCGCATCGAGCGGCCGCAAGACGGCCACGACGCGCGCGGCGAGGCGGAGTTCGTCAACGCCATCCAGCGTTGGGTGCGCGACAGCACGCGACTCGGCATCCCGGTGCTGTTCAACGAAGAGGCGCTGCACGGCCTCGAAGCCGCGGGCGCGACGAGCTTCCCGCAGGCGATCGCGCTGGCCAGTACGTGGAACCCGAATCTCGTTCAACGCGTGTTCACGGCGACTGCCGCCGAAGCCCGCGCGCGCGGCGTGCATCAGGTGCTTGCCCCCGTCGTCGACATCGCGCGCGAGCCGCGCTGGGGGCGCTTCGAGGAGACGTACGGCGAAGATCCCTATCTCGTGGCGCGGATGGGCGTCGCGGCCGTACGCGGCTTCCAAGGTACGGACGCGACGATCGGTCCGGGACACGTCTTCGCGACGCTCAAGCACATGACCGGCCATGGCCAACCGGAATCGGGAACCAACGTGGGACCGGCATCCGTCGGCGAGCGCACGCTGCGCGACATGTTCCTCTATCCGTTCGAGAGCGCGATCAAGGAAGCGGGCGCGAAGAGCGTGATGGCGTCGTACAACGAGGTTGACGGCATCCCCTCGCACGTCAATCGCTGGATGTTGCACGACGTATTGCGCGGCGAGTGGGGAT
Source organism: Gemmatimonadaceae bacterium (assembly GCA_025928335.1). GTDB lineage: Bacteria > Gemmatimonadota > Gemmatimonadetes > Gemmatimonadales > Gemmatimonadaceae > JAQBQB01. The sequence goes on from JAICJQ010000010.1 coordinate 28,112, forward strand.
TTGACGGTACCGTGGTTTCCGATTGGTTCGCCATCCAGCAGCTGATCGACCGTCATCATGTGGCGTCGGATCCCGCGGAGGCGGCGCGTCGCGCCCTCGCCGCAACCGTGGACATCGAGCTGCCGGACCCCGCGGCGTACGCGACGCTCGTCGAGCAAGTCAAGTCGAAGAAGGTGTCCGTGCAGGCGATCGACGCGGCGGTGCGGCGACTGCTTCGTCCCAAGTTCATCCTCGGCTTGTTCGAGAATCCATTCGTCGACGTCGCCGCTGCCCAGCGGATCTCGGGGGCGGAAGGTACACGTGCGTTGGCGCTCGAAGCGGCTCTGCAATCGATGATTCTTCTCCGAAACGAAGGAGGATTGCTACCGTTGCGTGCCGGCGCTCATGGGCGCATCGCGGTCATCGGGCCTCACGCGGGAGAGGTGCTGCTGGGCGGCTACGCCGGGGTGCCGTTGCACGCGGTGAGCATCCTCGAGGGAATCCGAACGCGGGTCGCCGAGAATGCGGCGGTCGAGTATGCGGAGGGCGTTCGTATCACCGAGGACTCGGTGTTCACGCGCGAGCCACAACCGCATATGGGTGGCGCGAGGTCCAAGTTCCGCAACGCCGCCGACCGCGTGATCGTCACGGACTCGGCTTCCAACGCGCGACGAATGGCCGACGCGGTTGCGCTCGCCCAGCGCAGCGATCTCGTGGTGCTGGTGCTCGGCGATAACGAGCAGACGGCGCGTGAAGCATACGAGAACAATCATCTCGGAGACCGGGCGTCGCTGGGCCTACCTGGCGAGCAAGAATCGTTGGCGCTACGGATCGCGGCCACGGGCAAGCCGGTCGTCCTCGTGCTGATCAATGGTCGTCCGGCGTCGATCCCTGTTCTTGCCACGAAAATTCCGGCGATTGTCGAAGGGTGGTATCTGGGTCAGGAGACTGGTACTGCGGTGGCAAAAGTGCTGTTCGGCGACGTCAACCCGGGCGGCAAGTTGCCGGTGACCGTGGCCCGCGACGTCGGTCAGCTCCCCGTGTTCTACAATTACAAACCAACAGCCCGTCGAGGCTACGTCCTCGACACGATCGCCCCTCTTTATCCGTTCGGCTTTGGTCTCTCGTATACCACTTTTGCGTATTCGAATTTACGGCTGTCGGCGACGCAGATCCCGCCGACCGGCCGAACCCGCGTTATGGTGGATGTGCGCAATACGGGAAGCCGCGCCGGGGACGAAGTGGTGCAGCTGTACGTTCGAGACGAAGTGAGCAGCGCGACGCGCCCAATCAAGGAGCTTCGTGGCTTCCAGCGGGTGTCGCTTGCCCCGGGCGAGACGCGGACCGTCTCGTTCGATGTCGGACCCGAGCATCTTTCGTATCATGGCGCCGACATGAGGCGCGTTGTCGAGCCGGGCACCTTTCAGATCATGGTTGGCGGCAGCTCTGCTGACCTGCGCGGTGTCAGCCTGGTCGTCGGTAGTACACCATCGAGGTGATGTAATGAAGAACGTGCTCAAGCCGGTGATGCGCGAGAGCCTGGTCGATCGACTTGCCGGTGAGATCCGGACGTCGATCAATTCCGGCGACTACACGATGGGCGAGCGACTGCCCACGATCATGGAAATGGCCCGCCGCTTCGGCGTCGGCCACCCCACCGTGCGCGAGGCCCTCAAGAAGCTCGAGGCGAACGGCGTCGTCGAGATCCGTCACGGCTCAGGCGTGTATGTCACGCGTACGCAGGACGTGCTGGTGATGGCGAGCGATTACAGCGGCAAAGTGACGAAGAAGCTCTTGCTCGATCTTATTCAAGCGCGTTCGCCGATCGAGGCGCAGTCGGCGGCGCTGGCGAGCCGCAATGGAACGGAGGAGCATTTCGCCGAGATGCGTCGATTGTTGACGACCGCGGCTGAGAACCTCGACAACGATTCGGTGCTGAACTCGGTGAACATGGCGTTTCACCGCCAAATCGCGACGGCGTCGGGCAATGCGGTTATCGCCCAGCTGCTCGATGTCATGCAGACGCTCTTCACCGACGAGCAGCGGCTCATCCTCGGGATCTTCGGCTCGAGAAAACAGGATCATCAAGAGCACCTGTCGATCTTCGTCGCGTTGGAGCAGCGGCAAGAGCAGTTGGCGACGGAGCGGATGCGGCAGCATCTCGACGGGGTCGCCGCGGCGATCGAACGCTGGGATCCGCAGCACCACCCGGTAGCCTGACGGCCGGCGAGCGCCGACGATGCGTCTCCGTCGCCAGCGGTGGAGCACGATTGGCGCAATCGCCTTGGCGGCCGCGTGCGGCGGCGCCGACGGAAAAGCTGCGACCGCCCCCGTCGTTCCCGTAATCGACGCGGACACATTTCCGCTACGCGCGCTCGCCCAGCAAGCGGGAATTCGCATCGGGAGCGCGGGCGATCGCGGCTTTCGCTGGACGGGGTCCGACGGTTCGACATTTCGTGCGATTCTGGGACGCGAGTTCTCCGTGTTGACGCCGGAGAACGACATGAAGTTCGATCATGTGCATCCGGCTCAAAACACCTACTACTTTGCTGGCGCTGATTCACTGGTTGCCTTTGCGCAGCAGAACCAGATGGCTGTGCGCGGTCACACGCTGGTGTGGCATCAGCAACTGCCGACATGGCTCACGAGTGGCTCGTTTGGCGCTGACGAAGCGAGCCAACAACTCATCGATCACGTGACGACCGTGGTCTCTCACTTCAAGGGGAAGATCTTCGCCTGGGATGTCGTGAACGAGGCGTTGAACGACGACGGCTCACTGAGGTCGACCTATTGGCTCGACCACATCGGCAGGGCGTACATCGAGATTGCGTTTCGCACAGCGCGCGCGGCCGATCCCGATGTCGCCCTCTTCTACAACGATTACAACGTTGAAGGCATGGGCCCAAAATCGGATTCGCTTTACACGATGGTCAAGAACTTTCTCGCCCGTGGCATTCCGATCAACGGCGTCGGATTCCAGGCGCACCTTACTCTCAACGGCGTTCCCCCGACGCTTGGGGCAAACATCGCGCGCTTCGTGGCGCTCGGAATCAAGGTGCACATCACCGAGCTCGACGTGCGTGTCCCGGTGCCGTCGACGAACGCGAGCCTGACGTCGCAAGCGCAGAACTACCACGACGTCGTCGCGGCATGCATTCAGAACAGAGGCTGCGAGCTGGTGACGACATGGGGTTTCACCGACAAGGATTCGTGGGTTCCAAGCACCTTCCCGGGATTCGGGGATGCGCTTCCGTGGGACAACGTCTTTCAGCGCAAGCCGGCGTATCGCTCGATCTACAACGCTCTGGCCGGCCGTTGATGCCGAGGAAGGGGAGGGAAACGCCATGCGTTTGAAGTTCTTCAATGAAGGACGTGGCGCCGGCGATCCCGCGACTCGGCGTTCCGGAGTTTTCCAGATGTGGCTGAACGACAGCCTGATCGTGCGCTCCGTGTATCCGACCCACGACGGCGAATTTCCTGATCCGTGCCAGGCGCGGAGCGAGCCGATTCGGCTCGAGGCAGGGCGCGCGTACCGTCTCCGCGGCGACGGGCAGGAGTCGTACGGCGAGGCGCAGCTTGAGTTGCTTTGGGCCCCGCCTTCGGAGACTACAACCCCGCCGGTCGACTCCCTGTGACATTCTACAAGTCTGCGGACGACCTCCCGCCGTTCGACGATTACAAGATGGCGAGACGCACCTACCGCTTCTTCTCGAAGGCTCCGCTCTATCCGTTCGGACATGGTCTGTCGTACACCGGATTTGCTTACTCGAACATCAAGCTGTCGCGTGAGCGAGCGTCGTCGAAGGAGACGATTCTCGTCAGCGGGGACGTCGCGAACAGCGGCGCACGTGCCGGAGACGAAGTAGTCCAACTTTACGCCGAGCACTTCGGCTCGAAGGTGCCGCGGCCGATCAAGGACCTGCGCGGATACGCGCGCATCCACCTCGAGCCCGGCGAGAAGCGAACGATCACACTGCCGGTCGCCGTGTCCTCTCTGGCCTACTGGGATGAAACCACGCACGGCTGGGCGATGGAGCGTGAAGACGTGCGACTCCTCGTCGGTGCTTCATCGGCGGATATTCGCCAGCAGACGACGTTGAGCGTCGTCCCGTAGATGCTTTGCCCAACGGCGTTGCTTCTCGCGTTGGCGCTCGACTCGTCGTATGTGTCGACGTCTCGTGTCGCGGGTGGATTCGCTCTCGCCGACAACGGCAGAGCTGCCACTCTGGTTGTCAGCGCCGCTGACTATGTTGGCGTTCGCCGCGCGGTCGAGGATCTGCGATCTGACGTCGAACGCGTGGCCGGCGTGGCGCCGCGCGTAGTTGCCGATCTTGGATCGGGTTCTCCGGTCATCATCGGGACTGTCGGCAAATCGCCGTTGATCAACCGGCTAATACAAAACGGCAAGCTCGACGCCTCGTCGCTGACTGGCCGATGGGAGTCGTACGTCCTCCAGGTGATCGATCGACCGATGCCCGGCGTCGACCGCGCGCTGGTCATCGCCGGCAGCGACAAACGCGGCACGATCTACGGCATCTACGATTTGTCGCGAGAGATCGGCGTGTCGCCGTGGTACTGGTGGGCGGACGTGCCGTCGCGGCATGCATCGACGTTGGTGATCAAGCCGACGCGGATCGTGTCTGGCGAACCGAAGGTCAAGTATCGCGGGATCTTCATCAACGATGAGGCGCCGGCTTTCTCCGGTTGGGCGCGCGAGAAGTTCGGCGGCATCAACCACCGCGTCTATGAGAAAGTCTTTGAGCTGATCCTTCGGTTGAAAGGCAACTATCTATGGCCGGCGATGTGGGGAAACGCCTTCGCCGATGACGATTCACTCAGCGCGGAGCTCGCCGATGATTACGGGATCGTGATGGGCACGTCGCACCACGAGCCGATGACGCGCGCGCAGCAGGAATGGCGTCGTTACGGCAAGGGGCCGTGGAACTACGAACAGAACGACAGCACGCTGCGCGCGTTTTGGCGCCGCGGCATCGAGCGCATGGGGTCACGCGAGAATATCGTCACGATCGGCATGCGTGGCGACGGCGACATGCCGATGACCGAGGGCAGCAACGTCGCACTGCTCGAGCGGATCGTCGCCGACCAGCGAAAGATCATCGCCGACGTTACGGGAAAGCCCGCCTCGGCGACGCCACAGCTCTGGGCTCTATATAAGGAAGTGCAGGATTACTACGACAAGGGCATGCGTGTCCCCGATCACGTGACACTGCTCTTCTCGGACGATAACTGGGGCAACATTCGCCGTCTTCCGACGGCGCACGAGCGTGGCCGGCCGGGTGGGTTCGGCGTGTACTACCACTTCGACTACGTTGGGGGGCCGCGCAATTACAAATGGATCAATACCAACCCGCTCCCGCGTGTCTGGGAGCAGCTGAACCTGGCGTACCGCAGCGGCGCCGATCGGATCTGGATCGTGAACGTTGGCGACCTCAAACCGATGGAGCTCCCGATCCAGTTCTTTCTGGATTTCGCATGGAACCCCGACGCCATCTCCGCGGAGGAACTGCCGGTCTACACGCGCGATTGGGCGGGGCGGCAGTTCGGTGCAACGCTCGGCGACACGATCGGCGATTTCATTACGAGATCGCTGGGGCTTGCTGGACGTCGAAAGCCGGAGCTCCTCGACACGGCGACCTACAGCCTCGCCAACTACCGCGAAGCTGAGCGGGTCGTTGCCGAATACGACAGTCTCGCCGCGCGGGCCAAGCGCGTGCAAACCAAGCTCGCCCAGGCGTATCGCGACGCGTACTTCGAGCTCGTGCTCCATCCGATCCTGGCGGCGGCCAATCTCAACTCGCTGTACGTGACGGTGGCGCGAAATCGCCTCTACGCGCGCCAGGGCCGCGCTGCGACGAACGCGCTCGCCGATTCAGCGCGGGCACTGTTTCGGCGTGACGCCGAGCTGTCGCACGAATTCAACGCGGTGATCGCGGGCGGGAAATGGGCGCACATGATGGACCAGACGCACATCGGGTACACGTACTGGCAGGAGCCGCCCCGCGATGTGATGCCACGCGTCGACGAGATCCACGTACCGGTCGCGGCCGACATGGGCGTTTCCGTCGTCGATCAACTGGCTCCGAAGGCTCCGCGGCCCAAGCCGGGCGATCCGCCACCGCCGCCGATACTGCCAATGTTCGACCCATATTCGCATCAATCCGGCTACATCGACATCTACAACCGCGGTCAAACGCCCTTCGAGTACACCGTCACGTCGGACCAACCGTGGATACGCGTTTCCCGTTCCCGAGGAGTCGTGAAGACGGAAACGCGTCTGTCGGTCGACGTGAACTGGGCGTCGGCGCCGCTGGGCGAAATAGGAGTCGGGCGCATAACGATCACTGGACCTGGGAGTCAGCGATCTGCTGTGGGGTTGCTGGCCGATAACCGGGCTGGCCCGCCGCGAGATAGCGTCGTTGGCTTCGTCCAGGGCAACGGTTACGTCTCGATGGAGGCAGAGCACTACACCAGAGCGGTGAACGCTCCGCCACTGAGCTGGCGCCGAATTCCGAATTTCGGTCGAACGCTTTCCGGGATGACGACGTCGCCGGTAGATGCTCCCGGTGTGCCGGTTGGGCCTTCGTCCCCGCGGTTAGAGTACGAGCTCTACATCTTCGACGGCGACCCCGCTGTGGATGTACGAGCCTATGTTGCTCCGTCATTGAACGTGAGCGGATCGGCGACCGGCCTCCGCTACGCGATCTCGTTCGACGACGCCCCGCCGCAGGTCGTGAACCTTCTCGCCGACAGTTCCAACCGGGCCTGGGAGCAGTCGGTCGCCGACAACATTCGCATCTCCTCGACGCGTCACTCTCTGACGCCCGGACGACACGTGCTCAAATTCTGGCGTGTCGATCCCGGCATCGTGCTCGAGAAACTCGTCGTCGATGTCGGAGGGGTGAAGCCGAGCTACCTCGGTCCGCCCGAGTCGTTTTATCGTCCGGCCGCACGCGCTGTCCCTTCGGGCGATGCGCGCTTTGATTGGTTCGAGTATTCGGGCGATGACTCGATCTACCACACCACGCCGGCCGCGAAGAACCGGTATCTCAATCCGATCCTGAGCGGCTTCTACCCCGATCCGAGCATCACCCGCGCCGGCGACGATTTCTATCTCGTCACCTCGAGCTTCTCGTACTTCCCCGGAATCCCGATCTTTCACAGCCGCGATCTCGTGCACTGGAAGCAGATCGGTCATGTGCTGGATCGCCCGAGCCAATTGTCGCTCGACGGGCGCGGAATATCGCAGGGAATCTACGCCCCGACGATTCGCTACCACGACGGCACCTTCTACCTGATCACCACCTGCTCGTATTGCGGCGGCAACTTCATCGTCACCGCAACGAATCCAGCGGGTCCGTGGTCGGAGCCGATCTGGTTGCGCGACATGGACGGCATCGACCCGTCGATCTTCTTCGACGATGACGGCCGCACGTACATCGTGAATAACGGGCCACCTGTCGAGCCGCCGCGCTACGACGGCCACCGCGCAATCTGGTTCCAGGAATACGATGTGCGAGCGCGGAAAATGGTGGGTCCGCGCAAGGTGATCGTGAACGGCGGCGTCGATATCGCGAAGAAACCGATCTGGATCGAGGCGCCGCACATCCTCAAGGTTGACGGACGCTATTACTTGATTTGCGCGGAGGGCGGAACCGCTGACCAGCATTCGGAGGTCGTCTTCCGCAGCGACTCAGCCGGTGGACCGTACCTGCCGTACTCGGGCAATCCAATTCTCACGCAGAGGCATCTGTCGCCCACGCGTCCGTCACCGATCACATCGACCGGGCACGCCGACTTCGTTCAAACGCCGCGAGGGGAATGGTGGGCCGTCTTCCTCGGAGTACGACCCTATGGACCCGATCTGACGAACATAGGCCGGGAGACGTTCATGCTTCCCGTTCAGTGGCGCGACGGATGGCCATCGATCCTCACGGACACCGCCACGGTGCCGTATTCCGTCGGAGCGCCCGCTCTCGCTGTCGACGGCGGTGCGTTCGATTCGACGAGTGGTAACTTTCGAGTGAGAGATGAATTCTCCGGCCCGGAACTCGGCGCCGCCTGGGTCACGATTCGCACGCCGGCCGCGCAATGGTACGACCTATCGACGAACCCCGGTGCGTTGACGCTGCACCCCCGATCCGTACCACTGGGTGTGCGCGGTCAACCGGCCTTCGTTGGTCGTCGACAACAGCACGCGGTGATGACGGCGACGACCGCGATGCACTACGTGCCCTCCCGACCGGGCGACGCCGCGGGGCTCGTCGCGTTTCAGAGCGACTCGTTCTATTACTTCCTCGGCGAGACGCTGCGCGACGGCAAACCCGTGGTGCGACTTGTCCGGCGCGCGGCGTCGAAGGATAGCGGCGCCGAGGTCACGATAGCCGAAGCGGCGCTCGCTTCCCGAGGCGACGGCCCGCTGCTGTTGCGTATTGCGGCGCGCGGAGGCCGATATGACTTCTCATATTCCGAGCAAGGCGGCGCGTGGCGTGTATTGGCGCACGACGTCGACGGGACGATCCTCAGCACACACATTGCCGGCGGATTTGTCGGAACGATCATCGGCATGTACGCCTACGCGGCGGCGTCCGGACCGCCGGATTAGTCGTTGCCGACCTGGGCGCGGAGGCGACCATTTGGCCTGCTTGGCGATGGAAGGGCCGTCGATGAGCTGACGCTCGAGAATGACCGCGGCATGCGCGTCAGTGTGCTCTCCTATGGCGGCCGAGTACGGTCGCTCGTCGCACCGTTCGGCGGCGCGCTGGTCGATGTCGTGCTTGGTTTGGACACCCTCGCTGAATACGAGACGGATCGCTGTTTCGTCGGGCCATTGATCGGCCGGTTCGCGAATCGAATCGCCCACGGACGATTCTTCATCGACGGCGTCGAATTCCATCTTCCGTTGAACGACGGTCCGAATCATCTGCACGGCGGCCCACGAGGCTTTCATCGAAGGTTATGGGAGGCGAGTGTACGCGCGGGCGAGAACGGTGACACGATCGAGCTGGCATACCGCAGTGCTGCCTTGGAGGAGGGATATCCGGGAACGCTCGACGTGCGCACGACATTCGAGCTGACAGGCGACGACACGCTGGTCATCAGCTATTCCGCAGACACGGATGCAGCCACCCACCTGAACCTGACGTGGCACGGTTACTTCAATCTTGCGGGACACGACGCGGGCGATGCGCGCGACCACGAGCTCACGCTCGGCGCATCGAGCTTCCTTCCCGTAGATGGGACGATGATTCCGACGGGCGAGATTCGCCGTGTGGACGGAACTCCGTTCGACTTCAGACGTGCGCGCCGGCTACGCCGCGGTGACACGGACAACGATGAGCAGCTTGTCATCGCCGAAGGCTACGATCACAACTTTGTAATCGACCGTGACGAACCCACAGGCCTCGCGTTCGTGGCGCGTGTCGTCGAGCCGAACTCGCGGAGACGGCTGGAAATCCACAGCACGGAGCCGGGCGTGCAGGTGTACGCCGGACAGCATTTGCGCGGGCGCGCAAAAGGCGGGGCGACGTACGGCCCCCACTCGGGGTTCGCGCTGGAGACACAACATTTTCCGGATACGCCGAACGAGCCGTCGTTCCCCTCGACGCTGTTGCGACCCAGAGAAACCTTCAGGTCACGGACGGAGTATCGCTTCGGCGTCGCCACGACCGGTTGACGGATTCGATGGCGCGACCATCTCGCTCAGCGGGTGTGTCGATACGTATATCGCACCCTGCCCGTGGCCGATTCCCCAGCGAGCCGTGGCGGTGACGCCATCGAAGAAGCGAATGTACGTCACGGGTCGGAGGTCGATCGTCCGCAGGGTCTCGACGCCGCCGAGCTTGATGCCGTCGAAGTACACCTGAACCTTGGTCGGCGACGAAAAGCTGTCGGTGCCGCGCTCGGCGAGCCAGTTCGAGCGCATCGCCTCGACGACGTCGTACGCGGTGTTGTAGCCGTGGTTGGCGAACTGCTCCGAGGTGAGCAGGGTGCGATCGAGGCGTGGCCCCACATCAGTCTTATGTCGAGCACACGCCGAGCCGAGGCCAAGGCCAGCAACGGTCAGAAGCCGCAAGATTGCATGCATGCGCCAGCTCCCCCAAAGGCGGTCACGTTCAGTTCGTCTTGCAGTCCAGCGCTCGACGGAAGGCACGTGCCATCAGTCCCCGTCAGCGCCGGAGGCCGGGCAAAAATTCATCGGCCGGGAACGGGGGGCGCTGCCACGTACCTGCGTCCGAGGAATCGATCGGCCCAGGCAATGAAGTATTTCCAGTTCGGGCCGTCGGTGTGCCCTCCGTCGTGTTGCCGCCATGCGAGCTGGCCGTCGAGCAGCCCAACGTTCACCGGCGGCATCTTTTCAGTTTTGTAATTGTCTGTCCTACCGAGATCTTTCGCGCCGAGTAAGCGGAACGCCGGGCCGGCGGCGATGGCGGCCATGAAGCTTCCCTGATGGTCGAGCCACTTCGCGTCGCCTTTCTCCGGCATGCCGTAGCTGATGAAGGTCAGACGCGGGGCGCACAAGGCGATCAGTTCGTGAGCATCGACCGGGAGATCGCCGGCGTTCTTGCTGCCGAAGGTAGCCGACGAGGCGCCGTACTTGAGAAAGTTCCCCGCCATCCAGTGATACTCACCAGAGCCGGTGAGATTCTCCACGGCTTCGCCCCAGTTGCGCCGATGCAGCTTGGCGCCGCCTTCGCCCGACGAGCCGACGAGGACGAGGGCAAACCGCTCGTCGAATGCCATCGTGACCAGCGCCGCCTTGCCGTAGCGAGAGACTCCTTCGATTCCGACGATGTTCGCGTCGACCGTCCGATCGGTCTCGAGATAGTCCAGGGCGCGGGACGCGCCCCACGCCCACGCTCGAAGCGCGCCCCAGTCGTCGGGGCGGCGCGGTTGTCCGCGATTGACGAGTCCAATGACGCCTCGAGTCAGGCCGGCGCCGTTGTCGGCTTGAATCGTCACCGGGTTGAGAAACGCGAAGCCCCAACCGTCGGCGATGAGCTGATCGGTCGCGGGAGCGTCGCTGCCGGGTGAGGGCGGAGGTGGCGCGAACCCGCCGCGCCCAGTGCTCGCTGGCGCCGGCCGGCCCACGGCCTGAGCGAGACTTCCGCCACGAAACATGATCATGACGGGCGCAGGGGAGCGACCGTTCTCGGGAACGACGAGCGTCAACGCGATGTTCACATCGATTGACGGATAGCCGGTGTTGTCGACATGTCCCACGAGTTGCTTGCCGACGACGCGCCGGCCGGCACTGGTGGCGGTGTCCGCAGCAACGACCGACCACAGAACGGCCGGCGCATTTTTCGGAACGCGCCCGAACACTTCGCGCTCGAAGTCGTCGACGATTTCCGCGCGACGCCGACGCCACATTCGAGGATCGGTGACCTGCGCGCCGCTCTTCAGGGTGAGGAGCGGCGGCAGATCCGGGTATGGATTCGCCCTCGACTCGTCATAATTCGCGTGATTCGGGTCCCGTTCGTTTCCACTCGGGCCGGGGCGAAGAGCTTGAATCCCGAGCTGTTCCATCATCTGCACGTGATCCTGGGCCGCGGTCCAACTTTTCGGTTCGGGGGCCCGCGTCGAGCCCTTCGGCTGATGTTGCGCACAGGCCACGATCAAGCAGGCGAGGGCAACTCGACTTGCGATCGCCATCGTCGAAGCACGCCGCCAGCCAGTCGCCATGCACAATCCTGATGTGGGGTTGGGTAGCTGCCTCATTGTGATACCGCGGCCAGCCGATTGCAATTCTCGCCGGCGTCCGCACATAGCCGGGTACTCGCATCGGTTTGCCCGATTCGCAACGTGTCAAGTGCCCGAAAGGGGCCCTCCCGGTGTGCCGTGACAAAATCGTGACCCCGAGTGTGACGAACGGTCTAGCCCGCTCGCCCCGCTTTGGGGTATTACTATCGCCCGAACCGTAGCTAGGCATTCCTTGATATGTCGGACTTCACGTCGTCGCCGTCGCTGTACCTGAATCGCGAGTTGAGTTGGCTCGCGTTCAACGCCCGTGTGCTCCACGAGGCGCTCGACCCGAGAACGCCGCTACTCGAGCGCGTGAAGTTTCTCTCGATCTTCAGCACCAATCTCGACGAGTTCTTCATGGTGCGCGTCGCCGGTTTGCGGCGGCAGGTTGCGGCGAAGGTCGTGCAGACTCCGCCCGACGGTCTCACTCCGCTCGAGCAGCTCGAGGCGATCCAGGCCGAGGTGACGCGACTCACGGCGCTCCAGCGGGCATGCCTCGAGGACCTGCTGAGCGAGCTCGCGCCGAACGGCGTTCGACTGCTCGGCGTCAAGGATCTCAGTCCGACGGAGTGGCGCGCGCTCGATGAGCACTTCGAATCGCAGATCTTTCCGGTGCTCACGCCGCTCGCCGTCGATCCGGGACATCCTTTTCCGTATATCTCGAATCTGTCGCTCTCGTTGGCCGTCGAGATCAGCGATCCGGAGGGCGGTCCGAATCGCTTTGCGCGCGTGAAGGTGCCGCGGAGCCTACCGCGATGGGTGCCCGTCGAGGGGCGGCCGAACCATTTCGTGCCCCTCGAGCAGGTGATCGGCGCGAACGTCGGCTCACTGTTTCCGGGGATGGACGTCGCCGCCTGGTACGCGTTCCGAATCACCCGCTACTCCGACCTCGAGATGCCGATCGAGGAGCCGGAGGATCTCCTGGCGACGATCGAGGAACAGGTGTTCCGCCGGCGCTTTGGCGAAGTGGTGCGCATCGAGGTGCAGGACGACATGCCCGAGCATCTCCGCGCGCTCCTCCTCGACGAACTACAGGAAGACAACGTTCCCGAGGCCGCGCGTCTCTCGGCGCGCGACGTTCACGATGCCGGCCACCTGCTCGACCTCGGCGAGTTGATGGGAATCGCGTCGCTCGATCTGCCGGCGCTCAAGGATCCGCCGTTCACGCCGGCGACGCCCGTCGAACTGCGCGACGATGCGAACATCTTCGACGTCGTGCGCGAGGGCGATGTGCTGCTGCATCACCCGTTTGATTCGTTCACCGCATCGGTCGAGCGCTTCCTCGAGGATGCGGCGGCGGACGATCAGGTCCTCGCCATCAAGCTGACGCTGTACCGGACGTCCGGTGACACGGCGATCGTCGCCGCGTTGATCGAAGCCGCCCAGCGCGGCAAGCAGGTCGCGGTCATCGTGGAGCTCAAAGCGCGCTTCGACGAAGCGAATAACATCAGTTGGGCGCGGCACCTCGAAGACGCGGGGGTTCACGTCGCGTTTGGTTCGGCGACGCTCAAGACACACGCCAAGACGGCGCTCGTCGTTCGCCGCGAAGCCGACGGCATCAAGCGCTACGTTCACCTCGGCAGCGGCAATTACAATTCTCGAACGGCGCGGCTCTATACCGACATCGGGCTGATTACGTGCAGCCCGTCGATCGGCGCCGACGTGAGCGATCTATTCAACTCGCTCACGGGGTATTCTCGACAGCGCCTCTATCGCAAGCTGCTCGTCGCGCCGGTGAACCTCCGTGGCCGCTTCATCGAATTGATTCGCCGCGAGGCCGACCACGCGGCGGCCGGCCGTCCGGCCCGCGTCGTGGGGAAGATGAACGCACTGGTCGACGCCGAGGTGATCGACGAGCTGTATCGCGCATCCCAAGCCGGCGTTCAGATCGATCTGATCGTGCGCGGGATCTGCTGCCTGCGTCCGGGAATCCCGAACGTGAGCGACCGGATTCGCGTCGTCAGCATCGTCGGCCGGTTCCTCGAGCACTCGCGGCTCTGGCAGTTTGAGAATGGCGGCGAGGAGGAGTTCTACGTCGGTTCGGCGGACTGGATGCCGCGAAATTTCGATCGGCGTGTCGAGGCGGTCGCGCCCGTGGAGAATCCGTTTCTGTACGAGCGGATTCGCTCGTTGCTCAATGTGTACCTCGAGGACAACCGACAGGCCTGGGATCTCGACGCCGAAGGCCGGTGGCACCAGCGCCAGCCGGAGGGTGCCGTGCGTGCGTCGCACGAGCGCCTCGTTAAGAACTCGTGGGGCCGTGGCACCATCGTCAGCCGCGAGGGGTTACTCGATCTCGGCCGAGTCGATGTCGTTGGAGGAGAGCACCCGGCCGTCGGGGGCGACGATCTCGACCGGCACAC
>JAICJQ010000030.1 GCA_025928335.1 Gemmatimonadaceae bacterium
CGCCGAGGTAACCGCCGGGTGACCGGACCAACCCATTCGTGCGGTAGTAGTGATAGTACGAGGTGTTCGGCGAGACCGGCACGACGACTTCAAGTCCCTTCACACCAGTCGTCGCGGCGGCGAGGGGCAACGTGCCTTCATAAGAAGTGCCGATCATTCCAACCTTTCCCGTCGACCAGCTCGTCGCCTTCACCTCTTCGTTTCCCGTCTCGGTGGTGTAGCCCTTCGCGCGACCATTGAGCCAGTCGACGACGAACTTCATCGGCATTCGTTCCGGTGCGTCGCCCACGGTCGGACAGCCCTGCGACCGCCCCGTCCCCGGCGCCTCCGAGTGGACGACGGCAAAACCCCGCGGCACCCACTCGTTGACCAACGCGTTAGAGATTCGTGAACGCGTCGGCTGGTAGGGCGGATTGATCATGAGCCCGCGCGGCTGTGGCTGATCGTTCAATTCCTGCTGCACGTTCCAGTTCACCTGCCCGCGCGACGTTCCCGCGAAGTACGGGCTCGAACCATACAACACGGGAACGCGAAGTCCTTCCGACTCGGTTTGCCGCGGCCGAGTGACGTCGACGTGGACGCGGTCCGGCTTGCCGTCATGGTCGCTGTCGAAGTTGGTCTCGACCCAGAGCTCCTGTCGAATCCATTGGGTCGAGTCCTGGAAGGCCGGGATGACCTGGGCCATACCGTTTGCGAAGACCGGCAGCGCTTTGGTCGTCGGTTGTGGCGCCTGCCCGCGCCCCGAGATGGACGTGGTGGCGAGCAGACAAACCGCGGCGGCGGCGAGCGCGGCCCGCGAGAAGCGAAGATGCAGCATGCGAAAGTTTGGGGAATCGAGGGGAGATTGGGAAGATACGCCTGCCCGACTCCCAGGCCTCCCTTATCAGCTCAGCGATGACACGACCAATCCGTCGCGTCGTCGACCCTCAGCTCGCGCTCGTTATTCGTCGCGTCGGCCTCGTCGATCGTTCGGTCCGAATTCGCTCGGACCACCAGCCGTGCCCCGAGGCCGCGAAGTCGCGCCGCGATCTCGATGTGCGGAAAGGTGAACGTCGTCACCGGGTTTGCCGGTTGGAGATTGGCGCTGCCCTCGGCGAACAGCGCTCCTTGCTTCGGACCGCCGGGTAGAACGAGAAGAAGCCGGAGCGACACCGGCTTCTGAACGGGGCTCCCCCGTTGGCCCACGGTTACGCGAATGTCGTTGTCGGCGCTCACACACAGCCGGGCCGGGACGCCGTCACGCATCGCGACCACTTTGGTGACTTCGATGTCCACCGGCGGCGTAGTCCCGCGGCGCGGCTCCGCCTGTGCCCCGGCAAATCGGCCGCCCGAGACCACAAACGTGAGAAGAAAGATCCCTGGCAAGCGTTTCATAAGGTGGCCGTCCGGAGGCTAGAGCGGTACGCTTGACGGCATCGAAGGTCTGAACGCAGCGAGGGAGCGTGTTTTCTCACGCCCGACGGCATCGGTGACAATGTCGATTGGAAGGGTCACCTCGAACCGCGACCCGTTTGCCGGCGCAAGCGAGATGTCGCCGACGGATCGATCGGCGGCGATCGAGCGAGTGCTCGCACGTTTTGGCGAAGTCGCCCGCCGGGCCGGCGCCGCGCACGGACTCCAGGGGCAGGACCTCGACGAAGTCCTTCAGGAAGTGCGGATTCGACTCTGGCGCGTGGACGCGTCAGCGTCCGGCAAGCTCGATGCGCTCAAGTCGTCGTACGTCTATCGAGCCGCGCTTTCGGCGGCAATCGACCTGCTGAGGCGACGCCGAGCACGGCGTGAGGACTCGCTGGATGACGACGGCGATCACGACGCTCCCGCAACGTTCGCCGCACCTGCGTCCGCCGACGCCGACACGCTCGCCTCCGACGCCGGCCGCGCCGTCGAGACGGCGCTCACCATGGTGGTCCCGAGCCGTCGCGCCGTAGTCCGCATGTACCTCGCGGGATACGAGCGGCAAGAGATCGCCTCATTGCTCGGATGGAGCGAGGCGAAAACTCGCAACTTGCTCTATCGCGGCCTGGACGATCTGCGGCACCTGTTGACCGCCAAAGGAATTCACCCATGATCACCGAAACCGGAGATGCGTCGCTGCGCCGTGCGTACGACGCGCTTTTGCGCGCTCGCGCTGCGGACGGACATTCATCCGGCGCCGCGGCGCCCGTATCCCTAAAAAGCATTCTCGCGCTCGTCGAAGGAACCGGCAGTGAGAATGAACGCCTCGCAACGCTCGATGCGCTGATGGCCGACGAGCAGGGCCGTCGAGAATTCGAGCTGCTTCGCGCTCTCTCGGCAACTCAGCACAGCGCGCCGCAGACGATCCGCAGCTGGCGACTTACCGCGACCGTCGCGACGCTCGCCGCGGCGGCGCTATTGATCGTCGTGATCCCCACAGTCCGACGACCGCAACGAGTCGAAACCCCAGAACCGGTCCGCGACGCGTCGCGAAACGCGGTGCTGCTCTCGCCGCCCACCGAAGCGACCGTCGAGCAAAGCCGCACGTTCCGATGGCGTGCGGTTCCCGACGCGCGCATTTACTCCGTCGAGGTCCTCACCGCCGCCGGCGCGCCGGTGTTCACGACGCGCGTCGCCGACACGACGCTGACGTTGCCGGCCGATGTTCGTCTCGCCCCGGGTGTCGAGCACCGATGGTGGATCGTCACGGAATTCTCCGACGGCACTCAGCTGCGTTCGCCGCTTCGCCGACTCTTCGTGCGCGAGACGAAATAGGCGGGCGCGAATAGCACGAGCACCAGCGCCGCGCCGCCGCCCCACTCTTCGACCTGCTGCGAGGCGGCTCGCTGTACCTGGCGCGATGGACGGAGTGCCGTTCGCACTCGCTCGTCGCCCGTCAGCGTAAACGCGGCCCATACACTCGGCGACATGCCGTCGTCGTATGCGCGGCGCTTCGCGCGGTGCAATGCGTCGCCCACTGAGATCCCGGTGGCGAGCTGCTGATAGAAACGATCGACGAACGACGCGGCGCTGCGGTCGCCGATCTGCCAGAGGGTGGCGACGACGGCGCTCGCCCCGGCCTCGAGGAAGGGTTCCGTCAATCCTTGGAGACCCTCGCCCCCCAGCACGACACCGCCGCCGGAGTTGCACGCCGAGAGCACAACGAGATTCGCCGAGAGTCGCAGCCCTACCAACTCGTCGACGCTGACGCGGCCATCCTCGCCGCCGCCCGGTGCGAGCAGGAGCGCGCTACGCAGAAGCGACCACTCGTCCACCTGGGCGTGCGTCGCGAAATGCAGCACGCCGACGTCGGCGAGACTTCCGCGGCGTAATCGTGATTCGCGCGCCTTCGAACCGGTCAGCACTTCGGCTACAGGAGCGTAATGCGCGATTTGCGCCGCCTCGGCGGCGGCGGCGGGCAGCCGCGGCGGCATCGAATCGGCCGCGCCATCTCCGATCTCGGCTCGATCTCGCCGCAACGCAACTCCAACCGGATCGCCAAAAGCGAGGAGCCGCGGCAGCGGCTCTCGTGGCGGCCCCGCCCAGAGCGCGGCCGCGGCCGATGCTGACGGAGCGAGCGAGATCGCATAGCGGCTGACGAGTGGCTTGCCGTCGCTCGCCCGAAGGACATCGAAGGGGATGCGATGCAGGGGCCCGTCGGGGACAAACACCAGATGGGTTACGCCGCCCGGCAACAGTGCCAATGCCGCGTTGACGAATGCATCCCCGAGGCGACGCGCGAGTTCGACCGGGTTCGTTCCCGAGGCAACCAGAGCCGCGAACCGCTCGAGCTCCAACATGTGATCGTCCACCGGCTCGGCCACAGCAGCGGCGAGCCGGTCCTTCGTCAGCACAAAGACGGTGGTCGGCTCGCCGCCTCGTCCGGTGACGAACGCGAGCACCGCCGTCGATTCGGGAAGCACACGCCGCACGTCCGCGTCGAGGATCGCGGCGGCAGGCCAAGCCGCCGCCGCCTCGGGCGCGAATGCCGTCCGTTGGGCCATGCTCTCGAGCAGCACACGTGCTCGTCGCTGCTCCGACAACCGGAACGCGGCCGCGGTGCGTCCGCCTTTTGCGATCAGTTGAATGGTCGTCGCGAAGCCGAGGTCGCGATCCCAGTCGATTTTCCTCGACTGCACTGCCGCTGCTCGCAACTCGCGCTCCGGCAGCGACACGCGCCACCGATCGATCACGGCGCCTGCCTCGTTCAGCTCCTGCTCGGCGCGTCCGATCTCACCACGCCGGGCATACACCTCGGCAAGCCGCGTAAGAATATCCGCGTGCTCGGCGGGTGACGACGCGCCGACCAATTTGTCTCGCGCGCGAAGGTACTGCTCGGCTTGCGGAAGTCTGTTTGCTTGCAGGGCAAGGACGGCGCGTGCGTAGGTGTCCTCCTGCCGCCACTCGTTCATGTGCAACGTACGCGACAGGGCCAATGCGCTGTCCAGCTGACGTGACGCGTCGACGAGATCGCCCTCGAACAGCGCGACGAAGGCGAGCTTGCCGCGAGCGTGCACCCCGTTCGTCGGCGCGATCGCCGGTGCGTCGCGCGCGACTTGCTCGTACGCCGCCCTGGCCGCGCCGGTCGCGCGATTGAGCAGCGCGACATCTCCCTCGTGCATCCTCGCGTCGAGCGCGCCCCACCGGTCTCCGCTGCGCGCGAACAGTGCCGACGCGGTGCGCGCGTAGGCGCCGGACGCCGGCAGATCGCCGAAGGTGAGCGCGAGATCAGACAGACCGAGCGACGCCCACGCCGCGGCAGCGACAGTTCCCGTCTGTCGCCCGAGCGTCAGCGCTTCGGTGAGCGCGGCACGCGCCGGCGCGAACTGGCCCACTGAATAAAGCACATATCCTTGCCACTGCCGCGACACGGCGAGCGCGGAGAGATTGCGCGTCGCCCGCTGCAAGTCGGCGACTTCGCCGAAGGTCGCGAGGGCGCTGTCAATCATCGTGCGTCGTTCATAGTCTTGCGCCAACGCGGCGAGACAAGCCGCCGCGCCGCGACGATTGCCCGCGTGAATCGCCGAATCGGCGGTCGGGCGCGCAAGCCGCGCGACGTCGGGATCGGCGCGGCGCACCCGCGCGACGAGCGCGTTGCACGCAATCCACGCGCGCAGCCAGTCGTCATCCCGCGGGACGGCGCGCATCGCATTGTTATAGACGTGAAGTGCCGAATCGACGCTCACCGTCCTACTGACGACAATGCCGAGCGTGCCGAGCGCTGTCGCCGCACCGGCGGAAGGCGCTGAGCCCAGCGCGACGATCGCGCGTCGGAGAAACGGCTCCGCTTCGGCGAGGCGCGCTTCTTGGGCGCGCAGGGCACCGGCTCCGAGTAGGCCATATGCGAACGCGGCGTTGCGCGCGCTGTCGGCATGAAGAAGGATCGCGTACTCGCGCTCAGCATCGGCGTCGCGATAGGCGAGCCGGTCGACCGTGGCCAGTGCCAAGGTCCGACGCTCCGCCGCGATGTCGTTCTTGGGCCGCTCACCCTCCCATGCTGCGCGCTCCGCATCCGCGCGGCCCGCCTCCACGGCCGCCTGAATCCGCCGCACGAGCGCCTCGGCGCTGTCAGCAGACAGATGGGGCGATGGCCAGCCGGCGAAGAACACGACGAGGAGCGCAACGATCATGAGGCCCAACTCGCGGTGGTGAGCTTTCGAATCTACGAATCGCCTCGCGTTTGCCAAGAACGTCGGCAAAACGTTAGTGAGAACATGCGACGACCGAGTGCGTTCAAGAAACGTGAGGAAGCGAGCATTGGCGCCCGTCCTCGCCGCCGCGCTCTCATCGCTGCGTCTCGACGCCCAGGCCGCGCCGGCCGAGACGCCGGCGGACACGCTGCGGATTCAGGCGGAATGGAACGTCGCGCGGCTGCAACCACGCGACGGACAGCTCACGTTCACGATGAGTCGCTTGCCAAGCGCCGGCGACGGACAGCTCGTCGTGGTCGTGGGGCGATCGGATCTCTCGGCGCTGCTCGACGTCGCGGGCACGCGCGTCCGCTTGCCGCTGTACGGTCAGCGTTTGGACGCCGGAGAGAACGAGGTTCGAGCCTACCTTGCACGCACCGACGGGGCGTGGCTCGAGATTGGACGCTTCCCGCTGCGCCTTCTCGACCGCGCCGGATTCGAGTCGTTCGCGATGCGGCCCAAACTCGACCTGCAATCCAGTGGCCAGTTGCACGCACACGCGGCGTCCGGCGCTCCGCAAGCGACCGGCCGCGGCGACACGTATCAGGATCTCGCGCTCAACGGGGGTCTCGACGGAACGCTGAGCCGCGACGGCTGGAATTCGACGGTGCAAGGGCTTGTCGCGGGCGCCACGCGGGAGCAAGCGCGCCTCCGCGCCGCTCAGCTCGGACCGCGCGCGCCCGAGTTGGATCTCGCCTCGTACGCCATCCACCTCACGCGCCCGGGAGTTGGCTTTGATGTCGGTCACCTCTCGATCGGCGACGACCGACTCCTCGTCAACCAGTTTCGCAGCCGTGGACTGTCGGCGAGCGTGACGCTGCCGCATGGTTTGCAACTGGGAGGGGCCGGCACCGCGGGATCGGAGATCGTCGGATGGGACGACCCCTTCGGCATCGCACGACCGTCGCACCGCCTGGTCCTCGGCACGATCGGCTTCGAGGCGCTTCCATCGCATCCGGGAATGCTACGTCTTGCCCTCTCGACCCTCGACGGCTCGAGGCAGCCGACGCCGAGCTTTCAACAGGGCGCGGTGACCGATCGTGAGGAGAGCCGCGGCACCGGCGCACAGCTCATCGCCGGCGATCCGAGCGGTCACGCGCATCTCACCCTCGGGATCGCGCGCAGCCGTTTCACCAACCCGACCGACTCGGCGTTGAGCGGCGGTTCGACGTTGGTCGCTGTCCGACCGGAATCGCGCAGCGCGCGCTTCGGCGAGTTGCGCGTGGACGTGTTGCGCGGCGCGCAAATCGGCCCGGCACCGACGACGCTCGCCGTCACGGCCCGTCATCAGCGCGTCGATCCGCAATATCGGAGCATCGGCGCCGCGCTGCAGGCGGATCGCGACGAAGACGCCATCGAAACGACCGGCTCGATCGACGCACTTCAGGTTCAGTATTCGCTCGGCCGGGCACACGACAATCTCGCTCGGATCTCATCGCTGCTCACGACCCGGACGCGCACGCACTCGCTCAACGCGGCGCTTCCGATCGCCCAGCTCCTGCGTTCGTCACCCGGCGCCTGGTGGTGGCCGCAAGCGACCGCCACCTGGCTCGTCGTCGATCAGCGCGGCGACCGCGTTCCGCCCAACGGCGGCTTCCGGCTGGCTTCACAGGTCCCTAATCAGCATACCAGAAACCTTGCGACCGCGCTCGCGTGGCAGCGTGCGGCGGGCAGTCTTTCGCTGCACTTCAACCGGGCAGGCGTCGACAATCGGCCGTCTGATGGAACGCCGACCGACCTCGTCACCGATGTCGCCGGCGCGACGTTGGCCCTGACGATGTCGCCGGCGCTCACGCTGAGCACCGACCTGTCGAGCGAGACCGTCGATGATGTCGCGCGCGGTTTCCGCGCTCATACGCGTCGCATCGGCACCCAGGCCGATTGGCGTCCCGTTGGCCACACGACATTCACTGGAACACTGTCCCTCGCCGGCAACGAAGACCCCCCGGCGACGCGCCGTGCCCACAACGTCGACGTGCAGCTCGAGGCGTCACAGGGGTTCAACCTGTACGCCCGCCCGCGGGACGGGTCACAGGCGCGGATATTCGTGCGCTATACGTTGAGCGACGCACAGCTCCGCCTCGGTCAGACCCTGCAACCGACGCTTCGACAATGGGCGATGAACGGCGGCTTCTCTCTCCGGCTCTTCTGAGCTTTCTCATGCGCCCAATGAACCGATCGCGTATTGCCGGATGCGGCGCCCTGCTGTTTGGCGCGCCGCTCGCCGCGCAGATCACGGTGAATCCGACGGGCGTGAATGTCGCGAGCCAGGGCGCGACGACGGTCTTTCTGACATTCGGCGGATTGTCGGCGGACCAGATCCCGGTCGAGGCATTTTGGTGCGGCGAGCTCGTCGACGCGCGGCCTGACATCGGCCTGCGCTGCGACCCATCGACCTTGTTCGGTCGCCTGCCGCTCCGCTTCGATCTGTCGCAGTCGAGCGGCACCGCTGGATTCACCGACGTCATGTCGATTCCCCCGTCCGTTGCCCGGCGCGCCTGGCAGGCAGCGGCCGATGGCAAACCAGCGGCGTTCTTCTACGTGCGCCGCTTCGCGAATCGGCGCGGCGGGCCCGACGTCTTCGTCGCGGTAACTTGTCGTCTCACGGCCGGTGGCGCCGGGGTGCCGTTCGCGCTCACCGACGTCCGCCTCGCGTTCGACGCCGAGTTGCCCGTGATCGCGGTGGCGCAGGCGACTCCGGCGCCAGGACTTCATGCGGACATTACTTATACCGGGACCGGCCGGCTGCGCGGACGTTGGGAAGTCGTGCGACCGGGCGAGGAGCCGCCGGGCGAGAAGGATCTTCTGCCGGAAGCATCGCTCCCGCTCGAGCAGAGAGGGACGCAGCATCGCTATACGCCGCTGTCGCGTTTCAACGTGTTTCTCCCGCCGACCGGTCAGGTGCGAGTCCCGGGCCCGGATCCGGCGCTGCTGCCGCGGGACGTGGACGGCACGTACCTGGTGCTGATGCGCGTCGAAGCGGCCGACGATCATGACAGCGAGTCCGATCTTACTGCGGTTGGCGCAGGCATTGGCACGGTGTCGAGCGGCGCTGTCGCGGGCTTCGCTCTTCCGACGCTGCGGTATGTCGTTGGCAGCGGTGTCGACCCGCGCTCGGCGGAGGACGGCAATCGCCTGATGCTGCTCCGTCCGTCGGCCGGAACGTCATCGCCGGCAGCGCTTACGTTTGCATGGGCACCGGTACCGTTGGCGAATCGCTATCGCCTCGAGGTGCAGACCACCGACGGCGCGTCGCTCTTCGAGGCGCTCGTCCCGGGCACGGTCGCGCTCTACCGTCCACCACCGGTCTTCGTCGAACGTGCCGGCGCGTCGCCTCTCCGCTGGCGCGTGCGAGCCGAAGACCTGAGGGGTCGCGTACTCGCCGTCAGTGCGTGGCGCTTGCTTACGCTTGCGCCACCGTGACGGCGAACGCGGCCACCTGACCGCAACTCGATGGACTTACAAAACGGCCCCGGAAGTGTCTCCGGGGCCGTTTCGATGAGCTGTCGCGTTCCGATTACGGAGCGATGAGCGAGACCGTTACCTTCGTATATGTCGGACTCGTCGTGACCGCCGTGACCTGTGGGTTGGTGCGCGAATCGCCTACCCACGCCTCGAAGATGTGCGTGACCGGGGCCAGTCTGTTGACGCAACCGCCGTTGTTCACCGAACGCACGCGGATGATCGCTGACGTCTGCCCCCTCGGGAACACGAAGAATTGGAAGGGTGCGGCGGCGTTGTACGGTGCTTCGGCGACCGCCTGCGTGAAACATGCGGCCGTCGTCATGCGCCACGTGATCACCTGATTCGCATTAGCCGGCGCTGAAAGCTTGATCGTGAAGTCGATCGGATTGCCGGCTGTTGTGCTCGACGGATTCGGCGAAGCCTGCGCGGCGAATCCCTGGCCGGGCGTCGGCACCACGACGAGGGTCAGTGTGTTCGAGCGTTGGGGATTGTTCGGATCGGTGATCGTGATCGTGCTCGTGCTCTGCGTCGTCACCGCCCGGATTTTTGCGACGTCGAAGGTGAACGCAAGCGCCGCGGTCCCCGTCGGCGGCTGCGCGACCGCCTGATTCTCCGTCAGGAACGCCGGGAGTCCGGATACGGTGTACTTCATCCCGGGAACGGGGAATGGAAAGTTGACCGAAACGGTGCTCGCCGGACGGACTTTTACGTTGAGAACGTTGCTCGTGCAGGTCGTCTGGTCCTGGCCTGCTCCCGGGGGCAGCTGGATGGTGAGTTTGAGGTCCTGATTCGACGGGGTGATCGAGCCGGTCTTCACGATGCAAGGAAGCTGGCTCGGGTCGAGCACGCCGTTCGTCGTCCACGTCGTGCTGATCGCCGGAATTGCCCGAAGCGCGATCTGCTGGGTCGACAGATCGCCAAGCGGCATCTTGAACGAGATAGTTGCATTGGCGTTGGCACCGAGCGTGATCGGCGAGTTCACGCGAACAACAGCAGACCCGGTGTTCCCACAGCCGCGCGTCAAGTTCTCCGGACCGCTGTGTCGCGACACGACGGAAGCGCTGAAGCCGCCCGGACCCGTAAAGCTGAAGCCAGTGGTTGGATCGGCGAGATCCACCGAGTTCCCCCACACCTCGAACTGGATGTTGGGTCCCGCGAGCACTGTCAGCGTCTGCCCTGCCGTGATCACCTTCGCGCTGCACGATCCGGCGGCCGTCACGAACTCGATCCCCGCCTGCGCCGTCGCCATCGGGAGTGACGCGAGCGCCAGGGACATGACCGAAACTCTCTTGAGCATGGTGTTTCCTCCTGTTGCGGCTCTAACGCGCGCACCATGCAATCCTTCTCACGCGTGAGAAGAACGCGCGGTTCGTTTCGTTTTGTAGAACGGCGACCCAGCCATCGGACCGAAGTCCATCGCGCGGAGGACGGATCATGTTCAGTAGCGGAAGTGATATGCGGCCCTATTGGAAGACGTGGATGCACACAACGGCAGGACGTTTGCTCGTCGCAGCGCCGATCGCCGCGGTCGTCGGGATCGGCGCGCGGGACGTGGCCTCGTTCAAACTCTCCCCTACTTCCATAGCATCCGGCGGCACCTCGACGGGAACCGTTATCGTGAGCGGATTGTGTAAGAGCTGCGTCGCGCTCGTCTCGCTCACGAGCAGCACACCGTCCGTCGCCACCGTTCCGGGGACGGTGACGACTTCGAACGGCATCTCCGGTTCGAGTGCCACGTTCACAGCGCATGCGGTGAGCGGGGCCGCTGGCTGTTCGCTCATTACGGCAAAGGCTGGGACATCGACTCAGAGTGTCCTGCTCACCGTGCAGCCGGCCGCAGCATCGGGCCTTTCGCTCTCGCTCAAAACGCCGAGCACGGTCGGGGGTGGCGTCGACTCCGGCTTCGTATCACTGCCGCCAAGAAGCACAACGCTGAGTTCCAATCCGGTGGCGCAGTTGTCGACGAGCGATGTGAACATCGCCACGGTGCCGGCGAGCGTCACGCTCAAGCCCAACTTCATCGAAGGCGGCATCATCATCTACAAGGCCGCGTTCCCGATATCGACCAGGGATAGCGGCCGGAATACCTGTGCTGGTATCACCGCGACGTCGGGAACGTCGAAAGCACAGACACTACTTCAGCTCTTTACGGCGAGCGGTTGACGGAACGGACCGGGCTCGCGATCGCGATCAACCACGCCACGCTCTCCTTGACATTCGACAGGAGATGACGCATATTCCTGTCGAACGTCATGGAGAGAGCGCCAGGTGCACCCGAATGCCGACGTCCTGCAGGGAACGCTCGACCTACTGATCCTGAAAGCGGTCTCCCTCGAGTCGATGCATGGCTGGGGAATAAGCCAGCGCATCCAGCAGTTCTCGAGCGGCGTGCTCGAGGTCAATCAAGGCTCCCTCTACCCGGCGCTCCACCGCCTCGTCAAGCGCAAGTGGCTCGAGGCAAGCTGGGGGACCTCCGAGAACAACCGGCGCGCCCGATTCTACAAGTTGACCGCCCTCGGTCGCCGCCAACTCGCCAGCGAAACCGACACCTGGCGGCGCTTCAGCGCCGCCGTGGAAGCCGTGCTCGCGGTGACTGCCGCGGTGAATTAGGAGGGACTCATGGCGCGCCTGACGCGTGCGATTCGCTGGCTGCGCGGCCTACTCGGCCGCGTCTCGGACGATGAGATCGACGAAGAGCTGCGCTTCCATCTCGCCATGGAAGCCGAGCTGCTCGAACGCGGCGGAATGACCCGTGATTTGGCCGTCGCCGAAGCGCGACGCCGCTTCGGCGGCGTCGTTCAACACACCGAAGAGCTCCGCGACGTGCGGGGAGGCAGAATCATGGAGAACTTGCTGCAGGACGTACGCTACGCGCTCCGACTGAGCCGCCGCTTCCCCGCCTTCACGGCAATCGTTCTGCTCACGCTCGGCATCTCCATCGGCGCCAACACGGCGATCTTCAGCGTGGTCAACGCGACGCTGCTCCGCCCCTTGCCATATCTCGACGACAGCCGCCTCGCCGTTCTCTTCTCACAGAATCCCGACAAGTCGCTCCCACGCTTCAGCGTCTCGTACGCGGATTTCCTCGACTGGCGCGCGCAGACCCGCAGCTTCAGCGGCATGGCCGCGGGCACGGGCTCGTCGCTCACACTGATCGGCGACGGAGAGCCGCTTCGCCTCAATGGCCAGAGCGTGACCAGCGACTACTTCGACGTCCTCGGCGTACGTCCCGAGCGCGGACGACTGTTCGCCGCCGGTGACCCCGCGACCGAGAGCGCATCCGAGATCATCCTGACGTACGATTTCTGGCAGCGACAACTCGCCGGCGATCCGAAGATCATCGGCCGGCGCCTGCGCACCGGAACCGGCGAGCGAACCGTGGTCGGCGTGTTGCCTCGCTCGTATGATCGCGACAACCCCGGCGTGGATGCCGTCACAGTTCTCGACCCCGCATCGATTCCCGGTGTCGAGAACCACGCTCAACACATGCTCGGGGTAATCGCCCGACTGAAGCCGGGTGTCACGCAAGCCGCGGCACAAGCGGACCTCTCAGCGGTAGCCGGCCGCCTCGCCGAGCGGTTCCCGGAAATCGCGGGGTGGACCGTCAACGTATTCATGGCACGGGACGAGGCGACGCGTACGCTCCGCAGCCCGCTGCTCGTGCTGCTCGCCGCCGCCGGCCTGGTCCTCCTCATCGGCTGCATCAACGTCGTGAACCTGCTGCTCACGAGATCGACGCTCCGCGAACGCGAGGTCGCCTTGCGGCAGGCGCTCGGCGCGGCGCGGTCGCGACTGATCGGCCAACTGCTCGTCGAGAGCGGCGAGCTTGCCGTGGGCGGCGCACTCCTCGGCCTCGTCGTCGCTCACTTCGTTCTGAAGTTGATCGTGAGTCGCGCCCCCGCCGGATTGCTGCCGAGCGAGATCGCCCTCGACGCACGCGTGCTCCTGTTCACGCTGGTCCTCGCGGTCGCGACGACGCTCGTCGCCGGACTCTGGCCGGCGGTCGCCGCGACGACGCCTCGCCTCGCCAAAGCGTTGCGCGACGGTGGTCGATCATCGTCTGGCGGCATTCGCGCGCTCCGGGCCAGGCGCATGCTCGTCGTCGCCGAGAGCTCGCTGGCCCTCGTGTTACTCGTCTGCGCCGGGCTCGTGATTCAGAGTTTGCGAAACATCTTGGCGGTCGATCTTGGATTCGATCCGACGAGAGTGGTAACGATGCGCGTAAGTCTTCCCGGTCCGCGCTACAACGACACCACACAAGTGCAGTTCTTCCGCGATCTCCAATCGCGCCTCGAGGGCCGCGCCGGCATCGACGCTGTGGCGGCAGCCAACACGCCGCCGATCTCGGCGGGCGGCATCACGACAAACTTGAGGCTCATTGGCTCGGCGCGGGCCGACGGCGGCAAGGTCATGGGTCCGGCGACGGCAATCACACCAGGTTATTTCCGCGCGATGCGGATGCGCCTCCTGCGGGGGCGCGACGTGGCCTGGTCCGACGTGAAGCCCACAATTGTCGTGAGCCAGGCCGCGGCGAATGCATACTGGCCGGGCGAGTCGCCGATCGGGAGGCGCATCGGCTTCGGCCCACGCGACACGGTCGGATTCGAGGTCGTCGGCGTGGTGAACGACACCCGGGCTCGCGGGATCACGGTCGACACGCCGCTCATGATTTATCTCTCCTACGCAGGTGCCACTAACGTCGCGCGGACGATGTCGCTGGTCGTGCGGGGGCGCGGGGATGCCGCCTCCATCGTGGCAACGACGAGAGCGGCGATCCTCGAGATCGATCGCACCCTCCCCGTCTATAACGTCCGCCCCGTGACGCAGGTCATCGACGACTCGCTCGGACAGTCGCGGCTCAACACCACGCTGCTCACCATCTTCGCCATGGTTGCGCTCGCGCTTGCCGCTGTCGGCATCTACGGCGTGATCTCCTACTCGGTCACGATGCGCCAACAGGAGATCGGTGTACGCATGGCCTTGGGCGCCAGCTCGAACAATGTGCTGGCGCTCGTGCTGCGCGAAGGCGGGCTGCTCGCGACCACCGGCACTCTGGTCGGCCTCGGCGCCGCGTACTTCGCAACCGGATTGGTGCAGTCCTGGTTGTTCGGCATCGGTCGCGCCGATCCGACCACGATCGCCGGTACCGCGGCCGTGCTCGTCGCGATCGCGCTCCTCGCGAGCTACCTGCCCGCCAGGCGCGCCGCGCGCGTCGACCCCCTCGTCGCCATGCGCGGAGACTAGGCCTCCTTGACAATCGGGCGCTTGGTGAAGACTCTTTATCGAAGGTCTTTATCCAGGCGGCCATGGCCGACAGATCCCCGGTCACGAAAGGAACGCTCGACGTCATCGTCCTTCGCGCGCTGGCGTGGGGGCCGATGCACGGCTTCGAGATCGTCGAGTGGATCGATCGCACGACCAACGAGTCGCTCGACCTCACCGACGCGGCCGTGTATCAGGCGCTGTACCGCATGGAGCGTCGTGGGCTACTCCGCGCCGAGTGGGGGACGACCGGCAACAACCGTCAGGCGCGCTACTATAAGCTGACCGCCGCCGGCTCGGCCCATCTCCGCGATGAGACGAAGCGCTGGGTCAACTACGCCAATACGGTGACGGACCTCCTCACCGCCCCAATCAAGCCGCAGCGGTAACGATGTACCGCCGCGCCTTTCGCCTCCAGCTCCGTCGCCCGGACGCGGTGCAGTCGGAGGTCGATAACGAGATCGCGCTGCATCTCGAGCTGCGCATCGCCCAGCTCATGGAAACGGGACTGTCGCGCGGCGAAGCAGCTCGCATCGCTCAGGAGCGATTTGGGCCGATCGACGATGCGCGGGAGCTGCTCGGATCGCTCGCCACGACGAGGGAAACGCACATGGCACTCACCGAACGGGTCGACGCCCTGCGTCAGGATCTCGCCCATTCCATGCGGCAAATTCGCCGCTCTCCGGGCTTCGCCGCCGCCGTGATCGCGACGCTCGGCCTCGGCATCGGCGCCAACGCCACGATGTTCGGCGCGATCGATCAGCTCCTCTTGCGACCACCGGCACACGTCGCGGACCCTGCGCGCGTCGTCACTGCGTCGATGCTCCGCAAGACGAGCCCCGGGCCGCAGCTGGTGCTGTCGTTCGCGATCTACCACGACCTTCGCCAAACCCCGGCCGCTTTCGAGACCGTCGGTCTCTTTCGCGGCGCGAGCATGGACGTCGGTTCCGGCGTGGAAACGAAGTCGGTAAGCGCCGCCCTGGTGTCCGCCGACTTCTTCCGCGCGCTCGGCACTCGCCCGGCACTCGGACGCTTCTTCAGTGAGACAGAAGCCGGAGACGCGCCCGCCGAGCCGGTCGCGGTCGTCGGCTATGACTACTGGCAGCGAGAGCTCAACGGCGACGCAGGAGTCATCGGCCGTCAACTCGTTGTCGCGGGACGGCCACACCAGATTATTGGCGTCGCTCCGCGGGACTTTCGCGGCCTGGGCCTTTCGCCGATCGACATATTCGCGCCGGTGACCGACGGCATGTCGGCGCAAGTCATCGCCGGCCTGATGCGCCAACGGCAGACGTTCGCCTACATCATCGTCGCGCGGCTCAAACCGGGTGTCTCGACGCGGAGCGCCGAGGAGGAGGCGACCGCCGCGGTGATCTCCGGGTACCGGCAAGGCGGCGCGACGGAGAAGCAGGTTGCGGCGATGTCGCCGCGTATCGCCCTCACATCCGCGCTTCCACGGGATGCTCGCCGCGGCCAACCCGAGTCACGCGTCTCGATATTGCTCGGCACCGTGTCGTTGTTCGTGCTGCTCCTCGCCTGCGCGAACGTCGTGAATCTGCAGCTCGCGCGAGCCGTGCGCCGGAGACGCGAAATCGCCGTGAGAGTGGCACTCGGTGTGAGCCGATCGCGCCTCATGCGCCAGCTCCTCCTCGACTCCGTCGTGCTCGCCGTCGCGGGTGGCGCGCTCGGCGTCCTCATCGCGCGCTTCGGCGGCGCGTTCGTCGCGCGAGCGCTGCTTGGCGCGTCCGTCGCGCAGATTCCGGCAACCGACCCTCGCATCCTGGCATTCACAGCATTCGCGACGATCGCAGCAGGCTTGGTCACGGGCCTGCTTCCCTCACGCGAAGTCCTGCGGTCCGATCTCGCCACTTCGCTCAAGGAAGGAGCAAAAGGATCCGCATCGCGTGAGACACGTCGTCTCCGATTCACGCTCCTCGTCGCCCAATCCGCGCTGGCGACGGTTCTGCTCGTCGGCACAGGGATCTTCGTCCTCAGCCTGCGCCGAATCGAGGCCGTACCGCTCGGCTTCACGCCCGACCGCGCGGCGGTGGCACGCCCGAATTTCAGCGGCCGCCGCAGCGCCGAGTTGCCTGTGGACGACGCTACACGGCGCGCGCAGATCATCGCGCAATTCGAGCGTCTGCGTCAGGCGGCGCTCGAGACGCCTGGCGTGTCGCACGCGGCGCTCGCGCTCACGGCACCGTTCGAAGGAAGCTACGCCGTGGGCTTCCGCCTGCCCGGGCGCGACTCGGTGCCCGTCACACGTGACGGTGGACCGTACTACAACGCGGTGAGCGGCGATTACTTCGAGGCCATCGGCGCACGCATCGTCCAGGGCCGCGCATTCACGGAGAGCGATCAGGCGGCCGGCTCGAGGGTCGCGATCGTCAACGAGACGGCCGCCCGACTCTGGTGGCCAGGCGAATCGGCGATCGGCAAATGCATCGAGCTTGACGACAACAGTCCGCGCTGCTCCGAAGTCGTGGGTGTCGTGCAAAACACGCATCGAGCGCAGATTGTCGAGGACGAGTTCGTCCAACTGATCGTCCCGCTGGCGCAGGCCGCGCCACTGGCCCCAGGGGTCGTGCTGTTCAGCGTCAACGGCAGTACCGAGCGAGTCGTGGCGGAGGCGCACCGGCGGATGCAGGCAGCGGAGCCGGGGTTCCCGTACATCAACGTGCGGCCCCTCGACGCGCTCGTGGCACCACGACTCCGATCGTGGCGCCTCGGCGCGACGATGTTCACGGTGTTCGGCGCGCTTGCGGTCGTGCTGGCGGCGATCGGGTTGTACAGCGTGCTGGCTTACGACGTCGCGGAACGGCGGCTCGAGCTCGGCGTGCGATCGGCGCTCGGTGCAGCGACCAATCAGTTGGCGCTCCTGGTCATTGGGCGGGGCGTGCGGGCGGTGGTCACTGGCGCGGCACTGGGTCTCGTGATTGCTGTCGCGCTTGGACCGAGGGTCACAGCCCTGCTCTTTCGGACGTCGCCGCGTGATCCCCTTGTCTTTGCGACAGTGGCGATGGTGCTGATCGTCGTGGCGGTGGCGGCGACGCTCGTGCCGGCCGTTCGAGCGGCCCGCGTCGATCCGATGGAAGCGCTGCGCGGCGCGCCCTGAGCCTGTCGGGCGCATCACGCGTCACCCCTCTAGGCCGTCAAGCCGATCGCAGCGCACCGAGCGGATCGACCCCACTCGCTCGACGCGCCGGTACCCACACCGCGACGAGGGCAATGGCGGCGAGCAGGAGCGGCACGCCGAGGAAGACGAGCGGGTCTCGCGCCTCCACGCCGAATAATAGAGTACTCATGTAGCGCGACAGTCCGTACGCGGCAACCACGCCGAGCACTACCCCGATGATCGCGAGACGCATCCCCTGCACCACGACCATCCACTGCACCGTGGACGGCTGCGCCCCCAGCGCCATGCGAACGCCGATCTCCCGCGTTCGCTGCTGAACCGCGTACGCCATCACGCCGTAGATGCCGATCGCGGCGAGAACGAGCGCCGCGAGGGCGAAGGTCGTCATGAGCAGCGTGTTGAACCGCTCGCGCGACGTCGAGCGCGACACGATCTGATCCATCGTGCGCACGTCGGCGGTCGGAAGGCCTGTCGCCTGGCGAATCTGTGCCTGAACGGCCTGGCTCACCTGCATCGGCGGAACGTGCGTGCGAACGACCCACGACATGGTGCCGATGCTCGCGTTCAGCTTCGTGACGGCGTCGGGGACTTGACCCTGCGGCACGAACATCTTCGGCCCCGGATCCTGATTCAGCCCGTTGTCTCGACTATCGGCCACCACGCCGATGATTTCGCGGTCGGGCTCGGATGCGAACTCCTTCATGCCGCCGCGACCGATGGCGAGGTGCTGCCCGATCGGGGTTTCGTTCTTGAAGAACTCCTTCGCCATCGATTCGTTGATCACGACGACCGGCGTCGCGCCGGCATTGTCGAGGTATGTGAACGTCCGCCCCTGCAGCACCTTGATCTTGAAGACGTCGAAGTAATCGGGGGACAAGGTCGTCCAGGCTCCGCCACCATGGAACGGTCCGTTGTCGAGCGGCCGTCCGACGATTCTGAATCCCAATCCGAAGCCGCCTTGCAGCGGAAGACAGCATGCCGCGCTCGCTTGCTCGACGCCCGGCACCGTTTTGATCCGTTCGGTCGCGTCGCGAATCGCCTGATCGATCGAGGCCGAAGTCTGAAAGCGCGGACCGGTAAACGACGTCTGCATCGTGAGCACATTGGTCGCGTCGAACCCGGGTTGCACCGAGCGAATGGCGAGCGACGTGCGAATGAGCAATGCCGACGCGATCACCAACGTCAACGCAAGTCCAACCTCGACCACCACCAGCACCGAGCGCACGCTCACGCCGCGCCCGCCACCGGACGCTCCGGTTCCGTCGCGGAGCGTTCCACTCAGGTTCTGCCGAGCGGCATGAAGGGCGGGCATGACACCGAACAACAAGCCCGTGCCGACTGAAACCGCGGCGGTGAAGGCGAGGAGGCGCCAGTCGACTTGAACGCCGGTCCCGCTTTGCCCGACGCGCGGCAAATTCGCGGTGTTGATGGAGAGCAGCCAGTGAATGCCGGCGAGCCCGAGTGCGAGACCGAGCGCGCCGCCGATCACGCCGATCAACACGCTTTCCGTCATCAACTGCCGGACGATGCGTCCCTGGTTGGCGCCCATTGCCGCGCGAATCGCCATCTCCCGCCGTCGCACCGTCGAGCGCACGAGCAACAGGTTGGCAACGTTGGCGCATGAAATCAGCAAAACGCCGGCAACGGCGGCGAGCAGTATGAACATGAGGGTTCTTGCGTTGCGCACGAACACCTTCTGCACCGGCTCGACGCTGAACGCTCCCTTCGGACCCAGCGCGTTCGGATACTTTTCCTTGAAGGCGGTGGCTGATTGGGCCAAGCGGGCTTGCGCCTGCGCGAGCGTCACGCCCGGCTTGATGCGAGCGGCCGAGCGGAAATAATGCGCCTGGTCGCCAGTATTGGGATCGATTTGAAACGCCGTCCACACGTCGGACGCGTCGAGGAATTCGGTGGGGTCGAACTCCTTGGCCAGCACTCCGATGACCCGGTACGGCTCGTCGCTCAACAGAATCGTCTTCCCAATGACGTTCGGGTCCGAGGCAAAGCGGCGTGTCCACCATCCGTACGAGAGAACGGCGACCTTGGGTCCATTGGGAAGGACCTCTTCGGTCGTGAAGGTGCGGCCGAAGATCGTCCGCGCTCCCCACAGCCGGAAGAAATTCTCCGTAACATTGCCCGAGGTCAGTTGCTCGGGGCTGTCACCGGCGGTGTAGTTCACCGTGACGTTGCGGAACGCCGCCGGATCCTGAATGACGTCGGTCTGCTTCGACCAGAACACGAATTTCGTCGGCGAGGCCCCCGCGCCCGAACCTTGGGGCGACGTGTTCATGAAGAACACGATCCGGTCGGGATCGGGATAGGGGAACGGTTTGAGGAGGACCGTGTTGACGACCGAGAACACCGCCGTCGTCGCACCGATGCCCAGCGCGAGGGCGGCGAGCGCGGCGAAGCTGAAGGCTCGCTGGTGCCCGAGCACGCGCAGCGAGTACTTGAGATCCTGGACGAAGCGTTCCATGGCCATCCCGTCGTGAAATAAGCTGTATGTGTGACACGGTAGCCGGGCGAATCGATGCAAGCAACGCCACAATCGTACAGAATTGGTCTCTCCTAAGAATGGATGCGCGACAACAGCAAATCGATGCGGGACAACAGCAAATGGATACGGGACAACAGACGGAGAGACGGGACAACGAACCGATACCTTCGCGTTTTTCTTGGCGGTGGAATGACTTTTTCTGAAATCGATTGATGGTGGTTACTCCGTTGCGGCAACGAAGGTAGACCCATGGGACGGCGACAAACGCAGGATCTCCTGCACGGCGAGCTCACGTCGTCGATCATCGGTGCGATGTACGAGGGGTTCCAGGAGCTCGGATACGGGTTTCGCGAGTACATCTACGCGTTGGCTCTCGAGCAGGTCTTAGTAGCCAAAGGCCACCGGGTCCGCCGCACGTCGGCCGTGAAGCAAGGGCGCATCGAGTCATTTTCGAGAATCGTCTGAAGACCAGCCGGCAACGGGGTGAGGGAAAGCAGTTTCTCCCGTAGATTTCCCGTCTCGTCCTGTCTCTTTGTCCCGTGTCCATTTCCTGGCCCGGCGCGACGAGGCCGAGCGCCAAGTGAGCGCCGACCTTGCCACCCTTCTTCCCACAACCACAGATTCACCCATCCCCCACCACTCGAGCACCCTGATGCGTCTCCGCTCCGTGATGCTGCTGTCCGTGACGGTCTCGCTGTCGGACGCGAGCTTCATTTCTCGGCACGCGCCCCCGCCGGTGCTCGTTCCCAACGACAATACCAGGCCGGCCGGAAAGACGCGCGACGGCGTCACAACGATCGAGCTCGACGCGGTGCCGGCAACATGGCATCTCCAGGGCGGCGCTTCGTCGATCAAGGTGACGGACGCTTTCGCCGAGCGCGGAAAGACCGCGACCATGCCCGGCCCACTGGTCCGCGTCAACGCCGGCGCGACCGTCCATTTCAATGTTCGTAACAGACTCGCGCGCTCGCTCACGTTCTATGTGCCCACGTCGGCGGCGACAGAGGACTCCATCGTCGTCGCGCCCGGGGCAATTGGCGATCTAACGACGCGCACCACTCACGCCGGCAACTTCTTCTATCGAGCCACCGACGGATCAGCGGTGAGCACCAAGCTCCACATGGCCGGCGCCCTCGCCGGTGCGTTCATCGTCGACACCGTGGGCGCCGCCGGTCGACCGCGCGACCGCGTGATGATGATCATGATGACGCCGGACTCGGCGCTCACCCGTGCGGCGGAATTGGTGAATCCGATCACGGCCGGCCAGGGTGTCTTCGCCTTCACCATCAACGGACGCTCATGGCCGAATACGGACCGCGTCTTCGCAACCGTCGGCGACACGCTTCACTGGCGCGTCATCAATGCATCGTGGGACGTGCATCCCATGCACCTCCACGGTTTCTACTATACGGTCGATCATTTCGATGGAGTATTCGCCAAACGCGACGGCCAGACCACACCCGCCGGTCCGGTGGTCACCGAGCGGATGTCCAATTTCTCCTCGATGTCGATCACGTGGGTCGCCGAGCGGCCCGGGAACTGGCTCTTTCACTGTCATTTCGCGGTCCATCTTCAGCCACCGACCTACAACCCGCACGAGATCGCGGGTGATCACGCACTCACGGGGATGACCGGGCTGGTCGTGGGCATCCTCATCAAGCCGCGTGGTTCGTCGCAGACGGTCGCTCAGACATCCATCCGGAAACTTCGACTCATCGCGGTGCGCGACGCGGGGTTTCCCGACTCGGCGCCGTCGATGCGATTCGTCATCGACGAGCAGGGCAAACGCTCAGAGGCCGGTCCCCGCTTCAGCCCGGCGCTCAATCTCAATCAGAACGAGCCGGTGGCAATCACCGTCGTGAACAGGCTCACGGAACCGACGTCTGTCCATTGGCACGGCATGGAGCTCGAGAGCTACAACGATGGCGTGAGCGGATGGAGTGGGACGCCGGCGCAATTGGCGCCCGCGATCGCCCCGGGCGATTCGTTCGTAGCGCGTTTCACGCCGCCGCGCGCCGGCACATTTATGTACCACTCTCATTTCGACGACACGCGGCAGCAGCCCGCTGGATTGGTCGGCCCGATGATCGTCCGCGGCTCGAATGAGCCGCCGCGTGAAGACGATCATGCGCTTGTCATCAACGGTACACCCGCGTCGATCCTTCGCGCCGGCCCGATCGCCGTGAACGGCCAAGTGAATCCCGATACGCTCGTCCTTCGGGCGGGGCATCCGCAGCGCCTCCGCTTCATTGGAATCACGCTGGTCAATCCCAACGCCACCGTCACGCTCACCGGGCGCAGCGACAGCTTGTTCCGCAACGCGCCCGACACGATGATCGTGGAATGGCGTCAGCTGGCGAAGGACGGCGCCAACGTGCCCGCGGCGGCCACCGTCCCGCGGCGCGCGCAACAGCTCGTCAGCATCGGCGAGACGTACGACTTCGAGTACACGCCGGCACGCCCTGGAAATCTTCGCATCGAGATTCGCGCTGCCGGGCCGGCGGGCGCTTTACTCGCGCGCGTGCCGGTCAAGGTGAAGTGACGGTCAGTTCGACGTTCCGCGCCTACCATCCGGTAGTCCCGACTGGCCCTTTCCCGACCCCGACCGTTCGCGCGCCAAGCGGGCGTTCAGATCTCGACGACCGTTGGCCGCGACCTGTTTGCACGCATCACGGTTGACGAGGGCAGCCGCGTCGCCGGCATCTCTCCGGGCGATTCGCTCCCACATTTCCGACGCCGCCGGGTGCGGCGTGATCAGAATGTCACACGGAATGCTCTCGAGCACCGAGAAGCCGTGCTCGAAATCGGAGACGACGGTGGGATAGCGCGTCGGCTGCGTGAAGAGAAACGCGTCATCATCTCGAGCGGCGGCGTCGCTCGCGGCGACTTCCGCCCCCGTCGCGCGCCGCAATGGCTCGATGCCGCCGGCGTGATCGTAGTGGGTGTGTGAATTCAGGATCAGCTTCACGTCCTCGGGACGAAAGCCGAGGGCGCGAATGTTCGCGAGAATCCGCGGCGCGGATTCCGGAACGCCGCCGTCGATCAGGATGTGGCCTCGATCCCACGTGATGAGAATCGATCCGACCGCCGCCGTACCGACCCAGTAAGTGTTGCCGTAGATCTTCCCGGGCGCGTGCGGTGCGTTGAACTCGGCGCACCTCCTGCACTCCGCGGCGCGCGCCATGGAGTCGGGATTCTGCGCGGCGAGGGCGAGCGGACCAGCGAATGCGACGATCGCCGCTAGCGCATAGACGAGCGTCGATCCGCGGGAATCGGCCGCACCCCTCATCTCTCTTCTATCGGATCACGGGCTCGGGCTGGCGTGCCGCCATCGACGCGCCCGCGAACCACTCTCCGACCAGATGCGCCGTCGACGACGCTCGGCCGTGCGGACCCTCGGCGCGCCAGCACCAGTGGTCCGCGTCCGCGGCCTCCGCGATGTAGACGCATTCGCGCACGGGATGCGCGGTCTTCAACGACGCAGCGCCGCGGCGGACCGCGCCGACGATGCCACTCCATTCAATGACCATGAGTCTGCCGTCCGCGACCGAGCCGCTTCGCGCCGGCACCCATGAGAAGCTGACGCCAACGTCGTCGATGCGAGCGACGGTGCGGTTCGGTACCGCATGTAACTCGAGAACTCTATCGCCGCCTACTTCGTCATCCTCGACATGACGCTCGAGCTCCGTGACGAGGAGGTCGAGCTCTCGGCGTAAGGCGCCGTGCGCCCGCGTCTGACCGAGATACGGTACCGGTGGATCCGGCCAGCGCGAGACCGGGCCCGCGGGGGCCGAAGTCTCCGTCGGCGATGACACCACCTGTCCGCCCACATCGGAAATTGCGTCGAGCACGAAACCAGCGACACGATCGACACCGAGGGTGGCGAGATCGCACTGTCGCACCTGCGCCATCCACTCCGGGACGGGCTCTCCATCGAGCGACACCGCGACGACGGATCGAGGGTTTCGACCCGCTCGGTCACGAAGCACCTCGGCGTCGAGACCGGTGATCACATCGTGACCCCAGATCCGTTGCAGGAGGACGAGTGCTACTCGCGAGACATTTTCGTCGAGCGGTGACGCTGTGGTCCTCGAGGCGATCACTGGCGCGGCGGTCCACACCGGCGCCCGGCGCAATCGCGGCGCGAGCAGGCCGATAAGGTCGGTGACAAGCAACGTATCGTAGATGACCGCGGAGATGGCGAGATCGTTCTCGAATGACGGATTCTCCTTCATGTCATTCATGCATGCTTCACGATGAGCTGTCGAGCCCGTGCCTCGTTGCTGAGCAGACCCCATCGATGCCAGGCGGTCACGAGCGTCGCCGGCCCCTGAAGCAATACGTATCTGGCGCCGGCGCGAGAGCGCTCGGCGGCGTCTCGTTCGCGGAAGTCGTGGTAGAGCTGCGCTTCCGCCTTGACCACTTCGTCGTCGCCCAGCGTCGCGATCCATCGTGCGTTGATGCGATCAGGAATCAACATCATTGGTACCTCCATCAAGTCTTGTGGCGGAACGTGATGCGGCCGCGATTGAGATCGTACGGTGACATCGCCACGGTCACATGATCGCCGGCGAGAATGCGAATGCGGAACTTGCGCATCTTCCCAGCGGCAGTCGCCAGCAGAACATGTCCGTTGGTCAGCGTGACGCGAAAGGTCGCGCTGGGCAGAACCTCCGCAACAACACCTTCGACTTCGATTGCTTCTTCTTTCATCTAATTCCTTTAAAGGTGAGCGACGCGAAGCGCGGGCGATGATCCGGACGGGAATCAGCCGCGTTTGCGGACCCGTGCGGCCTTGTCACGCGCACGCTGCGCGGCTTTCGACTTGCGCTGCCGAGCCTCGCTCGGCTTCACGTAGTGACGGCGCCGTCGCATCTCTTGCATCAATCCCGACTTCTGCACCTGGCGCTTGAAGGACTTGAGCGCCCATTCGATCCGATCGGTTTCGTTCAGTAGGATTTCCGGCATGTTTCCTCGTCGTGATCGTTCGGGGCGAGAGCGGAAACGAAGCGCGCCGTGCGACCGGGCCCGGAGGGCTCGATCGGACGGCGCCAAACCGCTTTCGCGGTCGACTGCTCGTGGTTCGGTCGCGAAAGTGCCGCGGGTCGCTTCAACGAGCCAACTTGGCCACGTTCTCGGCGGCTGGCCCTTTCGCGCCCTGCACAACGTCGAATTCGACGCGCTCGCCCTCGCTCAGCGTCTTGAAGCCTCCGCCCTGGATCGCCGAGTGATGGACAAAACAATCACCCTGTCCATTTTCGGGCGTGATGAAGCCAAAGCCCTTCGCATCATTGAACCACTTGACCGTGC
This sequence comes from Gemmatimonadaceae bacterium, assembly GCA_025928335.1. Lineage (GTDB taxonomy): Bacteria > Gemmatimonadota > Gemmatimonadetes > Gemmatimonadales > Gemmatimonadaceae > JAQBQB01. The sequence goes on from JAICJQ010000030.1 coordinate 25,316, forward strand.
CAGTCGTACGCATTGTCGAACTCCATATTGGTGTGTGCTGTGTTCGGAGTCCGGAGATGCCGCACTGACGGACACAACGTGCTTTCGCGACAGAACGCAAAAAGGGCCTGCTCGCAATTCGGCAGGCCCCAGAAACGCTCGGAACTTGTCCACGCGCTCGGCGCGTGTGTCGCTTCAAAGAATTATAACGGAGTCAGCCTCGTTAGGCAACCGCTCGCCACCTCGTCGCCGCGAAAGAGGGACCCATCGCGCGCAACCGGGCTGGTGCGCGTCGAGGCTCGGCGCCGTTACTCCTCGACCTTCTTGACGGGCCGGCGGTTGTTCCAGGGCGTATGGACCTCGCGCGGTCGCGCGCGGTCGGCGAGCAGCTGCTCGTAATACGCGACAATTCGCGGGCGAAGATTCCGCGCCGTGTCACCCTTCTCGGCGCGAAACGCCGCGTACCGCTGCGATTCACCCGTCACGCTGATCCACCACCAGACCGTCGTCGGCGTCGCGGGCGAAGACGCGGCGCGGCAGGTAAACAGCCGCTCGCCCTCACGAAATTCTACGAAGTCCATGCGGTGATCCTCTGATTGGCGGATGATGTGATGCTCGGCCGCAGCGCGAGAGGTCTGCAGCGTCCGAATACAAAGGCCGGGGAGCGCCGGACCCTTGGAGTTTCGCCGTGACGCGAGGGCGAGATCGCGCCTCGTTCTGTGAATATAACCCCCGTACAACCATTGCGCCGGGGGCTCACGGCACGGAAGCTGGCAGCCGGCGCTCCGCGCAGTATCTTGCGCAATGCCAAGAAAACCGAATTACAATTTCGAGAAGCGCCAGAAAGAACTCGCCCGCCAACAAAAGCGCGACGCCAAGCGCCAGGAAAAGCGCGATCGCAAGCAAGGCGAGCTATCTCCCGAACACGACGAGCCCCAGCCCCAGCCCGACTCCGACCCCAACGCGCCACCGGCGGAGCAGCGCGCGGAGCTCTGACCCATTACACGTCAACCACCGGTCTGGGCGACGTCCCGAAAACGGATCATCCGACCGCGATCCTCGTCCCACAGCGTGAGTCGCAACGCGGCGGTTCCGGATCGCAGTGTCACGACCGGCGATCGGTGAAAGAGCGCGTTCTCGTCGTGGCAGGATTGCAGACGATAATTCGGGATCTTCGGCGCAACGTGATGGACGTGGTGCAAGCCGATGCTCCCGGTAACCCACTGGAGTAGCGGCGACAGACGAAGGTGCGTGCTGCCACGCAGCGCAGCTTCTAGATAGTTCCAATCGTTGTGCGACACCCAGTAGGCGTCCTCGAACTGATGCTGCACGTAGAACAGCCAGACACCGGCTGACGCCGCCAGGTAGTATGGCAGCAGATAGGCGACGAGCACGGATTTCCAACCGACCGTCAGAATCGCCGCCGACAGCAGCCCGACAATGGCGAGATTCGTCGACCACACGCTCGCGATTTGGGCCGATCCCGTGGCCGCACTCCGGCCACGAAGCCGCTGATTCATCGCCAAATGGAAGGGTCCGCCCAGCAATAGCAGCATCGGATGCCTGATGATTCGGTATCCGAGCCGGCCGCCGCGCGACCGGGCGAGATACTCTCGAACGGTCAAGGTCGGCACATCACCGTGGCCGCGTCGGTCGAGGTCGCCAGACGATGCGTGGTGCAGCGCGTGATCCCGCCGCCACTGCACGAATGGCGTGAGCGTCAGCACTCCCGTGGCGAATCCCACGATATCGTTGAGACGGCGCGACGCGAAGAATGATCCGTGCGCGCAATCGTGCATGAGAATGAACGTCCGAATGAGCAGTCCGGCCGTCGGAAGCGCCAAGGCGAGCGCGAGCGGCAGCGAGACGCTCAGCGCCGCATGCGCCCCCCACACGAGGAGCGCCAGCGGTACCAAGGTAGTTACGAGCTGTAACGACGCACGCCGCGCGTTCGGGCCGGTGTACGGCTCGACCGCGCGGCGCCAATCGGTTTCCGCCGCGGAAGCGTCGCGCGTCTGTTGTCGAGGACGCGCGGCTTCGTTCAACGACCCAACTTTGTCACATTTTCAGCTGCGGGGCCCTTTTGTCCTTGGACCACGTCGAACTCGACCCGCTCACCTTCGGCCAGCGTCTTGAAACCGCCGCCCTGAATTGCCGAATGGTGGACGAACAGATCTTTCCCGCCATTCTCGGGCGTGATGAAGCCAAATCCCTTCGAGTCGTTGAACCACTTGACGGTACCCGTCGTACGCATTGTCCCACTCCCTGATCGGATGCTGTGTTGGTGAAGCGGTGGCTTAACGCAAAAGAGGCCTGCTCGCAATTTCGGCAGGCCCCAAGTACGTCCGGAACTTGTCCACGCGCGCTACGCGTGTGTCGCTCTCGTGCAGACTAACACACTCGGCCGCTCAGGGCAACGCGGGGACCGAAGATGCCCGGTTGGCCCGGGCGGCCGGGCTCCGCCTTTTGTGACATAGCCGGGGCGTAAGCCCAGAGGTACCTTCGATGGAACCCATGGACATGCTCGCCACCGGAATCGTGATCGGCGCCGTCATTGCGCTGCTCATCGTCGCCGTGCTCACACCGAGGTTCGCGCGCCGCATGCGCACCGAGGGAGCGCTGCAGAGCCGAGCGATCGTGCGAGGCCAGATCTACGAGCAGCTCGTGCCCTACTTGCCGGGCTTTCGATTCAATCCGAAGGACGCCCAATTCCTCGGCCGTCCAGTCGACTTCGTCGTTTTCGACGGACTGGACGAGGGCGAGCTACGGCGGATCGTGTTCGTCGAGGTAAAGACCGGCGGCGCCAAGCTGACGACCCGCGAGCGGCTGGTGCGCAACGCGATACGCGAGGGGAACGTCGAGTGGGCCGAGATTCGCGCCGACGCGAGTCTCCAGCTTTCACCGCCCCGGACGACGACGAGAACCTGACCGCATCCTTGGCAGCGATGTTCGCGACGACCATTTTGGCGGCGTCGGCGTTGCCTGAAAACGAGCTGGTGGCTCAACGAATGAACGGGCTCACACAACTGCACGCGGCGTTGTCGGGCCGCTACGAGGTCGAGCGCGAGGTCGGCGCGGGCGGGATGGCGATCGTTTATCTCGCCCGCGACCTTCGGCACGACCGCAAAGTCGCGCTCAAGGTCCTGCGCCCGGAGCTCTCGGCCATACTCGGCGGCGAACGCTTTCTCGCCGAGATCCGTACGACGGCCAATTTGCAGCATCCCCACATTCTCCCGCTTCACGACTCGGGCGAGGCGGACGGGATGGTGTACTACGTCATGCCGTTCGTCGAAGGCGAGTCGCTTCGCGACCGGTTGCGGCGGGAGAAACACTTGCCCGTCGAAGACGCGGTGCGCATCGCACGAGAGGTCGCGAGTGCACTCGACTACGCGCACCGGCATGGTGTGATTCACCGCGACATCAAGCCGGAAAACATCATGCTCCATGACGGCAGCCCGATGGTCATGGACTTTGGCATCGCGCTCGCGGCGTCGCGCTCCGAGGGCGGCGCTCGGCTGACGGAAACGGGGCTGTCGCTCGGCACGCCGCAATACATGGCGCCGGAACAAGCGATGGGCGAGCGCGATATCAGCAGCCGAGCCGACATCTACGCACTCGGCTGCGTGCTGTATGAGAGCCTCGTCGGTGAGGCTCCGTTTCTCGGACCGACACCGCAGGCGATCATTGCGCGCCTCCTGACAGAGCCACCGCGCGGGCTGACGGCGCAACGAAACACTATTCCGCAGCACGTCGAAGCGGCGACGTTGCGCGCGCTGCAAAAGCTTCCCGCCGACCGATTCACCACGGCGGCGCAGTTTGCGGACGCTCTCGCCGGTCCAACGGTCGGCGCGACAGCCGCCGCGCCGGCGGTGAGTGTCGCTTCCCAGCGCACGCGTTCATTCAATTGGGTTCCGCTCAGCGTCACGCTTGCCGCGTCGGTGGCGCTGACGAGCCTCGTTTGGTGGCGTATCGAAGCGGCGCATCGTGTGTCGCCGGCTGTCGCCCGATTCGCCTTCAGCATACCAGAGGACCAGAGACCGGCGAGCGGCCTGGCCCACTCGCTTGCCGTGTCGCCGGATGGTTCACAGATCGTGTACGTGGCGAGCAATCGGCTCTATCGGCGGTCGCTCGCTTCGCTCGACGTTCAACCGATTTCCGGCTCGGATGCGGGCGGGATCTCCAATCCCGTGTTTTCGCCTGACGGACAATCGGTCGCGTACTACTCGAACGGTGATGGAGCTATCCGACGTATCGCGACCATGGGTGGAGTTCCCACTGTTGTCGCCACCACCTTCGCCTCCGGCTTTTTCGGAGGAATGAGCTGGTCAGGAGACTTCATTGTCTATGCGGCTCCTGGGACGATTATCCGCGTCCCAGCCTCCGGCGGCCGCATGGATACCATCGCCGTGCTCAAGGCCACCGAGACCGCCGAGGGGCCGCAGCTGCTCTCCGACGGCAAGACGGTGCTGTACACGCTCGCGGCAACAGGGGAGCCCGATCGGTGGGAGAAAGCACAACTCATCGCGCAGAAGATCCACTCGAGCGACCGGAAGGTTCTGCTGCAACCGGCAACCGATGCGTGGTACGTGCCCACCGGTCACATCGTGTACGGTATCGGCGGGTCGCTGTTTGCCGTCCCATTCGATGCAAAAAATCTCGAGGTGAAGGGTGGCCCCACTCCCGCTGTCGAGGGGGTGCTGCGCGACGCCGCCGGTGCCACGGGAGTCCTGCATTTCGCGTTTTCCGCCAGCGGTTCGCTGGCCTACATCCCAGGGCCCTCCACCGGGCCGCTGACCACTCGACGAGACGTCGCACTCACCGATCGACAGGGCAACGTACAGCGATTCAACTTGCCGGCCGGTTTCTACGATTATCCTCGCGTGTCCCCCGACGGCAAGCGAATCGTCATGGGCGGCAGCGAAGGGAAAGACGCGGCGATTTGGATATATGATCTCGACGGCAAGAGTGCGATCCGGCGCCTGACGCTCAGTGGAAAGGATCGTTTTCCCATATGGTCGGCTGACGGACTCTGGATCGCCTTTCAGTCGGATCGTGACGGTCCGTCGTCGATCTACCGACAACGCGCCGACGGAAGCGGGACGGTCGAGCGGCTGACCACGGCTGACGCGGGTACGTCGCATGTTCCAGAGTCCTGGTCGCCGCGCGACGACGGCTTCCTCTATAGCGTGGTGAAAGGACTCGACGTCAGCCTCTGGTGGTACTCGCTCGCGGACAAGAAAGCAACGCCGTTCGGCGACGTGAAAAACGCCAAGGGCTCGATGACCAACGCCAGTTTTTCACCCGACGGGCGTTGGGTGGCATACACCTCGGACGCGGAACTCTAGAACGAAGTGTAAGTACAGCCCATTCCTGCAACCGGGGCCAATTACCAGGTCTCTCAAGCGGGTGAGAACGGCCACCATCCGCAGTGGTCGCGCGACGGGAAGGAGCTCTTCTACATTCCGCAGGTTGGCGCGTTCGCGGCGCGCAGTATTTCAACGCAGTCTGGATTCTCCTTCGGCAACCCGGTTCCAGTCCCTCGAGTATTCCCGGTTGCGGCTCCGGTGACGCCGAGGACATTTGACATCATGCCGGATGGGAAGATCCTGAGCGTGGTCGCGATCAGCCCACAGGGCGGCGACCAGAAGCTGGCCGTTCAGCTCGCGAACCCGCGTCAGGTGAACGTCGTGCTCAATTGGTTCGAGGAGTTGAAGCGCCGCGCACCGGCTCGTTGACCCGAGGACGGCTACCCGCCGCAGTGCTTATTCAAGAACTGGAAAACGTCACTGGCCCAGACCGCGCTGCCGAAATAGCCGAACGTGTGCCCGTCCGATTCGGACTTCCCAAACGGAGGATAGATCTTGAGCGCGAATTCCTTCCCGGCGGCGCGCATCGTGTCGGCGAGAACACGGCTCGGCGATAAGTCGTAGTCGTTCGCGGCCTGAAAAAAGAACATCGGAGCGCGCGCGTTTCGAACGCTGCGCTCCATCGTTGTTTGCAGCAGCGGCGCGTCGGCCCAGCTCTGGGCGCCGCCCGCAGAGTTGATTGCCGCGCAGTAGGAGCCGCGCTCGGCCCCGAACACCGTGAGAATGCCGCCGAAGGAATTCCCCGCCACGGCGATCCGATTTGGTTGAACGAACTTCTGCTTTCTCAACCACGCCGCGGCGGCCAGCTGGTCATCGAGGTGGTCGGTCTCCAGTAAGTGAATCATGGTCTCGGCTCCGGCCGCGAGGCCGCCGACCTTCGTCGCCGCGGAAATTTGATCGCCGATGTACTTCCCCGCGGACGCGCTGAGACCTTGTCCGCGCCGATACGGCCCGAAGAACACCCATCCGTGTTGCGCGAAGACCGGACCGAGACTGTCGAAGGCCATCTTGCTCAGCATGCCGGCCGCACTTCCGTGGTTGTACACGACGGCCGGGAACGGTCCGGGGCCGTCCGGAAGGTACAGCACGCCGTGCAGCTCGAGCGTCCCGCTCGGGAAGATGACGACTCTGCTCCGCACCGGCGAGTTCCGCGAAGGTACCGCGACGCGAGGCATCCCGATGCCGAATGAGGATTCGCCCGCTAATAAAGGAAGTAGGATGAGAAATCGTGTCAGTCGCATTGGTCGAATCACCGGTGAAGACTCGCGGCGCTCAGCCGCGTGAGGCGCGCCAAGCCACCAGCACGTCGCGCTCGCGATCGGGCGGCAGTCCCGCGCTTTTGAGCATGCGCGTTCGCGCGTCAGCCGACGACGCGTTGAACCAATCGAGCGCGTCTTTCGCCGTCTTCCCGACCGGCCTGAAGGTGAGACCGGCCGCCCGCGCCCGGGCATTCGATACCTGCGTGCCCGCGTAATCGGGATCGGAGCGCGGAATCCACGTCGGCATGTCACCCCACGGCGTGACCTTTTGGGCGGTGAGGAAATCCGTCGGTACCCAGACGACACGAGTGTCGGCTGGAGCCGGCACCGCGGTGCGGATCTGCTCGAGTTGCTCGGACATCGTCATTGGCGCGGCTGGTCCCGCTGCATTGAACGTTCCGATCGTTCCCTGTTCGACGACACGAATCGTCCACTCGGCCAGGTCACGAGCGTCGATGACTTGCACCTGGTCCTTCCCGTCACCCGGTGCGAGGATGTCGCCACCCTTCGCGATTCGATAGGGCCAGTAGGTAAATCGGAAGGAATCGTCACCGGGCCCTGCGATAAGGGTTGGCCGAATGATGGTCGTTCCATTCCCGAACCACTTCACTGCCTCGCGCTCGCAGGCGACCTTCATTGGACCGTACAAGCCTTCGATGTCCTTCATGAGATCCTGCTGTGTTACGGCGAGCGGGTCGCCCTTCGTATACTCCAGGAGCGGCGACCTTTCGTTCAGTGCTCGCTGACCTTTGGTGTCGTAGGCCGAGATGCTCGAGGTGAAGACGTATTGCTTGGTGTGGCCTTTGAGGACCTCTCCGGCGTCCTTCACCCAGAAAGGCAATGATGATGGA
>JAICJQ010000015.1 GCA_025928335.1 Gemmatimonadaceae bacterium
ATGAGGCCTGTGAGCAACGCGCCGCTCGGAAATGCCCAACGGCTTTTACTGCGATGCAGGATTACCGCGTCGATCGCCATCGCGGGCACGGTCGCGATCGCGATCGCTGAGATAACGGACAACCCCTCGCGCACCCCGGCCACGACAGCGAGCACGGCGAGCACGACGAGCACCAATCCTTTTGGAGTGCGAAAGAACCGGCTAGCCCGCACGCGCCGATCCGTGCACGAGTGACTCACCGCGATACACCGCGCCGGACACGGGCAGGCCCGACGTCCTCACGCATTCGAGCTCCGGCGAGACGACCACCGCGTCGATACCGTGCCGTTCGAGCAGCGCCGGTCCGTCGATCGGTCCGAGGACAAACGCTGCCGTGCCAAGTGCATCAGCAATCATCGCCGACGGCGCCAGGGTCGTCACGCTGGCGCACCTGTTCGCCGACGCACCGGTTCGGGGGTCGATGATGTGATGCTCGATCGCCGCGCTGTCGTTCGAGTTTCGGCGTTCGTAGTCGCCGGATGTGCACACCGCGGAATTCGTCACGCGCAACGACTCGAGCAACTCGTCAGTCCGTCGCGGATGGCGAATGCCGACCGACCACGGCTCGCCGACAGCGTTGGATCCCGCGAGGTACAGATCTCCGCCGGCGTCCACGGTGAAGTTGTCGTAGCCCTGGTTGTATAGCTCTTTGGCCGCCATGTCGATCGCCAGACCCTTCGCCACCGCGCCAAGGTCGAGCAGCAACGGACGGTGCAGCGTGATCGTTCGTCCGTCAGCGTCGAGCTCGAGGTCGCGGAAGGTCGCGCCGTTCGCCGGGGGGGCGATGCGCACGGGCAACCCGCTCCGATGTTCGTGATTGAAGCCGGCCGCTTCGAGCACAGAACCGAGCGTCGGATCGAACGCACCGTCAGTCTCTTCGGCGACGGCGAGGGCGAAATGGGTCGCGGCGAAAAGCATCGGGCTCACGGTCACCGGCTCGCCAACGCGCGAGGAGAGCGCGCTCACTTCGCTCGTCGGCTGGAAGCGCGAACAGACGCGCTCCACCTCGCGAAACCACCCGAGCGCCCGCTCGGCCGCGCGATGTTGAGCCGCGCGATCGGCCGGTGAACCAACACCGACGATGTGAATCGTGACGACCGTCCCCATCGACGCTGTCGAGAGGAGGAAGGCGTCGCTCACTTCGCTTTCTTGAGAGCCGCGATCACGGCGTAGTAAAAGGCGTTCGTGCTTTGCGTGGCGCCGCTGACGTAATCGACTTCGGCACTCTGTCGCGCAACGACTTGCGGTGGCAGCGCCGCGACCCACGAGCACGAATACTGAGTGAGGCACTGACTAATGAACGCCTCGGCGATCTTGCCGTTCTTAATGGCGACGGTTGCCTCGATGTCCCCGTGACGCGACGTGCCCCAGCCGGAATAGACGCCGTCCTTGAGCGGCTTGTCGGCGGTGCTGGTATCTGCCGATGCCGGCGGTGTCACCTTGAACGTCGTCGTCGTCGACGGCGGAACGGCGACCGACGAGGGAGGAACAGGGACAGGGGACGCAGGCGGGGCGGTCGGCGACGGAGCAATGACGCGTGGCGTTGGCTGGTCCGGTTTCGCGGTCGTATCCGCGACCACCAGATGAGTCGAATCCGCGTGCGCCGACGCAGTCGTGCGCGGCTGCGCCTCGCTGTTCGCTTCCGAGTGCTTCTGCGAAGCAGGTGCGTGCATGTTGGCCGTCGCGTGTGCGACCGTGTCGGCGTGCGCGATCGTGTGTCGGGCGATCTCCGCGATTACCGGCGCCGCTTGGACGTGCCGCTCGTGCTCGTGGCGGCGTTGCGAGTCTTCGACGGCGAATCTCTCGGCCGCTTCGCGCGTGCGCGCGTAGCCCGCCGAATACACCGCAACGACCGCCGCCGTGCCCAACGCGACGAGATTGTTCTTGACCGGCGTCACGGGGCGTAGCCGCTCATCGTGAGGATCTCACGCACATGGCCGTTTCGGGCCGTGATGATGTCGCGAATCGCTTGCGTCTTGTCCGACGCTTTGTTGTAGTACGCCTGCGCAATGCGATAGCCAATGAAGTAGCCGAGGTCATTCGGTTTGCCGTCGGTTGGCCGTCCGTACATCCAGGGGAAGTAATCCTTGTCGTCGAAATGCGCGCTGAATTCTTTCCACAATGCGGCCTCGTGCGCAATGCCGTATTTGTGCGCGTCGTTGTTGATCTGCCGGCCGGAGATGAGCTCACCGACGAAGTCCGCCGAGCCTTCCATGAACGAATGCTCGAGCAGCGGGCCGCTCGGATAGCGTTGCTGAAAGTGAATCAGCTCGTGCGAGACGATGCCCGGCAGCGACGAAGGGTCCCGATACATCTCGGCCCCGATCAGAAGACCGTGGTCGGTCGACGTGCCGCCCGAATTGAATCGCCCGATGACAAAGTACACGTCGGGGAAAACGGCGGGCGGATACAACTCCTTGAGCCTCCGAAAGGCGTTGCGTATGTCCGCTTCCGCCTTCGTGACGTCGAGATTCACCGCGCGAACGGAGTCGTATGTCGCGCGATGCGAACGAACGTACGACGCGAGATCTTCGGCGCTGAGGATGCGACCTTGGATGAAATCGCGAACGCCGACGCTCGCCTTGTCGAGATAATCGCGCTGCAGATACTCGGCGAGACTGTCCGGCGGCGCCTTATCCAGCGCGCTCCAGAAAAGCTGGATGTCGCTCGTCACCAGTCGCGCCGAATCCGGATTTGGCGTCGGCGCCTTGGCGGGAGGCACTGACTTGGCCAGTCGGTTCGCCGCTTCCCGTGACTGTTCGACCCGCAACACCGGAGCGAGCAACGCCGCGGCATCCGGTGTTCCGGCGCGTGCCGCGACGACGCTTCCCTGTCCTTGCGCGATCACCAGGCCGCTCAACTGGCGCCCGTCCGGCGACAGCGCGACACGTAACACCCCATTCTGCGCCGTCGGCGGAAGCTGCAGAATCAAGGAGTCTTTGGCGCGAGCAACCGACGCGAACTTGAACGGCTGCGGCGACTGCGACGGAACGGTCAACGACCCTTGCCAGCCACTCGAACTCGAGTCGAGCGCGATGACCACCCGGAGCGCACCCTGGCCCGGTACTCGCGCTACACCTTCCCAGCGGCCGGAGGTCTGCGCCGCTCCCCTCCCGGCGGACGGAGCTTGAGCCGCAAGGGAACCGGTCGCCGCCGAGAACGCTATCAAACAGGCGGACGCGAAAAGGGATCGGCCGGGGATTTTCATGGTATCATACTAACGCTATGCTCGCTGCCCAGGGCCTCCACTGGTTCGACCGACAACCGCAGGGTCCTCGCTGGCCTTCGTTCGGCTTGGCCGCGGCGGTCACGGCGGGGTTGTTCGTGCTCGCGTTCGTTTCCATGCGCAGCATTGGACCGTGGTCCGATCAGATCCGCGAGTCGAGCCCGGCGCCCGTGGTCGTTCCGCTTCGTCCGCCGCCGTCGGTTGCAAAACCGGTGACGCAGGCGCCTGTCGTCTCACCCACGCAGCCGCGGGCGCGCCGCGAGATCGAGCGGCCAGTACCGACGCCAGCCCGCTCGCTACCGATAATTCCGCCGACGGTCATACCAATCGCTCCGCCGATCGCGTCGCCCGTCGCTCCATCGGTTCCCGTCGATACCTCTCGCCCGCGCGACATCGGCCCGCAGGTCCCAACGCTGCCGACGCTGCGTCACAACTCCGGATTGTCCGACGCGGAGATGACGATTCGCGGCAATGCGACCTACGCGCCCGCCGGCGTGACGTCGGCGTCTCGCGTCGGCGTCAAGAACTCCGCGAAGGTGCGTGACTCGATCATCACCGAGAAGTTGGCCCTCGTTCCGGAGCTCGCTCGTATGGGGCCGATGAGCAGCGAATCCCGCGGCACGATCGACCAATCGCAAAGTCAGGCGCGGGCACTGGCCCAGCGGTCGACGAGCGTCGGCAGGCGCGATCTGAATATTCCGATGGGCGAGGGCGTTGGCGGCGTTGGCGCGGTCAACGGCGGAAAAACCGGACTGTCGATGGGCCCGAACGGCCTGACCTACAGCGTTCCCTTCCCGCTCTTCTCGCCGGGGCCGTCGCCGGCAGAGCGACGGCGCAACGAGAAATTGCTCGCGGAATATCTCGCGTACTTGAGACGCCAGAACGACCGTATCCTGCTCAAGCGCGATTCCATCCGCGCCGATTCCGCCTTCCGCGCCGCAAACTCCAAGATCATTCCCTAGTCGGCGCGAAGCGCGACGATCGGATCCACGGTTAGCGCACGACGCGCCGGAGCGGCGCAGGCAATGACAGCGACAGCGAGTAGGACCGCCGCGCACAGCGCGAACACCAGCGGGTCGCGCGGCGAGACTTGATAGAGTTGCGACGCCATTGCCCTGCCCGCAAGCAGCGCCAAGCCGACGCCGACGGTGACTCCGACGACCGCCATCGCCATCGCTTCGCCGAGCACCATTCGCATGACCCGTCCGTCGGCCGCGCCGAGTGCTTTGCGAACGCCGATTTCGTGGGTGCGTTGCGCCACGCCGTATGACAGGAGGCCGTAAAGTCCGATCGCGGCGAGGGAGAGTGCCAGCGCGCCGAACGCGGTGAACATCGACGCGCCGAGCCTCCACGGACGAACTTGCGGATCGAGCCGGCGTGCAACCGGCTGGATGTCTACCCAAGGGAGGTCGGGCGACACCGAGGTCACCGCCTGCCGCACCAAACCGATCAGCGTCGCGGGGTCGCTCGACGTACGCACTTCCATCATCGTGGCGGGGCTCCCCCAGGGCGACTCGATGGGGACGTAGACGATGAAGCCTTTTTCTCCTACGACGTCCCACAACACGGTGTTCGCGACCACGCCGACGATTTGCGTGCACTGCGGATCGCGACCGACGATCGCGCACGGGTCGAGGGGATCGGCGTCGGGCCAATACTGCTTCGCCGTTGACTCGTCGATGATGGCGACACGTCTGCCCGGCCGGTGGTCGTCGGCATTGAAGAATCGTCCGCGCACAAGTCTCGTGCCCATCGTCTCGAAGTAGTCAGAGCCCACGGCGCGTCCGAACGGCACGGGGGTACCAGGGGCCGGCGGGGCGCTGCCTCGACGAGCGACGCCGAGCCCGAATCCGCTGGCGAAGGGCTCGCCCGCCGTGAGCGACGCTCGCACCACACCGGGAATGGTACGAACACGCTCCACCATCGTGTTGAACGTCGCCGCCATCCGCGCGTTTGTTACGGAGTCCTCCGTCTTGCTTCGCGATCCGCCGTCCAGCTTCACGTACAGGATCCGATCGACGTCGAGTCCCAGATCGATTCGGTGAACGTTGCGCAGGCTGCTCACAAACAGGCCGGCGCCGATGAGCAGCATCGTCGCCAGCGCGACTTGGCTGCCGATGAGCGCGCGCAGGAGACGCAACCGCTCTCGCGCGCCCGATGTTCGACCCGCGCTGACGAGCGGTCCAAACTCCCGCCGCGCCGTGACGATCGCCGGCACGATCGACGCAAGAATCCCCGTCACGACCGTCACCGCCAGCATGAATGCGATCACAGGTCCGTTCACGACCGCCGCCCGATCGGCGCTCGGGAGCAGAAACGCGCGAAGGGCCGTCCCGCTCCAGCGCGCGACGATCAACGCGCCAATCGCTCCGATGACTGCGAGCAGCAGTCCTTCGATCACCGACTGTCGCGCCAGGCGCGAGCGCGTTGCGCCGAGCGAGAGGCGAAGCGCCGTCTCACGTGCGCGCGCGAGCCCCCGCAGCAGCAGCAGGTTCGCGACGTTGGCGCAGGCAATGAGCAACACGATGATCGACACGGCGGCCAACCACAGTGCCACGCGTGCGTCCGCTCCGCGCACGGGGCCGCGCGCCACCACGATCGGTCCGGCGAGCGCCTTGGCTTTCGAGAGCCTCTGCTCGTAGAAAGGCTGATCGCGGTACAGCGCCCGGTACTCGCGGGTCATCTCGTCCTCGAGGCGGGCGACGCTGACTCCTTCGCGACGTTTGCCGATGCACTCCAGCCAGTATCCGGAGCTTTCGGGATCCAGCGCGTTGCTGCTGAACAAACGCGTCGCGACACCCAGCGGAAGCCAAAGATCGACGTGGCTTGTATTCACGCCGGTAAACCCCTGCGGTGCCACGCCGATGATCGTGTACGGAATGCCGGTGACGTCGATGGACTTTCCGAGGACCGTGGTCTCGCCGCCGTACTGCGTCTTCCATAGTTCGTAGCTCACGACCACCACGTGCTCGTTCTCGTCGCGCTCCTCGGACGAATCGAAAAAGCGTCCGAGCGCCGGCCGCGCGCCGAGCACGGTCATGAAACTCGGCGTCACGAGCACGCCGTCGAGACGGCGGGCTGCTGCGCCGCGACCACTCGAGATCGGTCGTTCGGCGAACGCCGCCACGGACTCGAATCCGTGCACCCTGTCGCGAAGCATCGCGTACACCTTGTAGCCCTGCGTCGGCCACGGCTTCGCGGAGCCATCCGGGCCCGGCACCGCGAAGTAGACACGGTTGACCCGCGCGGCGTCCTGCACGTGCGCCGGTGTCTCGAGCAGGATCGCGTTGACGACGCTGAACATCGTCGTGTTGGCGCCGATGCCGAGCGCGAGGGAGACCACGGCGATGATCGTGAACGACGGATTGTGCCGCATCCCGCGCAGACTGTAGCGGACGTCCTGCCCGATGGACTCGACCGTCCAGCCGGGGCGGTGCTCGCGAAAATTCTCACGGGCGGCTGTCGTGTTTCCGAACGCGCGCTTCGCGGCGGACCGGGCGTCTTTGGGAGTCATGCCCTCGCGCATCAGGCGATCTGCTTCCATCGCGATGTGCGACTCGATCTCGGCGGCGAAGTCGTCGGACGACCGCCGCGTCCAGCGTTTCCAGAAAGCCCACCACATCGAAATCAACCCCCGTTGAGCTCCGGTCCCAAGACGAGCCCGACCGCCTTGGCCAGGCGACGCCATTCCCCAGCTTCTTTCACCAGCTGCTTTCGTCCCGCCGCGGTCAACTCATAGAATCGTGCGCGGCGGTTGTTGTCCGACACGCCCCACTCGGCGCGTACCCAGCCGGCGGCCTCGAGCCGCTGCAGCGCGGGATAGAGCGATCCATGATCGACGAGCAGCGCACCTTGCGAGGAGTGCTGAATCGCCAGCGCGATCCCGTGCCCGTGATGCGGGCCAACCGCCAACGTACGCAGCACGAGCAGGTCGAGGGTTCCCTGCAGGAGCGCGGCACGCTCCCGATCGTTTCTAGTAGACATTCTACCAGATGGTACGCCTGTTCTGGTAGAATGTCAACTGAGGCGTGCGGTGCCGGCAGAGGCGAGCTACTTTCCGAGCGCACGGGAACGTCGGAACGAGAGCTTGTACGAGGAGCCTGGCCGCTATGACCGAAACCGCGTCTTCCCCGCCCGACTCGCCGACCGCGAACGTCACGCTGCCCAACGCCGAGTTCGTCCAGGCGATCACCCTGACCGACGCGACGATGCTCGTCGCCGGTTCGATGATCGGCTCGGGCATCTTCATCACGTCGGCGGCCATGGCGCGCAGCCTCGGCTCGCCGATGTGGCTTCTCGCCGCCTGGGTCCTCACCGGCGTGATCACGCTGCTCGGTGCGCTGACCTACGGCGAGCTCGCGGCGATGTTCCCGCGGGCGGGCGGCCAGTACGTCTTCCTCCGCGAGTCGATGGGCCCGCTGATGGGCTTCCTCTATGGATGGACGCTCTTTCTCGTCATTCAAACGGGAACGATCGCCGCCGTTGCTGTGGCGTTCGGGCGATTCCTCGGCGTGCTCTGGCCGGCGATCAGTCCCGACCTCTACAGCTGGTTCCCGCGCGCCAGCCTGTGCGCCTCGTGGCTCGGCTGCACCGATCAGGCGAATGCAATCGAGCTCGGACTCTCGCCCCAGCGGCTCGTCGCGCTGATCAGCATCGCGGTCCTCACATGGATCAACCTGCGAGGCGTGCGCGAGGGAAAGTTCGTTCAGACATCGCTCACGCTGATCAAGACGGCCGCGTTGGCGCTGCTCATCCTGCTCGGGATCACCGTCGGACGGAATGCGACGGCGATCGCGGCGAACTTCAGCGGCGGCAACTTTGCCGGTCACATCGACGTGACGGGCGCGTTCATCGTCGCGTTCGGCGCGGCACTCGTCGGCTCGCTCTTCTCGAGCGACGCCTGGAACAACGTCACCTTCGCCGCGGCAGAGGTGCACAATCCCAAGCGCAATCTTCCCCTGGCGCTGCTCTTCGGGACGGGATTGGTGACGGTCCTCTACGTCATGGCGAATGTCGCGTACCTGAACGCGCTTCCGATGAACGGCGCCGAGGGCGCCGCGACGGCCCTCGCGCGCGGCGTCTCGCACGCCACCCAGGACCGCGTCGCGACCGCCGCCCTCGAGGTCATCTTCGGCGCCGCCGGTGCGACGATCATGGCGATCGCCATTCTTATCTCGACGTTCGGCTGCAACAACGGGCTCATTTTGGCCGGGGCGCGCGTGTACTACGCGATGGCGCGCGACGGTTTGTTCTTCAAGAGGGTAGGAGCGCTGAACGAGCGCCGCGTGCCCGCGGCAGGACTGATCGTGCAGTCGATCTGGGTGGCGTTCCTCTGCCTCACCGGGAGCTACGGACAACTCTTGAATTACGTGATCTTCGCCGCGCTCGTGTTTTACGCATTGACGACGATCGGCCTGTTCATGCTTCGCGCCAAACGCCCCGACATCGAACGGCCGTATCGCACAGTGGGATATCCCGTGTTACCGGCGCTCTACATCGCGCTCACGACGGCGGTGATGATTCTCATCCTCCTGTCACCCTCGACGAGACAGGACGCCTTCCTCGGGTTGGCGATCGTTGTGTTGGGCATTCCCGTGTATTTCCTATGGCGACGGGGCACTCAAACGGGACACTCATCGTGAGGGAGTGACTCGGCGAACGGGCGAATGGGCGAATGGGCGAATGGGCGTTGCAGGAGTGTCATCCTGAGGAGCGCAGCGACGAAGGACCTACTGTCGTTGGCCGGTAACTAGTCACGCACAGCAGGTCCTTCGCTTCGCTCGGGATGACAGCGACCTTGCGGCTTTCATCGTCCGATCGGCCCATCCAGAAACCCTACCCGATTTCCAGCCGTACGACCGAGTAACCGATCCACCGAGCCCAGTTCATGAACGGTCTCAACTACGCGTGGCGTTCGCTGCGGCGCGCGCCGCTGTTCAGCGTCACCGTCATCCTCGCGCTCACCATCGGCATCGGATCGGCAGCCGCGATCTTCGCGATCGTCAACGGTGTTCTCCTTCGGCCGCTCCCGTTTGGACATCCGGAACAACTCGTCGGCGCGTGGCACGACCTGCCGCCCCTGTCTTTGTTCCACGCCGAGCAGACTCCTGGGACGTACCTGACGTACAAGCGGTTCGCGCGGTCGCTGGCCGGAATTGGGATCTATCAGACCTCCTCCGTCAGCGTCGAGGATCCGAATGGCCGCGGCGAACCCGAGCGAATCCCCGGGGTTTACGTGACCCACGAGGTCATCCCGCTGCTCGAAGTGCCCCCGCTCCTTGGCCGCGCCTTTACTGAGCAGGAGGATGCCCCGAAGGCGGGCCACTTCGCGATCATCAGCGAGGGAATGTGGCGCTCCCGGTTTGGCGCATCGAAAACCATCGTCGGTCAGAAGCTGCTGGTCTTCGGACAATCAACCGAGATCATCGGCGTCATGCCGGAGCGCTTCCGCTTTCCCAGTCGCGAAACACAAATCTGGATGCCGCGGCAGCTCGATCCGAACGCCGAATTCCTGGGCGGGTTCAGCTTCGGCGGAGTGGCGAGGTTACGCCCGGGGGTGACCGTCCAGGCGGCACAGCGCGAGATGGCGAACGTTCTGCCGCGCATGACCGAAGTGACGCCGATGCTGGCGCCGGGCATCACGACGCAGATGATGCTCGACCAGGCCAAACCCGCGCCGCGACTCGTACCGATGCGCGACGACATCGTCGGCGGCGTGGCGAAGACGTTGTGGATCGTCGCCGCCGCGGCGATGCTCGTCCTCCTCGTCACGTGCGCGAACGTCGCGAATCTGCTGCTGGTTCGCGCCGACGCAAAGCATCGTGAACTTTCCGTGCGGTCGGCCCTCGGCGCGAGCCGCGCGCGCGTGATAATACATTTCTTCACCGAGACGGCGGTCCTCGCGATAGCCTCGGCGGTGCTCGGGCTCGGTGTGGCATACGCGGCGATTCGCCTGCTCGTCGCGGCCGGTCCGGTGGGAATTCCGAGGCTCGCCGAAATTCAGGTCGACGCGACCGTCGTCGGTTTCACCGTGGTCGTCGCGATGCTGGTCTCGGCGGCATGCGGCGTCATTCCGGCCATTCGTTTCCTTCGCAGCGATACGCTGACCGGGTTACGTGAAGGCGGTCGCGGTGGCACGGCGGGAGCCAATCGTCAACGGGCTCGCAGCGCACTCGTCGCGATGCAAATGGCACTCGCGCTCGTCGTCCTCGCCGCGTCAGGGCTGCTGCTCCGGACGTTCCAGCGGCTTCACGCCGTGCGGCCGGGATTCACCGCCGACGGTGTCGCGACGCTGTGGGTGACGACGCCCGGTCTCCGGTACCCGAACGACACAACCGTGGCGCGCTTCTATCAACAGCTCGTCGAGCGAGCGTCGAGGATTCCCGGCGTGTCCACCGTCGGCGTCACCTCTCACCTGCCGCTGCAGGGTGACGGTTCCGATCACGATCCGTTCTACGTCGAGGGCGACGCGAGCACGGCGACGAAGATTCCGCCGCTCGAGACGTACTCGAGCGTCGACTCCGGATATTTCCGGGCGATGCAGATTCCGCTTCTTGCGGGACGCGCGTTCGATCGGCTGGAGCGTCAGAGCGCGCGTGAGGCGATCATAAGTCTGGCGACCGCGATCTACTTCTTTCACGACTCGACCGGCCGCAGCGCGATCGGCAAACGCTTCCGCGAGCTGCCGAGCGGTGATTGGAATACCATCATCGGTGTGGTCGGCGACGTTCGGGACACGTCGCTGATGTCGGCGCCGGACCGCGCCGTGTATTTTCCCGAAGCGGCAAGCAACGACACATTGAATGGGCCGGTGCATCGCACGATGGCGCTCGTCGCGCGTACGAGCGGCGACCCGATCGCGATCACACGCGAGATGCAGCGCGTCGTGCACGAATTGGATGCGACGCTACCGACCTTCCAGATACGCACGATGCGCGAAGTGACGGAAGCGTCGATCGCGCGCCTTGCATTTACGATGATGCTGCTCGGCGTTGCGGCCGCCGTCACGCTCGTTCTCGGCGTTGTCGGCTTGTACGGCGTCATTGCGTATATCGTCACGCTGCGCACACGCGAGCTTGGTGTTCGCATTGCCCTCGGCGCTCAACCGCGGTCCGTGGCGGCGATGGTCGCTCGCCAGGGTCTTGTCTTATGCGCGGCGGGAATCGTCGCTGGGTTGGCACTTGTCGCGCTCGTCGGCCGGTTTCTCCGGTCACTGCTTTACGAAGTGACGCCGACAGATCCGGTGACGCTGAGCCTTGCCGCGGCGACCCTGCTGGCGTTTGCGTTATTGGCGAGTTGGGTCCCGGCGCTCCGCGCCGCGCGAGTTGATCCAATGGAAGCATTGCGAGCGGATTGAACGAGGGAAACGAGAAAGGACTGAGAACCGCGGCGTTGTGACCGATGCGGTAGCGGCTATTGCCGCCGTCGTGCTCGGGGGGTGCATCGCGTATCTCGACGCCCGACCGACCTGGGACGACGCTGGAGTAACGGCGCTTGCTCTCGTGATCGCCGCGGCTGCCGTGAGCTTCGCCCGGCCCAGTCGATGGCGACCGATCGGAATCGTCGTTGGCATTCCGGTTGTGGCCTTCCACGTCATGCGGTTCGGTCGATGAGATTCCGTTATTGCCGTGGCGTTCGCGCTGATTGCCGACTCGGTTCTCCATCTGCGCGCCGAAGGGACCACAATGCCGTAGGTGTCGTGACGAAGTCGAACGAGCGCCGGGTGGAGAACAAAGCGTTCTTCACCCGGTGTCTTTTCAGAGCGGAGTGTCGAGCGACGTATGACACGCGCCGCGGTGCCGGACCGGCCCTAGGCCAGTCCTTCCCACAGGCCCTGCAAATACATGGCGCCGAGTGCGCGATCGTGGAGACCGTATCCGGGCCGGCCACGCTCGCCCCAGATCATTCGTCCATGGTCCGGCCGCATCGGCCCTTCATACCCGATTTCTCTCAACGCTCGCATCACCTCGAGCATGTTCACGCTGCCGAATTCCGTCGGGTGCGGGCTCTCGTGAAATTGTCGCGCGCCGGTACGCCGCACATTGCGGCAGTGCATGAAGTGAATCCGTCCGCGCCCGCCGACCGAGCGAATCATCGCCGGCAAGTCGTTCGCTTCATCAGCGCCAAGTGAGCCCGTACAGAACGTGACGCCGTTCGCGGGGTCGTCGACGATCCGCGTGAGACGCTCGAGCGCCGCCGCGTTGGTGACGATGCGCGGCAATCCAAAGATCGGCCATGGCGGATCATCGGGATGGATCGCCATCTTCACGCCGACACTCGCCGCGACGGGAACGACGCGCTCGAGGAAGTACGCGAGGTTCTCCCACAGTTGCTCCTCGTCGATCGAGCGGTACGCCTCGAGGAGAGCGCGAAGCGTCGTCGCGTCGTATGCCGTCGCCCACCCCGGAAGGTCACCCGTCCCGCGCGACAGATCGATGCGCGCGAGCGCCGCATCGTCGTACGCGAGGGTGGTCGAGCCATCCGGCATCGTCATCGCGAGATTGGTGCGCGTCCAGTCGAAGATCGGCATGAAGTTGTAGCAGAGCACCGGAATCCCGAGCTCTCCCATCGCCCGCACACTCTCGCAATACTGATCGACGAGACGGTCGCGCGTCGCTCGACCGAGCTTGATGTCCTCGTGCACCGGGATGCTCTCGATCACCGCGAGATCGAGGCCGGCATCGGCCACTTGCTCCTGCAGTCGGAAGATGCGGGCGCGCGACCAGGCATCGCCGACCGGGATGTCGTACAGCGCGCTGACGATGCCGCGGACGCCGGGAATTTGTCTGATGTGCGCGAGCGCGATCGGATCGTCGACGCCGAACCAGCGGAAGGTGATCCGCACCCTACTTACCGTGCGTCCTTGCTCGGCACTGGGTTCCAATCGCCGAGCACCGCCGCTGGTGTATAGCGCGTCGCATCGGTCGCGCTCAAGGCGCGCCGTGTCGTGCTCGCGACCGCTCCCGGCCCCGTCGTGCCAAATTCGGCGAAGCGCGCCGACGCCGGCTCGTACCAGATGCGGGTGCCGGTCGAATCCACCGATGACATTCGATCCCATCCGCGGTCGCCGACGTGGTCGTCCATCCAGCAATTGATGAACGCGACGCTCGCCACAGCTTTCGGATTCGCGAACGGATGCCACGGCCTGCCGAGTGTGACGGAGTTCGGCGCCATCTCCGGCGACTCCTTCTTCAGCCGACTGTTCACGAACAGAAATCCGAACGGCTGACCGACGTCCGTGCTCGCCGCGGTCACGTAGCCATTCGTCGTCTTGCTGTTGCGATCGAGGGAGACGATGTCGCAGTCGTCGAACACCGCCTGCCCTGCCCCAAAAATGAAATCAACGTTGCCGCGAATCTCACTTTTGGAGAAATAGCTGCGGCCCGCGTTGGGAAATAGCGTGTCCTGGTGCCCCAGGATCTTCGTGTTCGTGAACGTCGCGCGATCGGAGCCGAGGTCGAGCATCAGCGCGACACCCTGGATGTTCTTGAGCTTCGTTTTGTCGCTCTCTGGCTTCGCGACATTCGCCATGTAGTCGAACGAATTCTCGATCGTGAGATTCTCGGCGCGAAAATCCGGCGCGACGATCCGCAGGGTGAAGCTGCCGCGCGTACCATACGCGCCCCCACCGGGACTCGGCGTATCGGCCACGGCGTCGTACGTCAGCACTGTTCCGTCGCGGCTCTCGCCGACGAGCGACAGGTACGGTCGATCGACGGTGAGCTTCTCGCGATAGCGTCCGTTCTTCACGAAGATGGCAACTCGGCCGACGCCATTGGGCGGCAGTGCGGTCAGGGCCGCGCCGAGCGTGCGAAAGGTCGGCGATCCGGTGCTGCTGTCACCATCGATGCCGTGAAACGCGGCGTCGACGATCGCCGCGTAGCGCCCGGACGCCGCGCCGCTGACCGCCGCGGTCGGCATCGGAACGAACTTGCCCGCGCACGAATTCGGCGGCGCATCGGACGGTGTACCGGTGAGCTGAACGTCTTCGCCGGGAATCGCCAGGTTCATCGGCCCCGGCCCGCGCACGATCGTGACGTGCGATGCACTCACATTCATCTTCGACGGATCGTCGAACACCACGTTGTCGAACACCATCGCCAGCCGGCGCGGCGCGTCGTATCCCTCGAGGATTACTTTCCCACCATCGAGCACGCGCACGTCCTTGAGGCGAATGTCTCGAAACTCGGGAATGAGATCGCCGGTCGTCTTCGCCGACGCGGTGTAGTGCGTGTCCATCTCGATCACGTTCTTCGTACGACGAATGCACACGTCCCGATACTCGATGTCGTGCACCAAGCCGCCGCGCGCCGAGTTGGACTTGATACGCAGCCCGTTATCCGCGCCCTCGATCGACAGGTCGAAGACGCGGATCGCGCTCGCGCCCCCATCCGTCTCGCTGCCGATCGACATCCCGTGCCCGCGATAGAAGTGGTTGTGCGACACGGTCATCTGCGAGCTCGGCTTGTTCCCCGCTTTCACCGCGACGTTGTCATCGCCCGTATTGATGTAGTTGTGCGTGATCGTGACGTTCTTCGCGCTCATCGGATCGATGCCGTCAGTGTTGCGCGCACGGGGGTCGCGTGTGTCGATGCGAATGCCCCAGACAGTGAAGCCGTTCCCGCGATCGAACACCACGTGAAAGTTGCCGGAATTCTTCAGCGTCAGGTCATAGAGGACGGCATCGTTCGTCTGCGTCAGCACGATCAGGCGCGGACAGCTCTGGTTGAGGCTCCGCACCTTGGCATCCTGTGCCAGATCCCACCAGGAGACGTCCTTGCCGAGCAACTTTGCCCAACCGCGTCCGTCGATCGTCCCGGGACCCATGATCGCCACGCCATTCGCCTTGTCCGACGAGATGAGCGCCTTGCAGCCATGTCCCTTTTCGTCCACGGTCCCGCAACGGCCGTCCATGTCGTAGACCTTTGGGTCCCGCGATCCGAAGACAATGGCGTTCGTGTCCACGACCAGCGTCACGCCCGTTTTGAGCGTGATCGGACCGATGAGAAACGCACGCGCGCTGCCGGCGGCCTTGAGGACCACCGCCCTGCCGCGCCCGCCGTCGCACCGATCGATCGCGCTCTGAATGCGGCGCGTATCGAGCTTCTGTTCGTCCTGCTCGGCGAGCGTCGTATCGGCGACGGGTGTCAACTCCGCAGTCAGTACCGCGCACGTCGCCGGACGCCTCGGCTCGGTGACCGTTCGCGCATCCTGCGCGCCGAGCGCTGAAGCAAACGTTACCAGCGTGATCGCCGCTCCGCGCGTGATCATGGCCCCGCCCTCTCCACTGACGTTTTGATCGGCGCCGCGAGGCGCTGCGCGAACTGATCGAGATAGTTCCACCAATCGCGCACGTCGCGGAAATCGCCGCTGTCGGTCCATCCCGCGCCGACCCAATAGTTCACGGGCTCGCCCGGCTTCGCATGCGAGACGAGGAAATAGTGGTCTTCATTCTCCCGCCACTCTGACACCGCATCGCGCGGAACGAGCACCGCCGTCCCGAGGTCGCCGTGTCCGCCATCCTTAGGCACGACCGGGCCCCATACCGACAGCCAAGCCCACGGCCGCGCCTTGCTCTCCGATCCGACGACGCTCGGCCGCTTCACGAGCCCCGTGACCCACGGCAGGTCGTTCACCGGCGATTCCGAGCGAAAGATGCTCGTGACGTGATTGAGGTTTTGGCCCGCGTCGAGCGCGACGCGCTTCGTCTCGGTCACGCGAGGCCCGCTTCCGGCATCCCACGGTTGATACTGGAGCTCGAAAATGGCGCGGACCGGACCGTTGGCGATGATCTTCCACGATTTGAAGTTCCACGCGCGATACATTTTGCCGTCGCGCCAGATCGCCGTGCCGCCCGCGCCGAGCGTCTGACCGACGTCGAAGAAGTCGGCGCCTTCGCCGGTATCGCGATGATATTCGTCGTGCCCCTTCGCGTACCACTTCTCGACGATCGGCGTACGCACGCGCTTGACCCACACATCGAGGCCGCTGCTCAGCAGCGAATCGACTTTCCACAATCCCTGTCCGTAGATGCGAAAGGCGATGCGGTCGCTTTCCCATGCCACATCGTCGCGCGGATCCTGGTGCGACGCGTACACCCGGACCTTCTCTACCTTCGCCGGGGGCGCCGCCTCGATGGCGAAGCGCTTCGCCTCACTCGGCGCAAAGGTCGCCTGGAAGATCAGCTCGTCCATCGTTCCGTTGCCGTCGTTGTCCACTACCTGCGACGCGATCTCACGCCCCGAACCGAGGTCGCGGACTCGGACCTGGGCTGGGCTGGCGCTCGGCAGCTTGGCGCGAACATCGGCCCAGGCGACACCGATCGTTTCGTCGGTGCGCGTCAGCGCGAGCGTGTTCTCGGCGCGCACCACGTACGACGCCTGGGCGCTGAGGACGAACGGAAGGACAAGCGCCGTCGCGGCAACCAGAATCGTTCTCATCGCAGATCTCCCATGGCGACTTGCTGCATGTCCGTATAGTCCCGATTCTCGCCACCCATCGCCCAACAGAAGCTGTACGCCGACGTGCCGCACCCCGAGTGAATCGACCAGGGCGGCGACAGAACGACTTCCTCGTTCCGAACGATCAGATGGCGCGTCTCAGTCGGTTCACCCATCAGGTGAACGACGACGCCATCATCGGGAACGTCGAAGTACAGGTACACTTCGGTGCGACGGAAATGCGAATGCGCCGGCATCGTGTTCCACACACTTCCCGGCTCGAGCCGCGTTACTCCCATTACGAGTTGAGCGCTCTGCGCCCCGTCGGCGTGGATGTACTTCGCGACTTTCCGTGCATTGGCGCGCTCGGCGCTTCCGATCGGACTGCCGGTAACGGAAGCACGGCTGACGTACGTCGTCGGATGCGAGGAGTGGGCGGGATAGCTGGTCAGATAGAACTTGGCGGTCTGTTCGGCGCTGTCGCTCTCGAAGCAGACGTCGCGACTTCCACGGCCGACGTACAAGACGTCGAGCTTGTTCAGCTTGTATCGCTGACCATCGACGGAGACGTTGCCCGCCGCGCCGATGTTCAGGACGCCCAGTTCGCGTCGTTCGAGGAAATACTCCGCTGCCAGCGATGCGGGCGCGCTGAGCGACAATGTGTCGCCACAAGGTACCGCGCCGCCGAGCACCACGCGGTCGAGGTCGACGTGATGCAGCGACACGGTGTCGGGCTTGAAGAGGCCCTGAACCAGGAACGCGTCACGAAGCTCCTCTGTCGAGAGCGCACGCGCCCGAATGGAATCCGGAAGGAGTCGCATAGTTCTATCGCGCCATCCATCCGCCGTCGACGAGTAGGATGTGGCCATTGACGTAATTGCTTGCCTCCGACGCCAGGAAGACGGCGGCGCCCGCTAGCTCGTTTGGAGTTCCCCAGCGAGCCGCGGGAATGCGCGACGTGATCTCGGCGAACCGATTCGCATCGTCGCGCAATCGCTGTGTGTTGTCGGTGGAGAAATAGCCGGGGGCGATGGCGTTCACCTGCACGTTGTGCCGTGCCCACTCGTTGGCGAGCGCCTTCGTTAGTCCCGCCACCGCGTGCTTGCTCGCCGTGTACGCCGGCACCGTGATCCCGCCGCTGAACGACAGCACTGACGCGATGTTGATGATCTTTCCGGATCGTCGCTCCACCATGCCGCGACCGAAGAACTGGGACAGGAGCCAGACCGAATCGAGATTCGTCTCGAGGATGCGGTCCCACTCCGCCTCGGCGTATTCCACTGCGGGCTGTCGCGCGATGGTGCCGCCGTTGTTGACGAGGATGTCGATCGCCCCGGCTTGTCGCTGTGCCTCTTCCGCCATCCGCAGAACGGCTTTCCGATCGGCAAGGTCAGCGCTGACCTTCCATGCACGGCGACCAAGCGACGCGATGCCCTTCACAGTTTCATCGGCGCCACTCGCTTTCGAGCTCGCGCACACGACGTCGGCGCCCGCCTCGGCGAACGCGATCGCCATCGCTTTGCCGAGTCCACGGCTCGAGCCAGTGACGAGCGCGCGCTTCCCTTGAAGGGTGAACTGATCGAGTACGCTCATCGGCCGAGTTCCACCGCGGCGAGGAGAAAGGCGCCGACACCCTTGTAGTCGTCGTCGACGATCGGCTCGGAGACGTAGTACTCGTAGTTCACGCCGCGCACCGGCTCCCCGCCGAGGCCCGCAACTTTGCAGATATTGGTGATCGAGACCGTCCCGTCAGGGTTCGTGCGGACGAAGTGAGCCAGCATTCCGTCGAAGGCGCGATCGGCGCGTCGGCGAACGTCGGCAGGGAGCACGCCGATGCGGACGCCCTTCGCGAACGCATACGTGAACATCGACGAGGCCGACGCTTCGAGGTAGTTGCGATCCCGATTCGGCTGGTCGAGGACTTGCCACCAGACGCCGCTCACGGGGTCCTGCACCGCGGCAACAGCGGAGGCCAACTGCTGGGTGATGCGAACGAGCTCCGCGCGATCGTGATGCGTCTTCGGTAGGTCGTCCAGAACGTCCACCAACGCCATCAGATACCAACCGATCGCGCGTCCCCAGAAAACTCGCGAGGCCCCCGTCTTGGGATCCGCCCACGTCTGCGAATGCGTGGCGTCCCACCCGTGATAGAACAGTCCAGTCGCCGGATCACGCAGGTGACGCGCCGCGAGAAGGAACTGCCGCGCCACGTCAGTGACGGCCGACGTGTCGTTGTGGCGAACAGCGTACCGCATATAAAATGGCTCGGCCATGTACAGGCCGTCGAGCCACATCTGCTGCGGGTAAATCTTCTTGTGCCAGAAGCCGCCTTCCGATGTGCGCGGTTGCGTGCGCAGCTGCTGGCGCAATCGATCCGCGGCGCGCGCATACCGCGCGTCATGCGTGCGATCGAACAAACCGAACAGGGCGCGCCCTTCGTTGATCTGGTCGAGATTGTACTCGTCGGCCGCGTATGTCGCGATCTCGCCATTCGGCCGGACGAGGGAATCGATGCTGCGCTTGATGTACGCCGCATACACGGCATCGCCCGTCGCGGTGCCAAGCCGTTCGAGGCCCAGCAGCATGAGTCCCGCGGTGTAATCCCACCGGTCGTAGACGGCGATCGGACTCCGTCGCATCACGGACTCGGCGACGCGAACTGACCATGGACGGCTCGACTGAGCCGACACAGGAGTCAGCGCGAGCGTCGAGAGCAACGCGGCGAGAGCGAGTCTCACGATACCTCGACCCCGTTGATCTTCGTTCGCACGAAGCGAACGTCAGTCGCGTGCTCGAGAACGTTGCCTTTGGCGACATTGTCGAAGCGACAGTCGATGACCCGGACGTGTTCGATCGGTGCGTTCGCGAACCCTTTGAGGTAGATGCCGTACGGACTCTTCTTGCTCGTGACCCGCAGCAGTTCGATGTCGCGGGCGACTGGCGTGAACGACCCTTTGGCGCCTTCTTCGTAGCTGAAGTCGATCGACAGAACGGAGTCGGCCACCTGGCCGATCGTCACGTCCCTCATGTAAATGTCGTGGAGCAGCCCACCGCGCATCGCGTTGTTCTTCAGCCGAAGCGCGCGGTCGAGGCGCGGACTGTCCATGCGACAGTCATGCGCGAAGACGTTCCAGCATCCGCCGGAAATCTCACTGCCGACGGTGACGCCGCCGTGCCCGTCCCGCATCTCGCAGTTCCGGACGATGATGTTCTCGCTCGGCACGTTGAGGCGCCGGCCATCGGCGTTGCGCCCCGACTTGATCGCGATGCAGTCGTCGCCGGTATCGAAGGTGCAATGTTCGATCAGCACGTCACGACATGACTCCGGGTCGCAGCCGTCGTTGTTCGGACCGTGCGTCGTGATCTTCACACCGCGCACCGTGACGTTGGTGCAGAGAACGGGATGAATCTCCCACATCGGTGAATTCACGATGGTGACGTTCTCGATAAGCACGTTGCGGCAGCGATACGGCTGGATGAACTGGGGCCGGAAGTACGCGTCCGCGCCGAACGTGCGCTTCCCAACCGCAACGCCCTGCTCCGCCATCGCAAGGAGTCGCTGGCGAGCCATGTTGTAGTTCGGCATCCCCTGCCTCCAACCGAACTCCGCGAGACCCTTCCAGGGCCACCAGTGTTGCTCGTTCGCCTGGCCGTCGAGCGTCCCTTCGCCGGTCACGCCGACGTTCGTCTGCTCGAACGCGTAAATCAGCGGCGATAGGCCCATGAGCTCCGTTCCCTCGAAGCGCGTGAGCACGGCGGGCAAGTATCTCGAGGCATCGTGGGTGAACGCGAGCGTTGCCCCGCGCGACACATGCAGGTTGACGTTGCTCCTCAGATGAACCGGCCCGGTGAGGAACCTGCCGGTTGGCACCACGACTCGGCCGCCGCCGGCGGCGCTGCACGCGTCAACGGTGCGACGTATGGCCTCGGTGTTGTCGAACGATGCCTGGTCGCGCGCCCCGTAGCGCGTAATGTCGAAGTCGCGATCCGGGAATCGCGGCGGCGCGATGCGCGAAAGAATCTGCGGAACGAGCCTCCAACCCCTCGCCAACGTCGGCGGTGCGTTCGTCTGCGCGACATGCCGGCAGGCCAACGCGCCCATCGGCGAGGTGAGTACTGCTCCCGCGCCAAGCGACCGCAGAAAGTCGCGCCGATTGCTCACGAGTCGAGCGGGCGCCATGGTGACCTTCGACGTCGGATCACACGAGCTCTCCCTTCGTCAGCTCGACGCGTTCCAGGCGCGGCGAGAGAAGGTGCACCACCACCAGTGCCGACACATAGGCGAAGCCGCAGACGAGAAAGACCGGCGTGTAGTTGCTGCCGTTGTGCTGAAGCACCCATCCGGTCCCGCGCTGAAAGAGAAAGCCGCCGATCGCCCCGGTGAATCCACCGATGCCAACGACGGAGCCCACGGCGTACCGTGGGAACATGTCGCTCGCCAATGTGAAGATGTTCGCCGACCACCACTGATGCGCCGCCGCCGCGACGCCGACGATCAGCACCGCCGTCCACATGCTCGGCGTGTACGGCGCGAAGATCGTCGGCACGATGAGGAGCGCCGCGATAAGCATGGTCGTCTTCCGGCTGACGTTCACGTTCCAGCCGCGCTTGATCAACGCGCCGGACAACCATCCGCCGAAGATCGATCCGACGTCGGCGAGCAGATAGATCGCGATCAGCGGCGCTGCCACGTTCGCCAGCTTGATGCCGAACTTCGTGTCGAGGAACTTCGGCAGCCAGTACAGATAGAACCACCAGATCGGATCGGTCATCAGCTTGCCGATCGCGAACGCCCATGTTTGGCGGTGGCGCAGCAGCCGTGTCCATTTCACCGGGCGTGGGGACTCGTCGCCGTCGCTGCAAATGTGCGCCAGCTCGGCCTTGCCGCACTTTGGATGGTCCCGGGGCGGCCGATACACGGCGAGCCAGAACGCCAGCCAGATGAAACCGAGCGAGCCGGTCGCGATGAATGCCGCCCGCCATCCCCATGTGATCGTGATCCACGGAACGAGAAGCGGCGTGATGATGGCGCCGACATTCGAGCCGGCATTGAAGATCCCCGTTGCCAGCGCCCGCTCTTTCGACGGAAACCACTCGGCGACCGTCTTGATGGACGCCGGAAAGTTTCCCGATTCGCCGAAGCCGAGCGCGAAGCGTGCCGCGCTGAAGCCGGCCGTCGTCTTGGCGAGCGCCGTCGACATTGCGGACAGGCTCCAGATCACGACCGACGCCGCGAAGCCGCGTCGCGTGCCGATGCGATCCATCACCCGGCCGGCGATGAGCAAGCCGAATGCGTACGAAATCGTGAACCACGAAACAACGTTGGCGAATTGCTGTTCGTTCCAACCGATGTCGCGCGACAGCGTCGGCCCGAGAATGCCGAGTACCTGGCGATCGATGTAGTTGATCGTCGTCGCGAAGAAGAGCAAGGCGCAGATCGTCCACCGGTAGCGTCCGATCGGTCCGAGCGCGCCCGAGGCGGCAAGCTCAGTCGCGCCAGCGGCCGCCGGCTTCGTCGTTACCGCCATGTTATCGCTGCACGCGACCGCTCGCGTCACCAGCCATGAGGGCCTCCACTTCACTCACGCTCACGCGGTTGATGTCCCCGAGCACTGAATGCTTGAGGCACGACGCCGCCGTCGCGAACTCGAGACCACGCTGGTCATCCTTGTACGCGCGCAGCCCATAGATGAGACCCGCGGCAAACGAATCGCCGCCGCCGACACGATCCACGATGTCGGTGATCTCGTAGTGCCGCCCCGACAGGAACTGCTTGCGACTGTGCAGCACTGCACTCCAGCCGTTGTGATCGGCGCTGTGACTTTCGCGGAGCGTGATGACTTGCTTCTCCAGATTCGGAAACTCTTTCAACACCCGTTCGGCGAGGGCGCAATATTTCTCCTGCTCCAACTCGCCCGACTCCACGCTCACGTCGACTTCGATGCCAAGCGCCTTCTGACAGTCCTCCTCGTTCGCGATGCCAACGGTGGCATGACCCACCAACTCGCGCATGACCTCCGGCGCTTTCTTGCCGTACTTCCAGAGATTCTTTCTATAGTTGTAGTCGCAGGAGACGCTCAGCTTGCGCTCGCGCGCCGCCTTGGCCGCCGCGATCGACAGCTCGGCGGCACTTGCGCTGATCGCCGGCGTCACGCCGCTGATGTGGAACCAATCCGCCCCGGCGAAGACGACGTCCCAATCAAAATCGCTCGCCATCGCCGTCGATATCGAGGAGCCGGCGCGGTCGTACGTCACACGGGACGGTCGCTGATTGGCGCCGTTCTCGAGAAAGTAGACGCCGAGTCGTTCGCCCTGCCGTTTGATGCACGATGTATCGATGCCGAAGCCGCGCAGCGTCGCCAGGCAAGCGTCGCCAACGTTGTTGGCGGGAATCGCCGAGACGAATCGGGCCTCCACACCAAACTGCGCCAGCGACGCAGCCACGTTCGCCTCGGCCCCGCCAAACGTGGCTTCGAGCATCGGCGACTGGAACAGTCGCTCGAATCCCGGCGACTTGAGGCGCAGCATCACTTCGCCGAGCGTGACGACGCACGTCATACCGCAACCCCCGCCGCGACGGCGATTCCGCCCCGCGCAATCTCCGTGGCGCGCAGCGCGGCATCGCGAATCCGAGCGAATTGTCTCTCCGCGATCCAATCCGCCGGCGCCATCCAGGATCCTCCGCATGCGACGACGCGTTTGAACGCGAGGTACTTCGCGACATTCTCCGCGTTGATGCCGCCGGTGGGCATGAAACTCACATCCACGTACGGCGCGGCGATCGCCTTCAGATAGTCCAACCCACCTGTCTGTTCGGCCGGAAAGAATTTGAGCGTTGTGAGGCCTCTCTCGAGCGCCGCCTCGACCTCCGTCGGTGTCGCTATGCCCGGAAAGACGGGGATGTCGTGCTCGAGGCAATGCTCGACCACTCGAGGACCGAATCCCGGCGCCACGATGAACTGCGCGCCGGCGTCGCGCGCACGCTTCGCCTGCTCGGCGGTGAGCACCGTGCCGGCGCCGACGAACATCTCGGGGACCTCGGCGGTGATCCGTCGCAGCGCCTCAGGCGCACGGGGCGTGCGAAAGGTGATCTCGGCGCATGCCAGTCCACCGTCCATGAGCGCCCGCGCCAGCGGGATCGCGTCTTCCGGATCATCGATCGTGATCACGGGGACGATGCGCACCGCGCGCAGCCTCGCCAAAACATCGCCGAAAGAGGGGAAGGCCGTCATGTCAGATGGACGTTGAGACGCCGAGATGTTGTTCGAGCGCCGGCCGCATGCCGTACTCCATGATCCGCATCAGATGGTCGCTCACCGCCTCGCACCAGCCGCGCAACGTCGAGAGATCGGTGCCCCAGAGAGTCGTATCGCCGCACACACTTCGCGCGAAGTCACGCACCGCCGGCTCTGAGCCATGCCCGGCGCGCATCCACGCCGCGCGGATCGCCTCGCCTTCGCGATCGTCGGGGACCGGCAACCCGGTAGCGCGCCGTTCAACCTGGATGTCGCCACGCATGAATGCCAGGTAGGCCGCGAAGCCAAACGCAAGCGATTCGGGCGTGTGGTCGAACCGTTCCGTGTATGCGACGATCGATGGCACCACACGAACGCGCATCTTGGCGGTCGCGTGGAGCGTGATATCGATCAGCGAGTGACGGATGTACGGATTGGCGAAGCGCAGCAGCACGTCTCTGGCGAACGGCTCGGCGTCGGGGACGTCGAGGCTCGGCACGATCTCGTCGAGGATGGCCCGGCGCATGAACTGGGCGACCAGCGGATCTTCTATCGCCTCGCGCACCGTCTCCAAACCGGCGAGCAACGCGACGGGAACAGAGATCGTATGACCACCGTTGAGCATCCGGACTTTTCGTTCGCGATACGGTCTGATATCCGGCGTCACGATGATTCGTGGATCCGCCGCGAACCCAAGACGGCTCCGAAGCGCGTCGTCGCCCTCTATGGCGAACAACGCGTACGTCTCGCAACTCGTAATCATCCCGTCACGATAGCCGAGCGCTCGTTCCAACTGCACCGACTCGTCTTTCGGGAGCGCACCGGCGGGGGGGACGATTCGATCGACGAGAGTGTTTCGAAAGTCGACTGCCTCGCCGAGCCAAACGTCGAAGCGATCGCCGAGCTTCCATTGCTCGCACAGCGTTCTCACGATCCCGCGAAGGGTGTCTCCGTTGTCTTCGATCAGCTCACACGGAAGCACGATGACGCCGCGGTCGACCGCAAAATCGAAGTGGCGTGCCCGCTCGTACAAGAAACTGGTGAGCTTGCCGGGAAAGGAGCGCGGCGGATGTGCGTCGAACGAATCGTTCTCGTCGAGCACGATGCCGACTTCGGTTGTGTTCGAGATGACGAGACGAATGGCCGGATCGCGTGCAATGGCCAGCACCGCGTCCCAATCGTCGGTCGCCGAGATGGCGCGGCTGACGGACGAGATCACGCGATATCGGCGGCGCGCCTCGCCGTGTTCGATTCCTTGAGTCGCCAACGTGAACAAGCCGTCTTGCTCGTTCAGAACGGCGTCGCGCGCGCTCCCGGTGGACGATATCGCGACGACCGACCCGTTGAACGCGCCGCGCCGGTTCGCCTCGTCGATGAAGTAGTCGATGAAACCGCGCAAGAACGCGCCCGTGCCGAACTGCACCACGGTCTCCGGAAGCCCGAGCGTGGACGCCGACGGCAGCTCGACGTCCTCATCGGCGGCGAATGACGGCGAAGAAACGACGTCGCGCGACAACCTCGCCCGATCGGAGCTCACAGCGTCACTCCTTCCTTCCACATGGCGATTTCGCGGTAGCCATTCTTCTCGTTGTTCGCCAGTTGTTCGCCCGACGCCACGGCGAGAATCAGCGCGAAGAGATCGTCCTCGAGCTGCGCCATCGTCGCCGTGCCATCGAGCAGCGAGCCCGCGTTGAAATCGATCCAGTGCGGCTTTCGCGTCGCGATATCCGTGTTCGATGAGATCTTGATCGTCGGGACCGGAAAGCCCAGCGGCGTCCCGCGTCCGGTGGTGAACAACAAGATGGTCGCGCCACTCACCACCATCGCGGTCGACGAAACACCGTCGTTGCCGGGCGACTCGAGGAGCGACAGGCCGGAGCCGTTCACTGGCTCACCGTAACGCAGCACATGCGACACCGGCGCGCGCCCGCCCTTCTGAATCGCCCCGAGCGACTTCTCCTCGAGCGTCGTCAGTCCGCCGGCCTTGTTTCCCGGCGAGGGATTCTCGTAGACGGGCTGATTGTGTCGGAGAAAATACTCTTTGAAATCGTTCACCATGTGCACGATGTCGCCGAACACCGACGCATTCGTCGCGCGATTCATGAGCTGTTGCTCGGCGCCGAACATTTCCGGCACCTCGGTGAGGAGCACGCTGCCGCCCAGCCCCGTGAGCCGGTCGGCGATGCGCCCGAGCAATGCGTTGGCGGTGATGCCACTGAAACCGTCAGAGCCGCCGCATTTGTGGCCGACCACGAGATCCGACACCGGGCATTCGACGCGGCGATCCTCCGACACCCGCTCGATGAGTCGCGCGACAGCGCCTGTTCCCTCCTCGAGCTCGTCGATCACGTCCTGCGTATTGAAGAACGCGATGCGGCTCTTGTCCACGTCGCCGGCGAGGCGCATCAACTCGTCGAGTTGGTTGTTCTCGCAACCGAGGCCGAGAATCAATACACCACCGGCGTTCGGGTGCCGCAGAAGACCGGCGAGCACGGCCTGTGTGTTCTTCAGATCATCGCCGAGTTGACTGCAGCCATAGGGATGCGCGAACGCGTGGATGCCATCGACGCGTCCGGCATAACGATCCGCCGCCTGCTTGGCGATGCGCTCCGCCGCGTGGTTCACGCAACCGACGGTGTTGAGCACCCACAGTTCGTTGCGTGTTCCAACTTTACCATTCGCTCGCCGGTAGCCCTTGAACGTCGGCACGCTGAGCGGAGGCGTCGTGCCGTTCGCGACGTTCGCCGCATACGTATAGTCGAGGACGCCCGAGAGCGACGTTTTCAGGTTGTGCGAATGGACCCAGTCGCCGCGATCGATCTTCTCCGTCGCAACCCCGATCGGAACGCCGTACTTGATGACCGGCTGCCCTGGTTCGAATCGGGAGAGGGCAACTTTGTGTCCGGCTGGAATCTCCTGTCTCGCTCTGAGACGCTCTCCGGCCACGTCGACGTCTTCCCCCGCGGCGATCAGCCGCAGCGCGACTGCGACGTCGTCGCCATCGGCGATCCGGATCGCGGCCGGACGATTCACCGACGCGCTCCGGCCACCCGGGCGTCGGCCGGCGGCGAATATCGCGCGGCGGTACCGAAGCGATAGGTGTCGCGCGCCAGCTCGTAGGCGAGGGCGCGAGCCATCGCGCGCGCGTCGTCGAGATCGACCACGTGTCGCGCGACCAGGCCAGCGAGCCAGTTGGCATCCACCCGCCGCGCGAGATCGTGCCGCGCGGGAATCGAGCAGAAGGCGCGCGTATCGTCGTTGAAGCCGGCAGTGTTGTAAATGCTCGCCGTCTCCGTCACCTGCTGGCGGAAGCGCGTCATCCCCTCGATCGAATCGTTGAACCACCAGGGCGGGCCCAGTCGTACCGCCGGGTAGTGCCCGCCGAGCGGGGCCAGTTCGCGCGCGTACGTCGTCTCGTCCAGGGTGAACAGCACCAGCGTGAGACGCGGATCATTCCCGTACGCGTTGAGCAGCGCCGACAGATTGCGCGTGTACTCGGTCGCGACCGGGATGTCGGCCCCCATGTCCATCCCGAAGCGCGCGTGAACGGCGTGATTGTGATCGCGCAGCGCGCCCGGGTGGAGCTGCATGACGAGCCCGTCCTCGGTCGACAAACGCGCCATCTCCATCAGCATGTGCGCCTCGAACAACCGCTGGTCCTCTTCCGTCGCCGACCGGTTCGCGGCCCGCGCGAAAATTGCGTCGAGCTCGTGGGGCAAGAGTCGCGTCGTATACGGTTCGACGACCGCGTGGTCGGTCGCGGCGCCGCCGAGGGATTTGAAGTACAGTCGCCGCTCGGCGAGCGCCCCGAGAAACGACTCGAACGTATCGATCGTACGTCCGCAGGCCTTCGACAGCTCGGCCAACTCATCGCGCCAGTGCGCGGACGCGACGCGCAGCAACGCGTCGGGCCTGAACGTCGGGACGACGCGCCCACCCCACCCGGATTCACGCAACGCGCGGTGATGCGAGAGACTGTCCGTCGCTTTGTCCGTCGTCGCCAGCACCTCGATGTTGAATCGATCGAACAGGGCGCGCGGCCGGAACTCGGGCGAAGCCAATCGCTCGGCGATCTGGTCGTAGACGACAAGGGCCGATCCACCGTCGAGCTTGACGCGCACCTCGAACAGATCGTACAGCTCGTGATCGAGCCAGACCCCGGTCGGCGTGCCGCGAAAGAGATAGTAGTTGTCGGCGAAGCGCTGCCAGATCGATCGCGGATCGCGCTCGACCGCCGTGCCGTCGCGCGTCGGAATTCCCAGCGACTCCATCGACACGCCGCGCGAGTACAGCATCCGGAAGATGTAATGATCCGGGGTGATGAGGAGCGCGGTCGGCTCCGGAAAGGGCGCATTTTCGTGGAGCAGCGCCGGATCGACGTGACCGTGCGGGCAGATCAGTGGCAGCTCGCGTGTCTCGTCGTAGAGCGCGCGGGCCACGTTTCGAATCGATGGATCGGAGTCGAAGAAGCGATCCTGATGGAGGACCAGCGGCTGAAAATTTCCGCGCTTCAAGGTGCGATCGGGTGTGGGAAATTCCGCCGACCCTTGCCGCCCCGGCGGATTTGTTCAAATTACGAACAATATCGCGCCCACGTTAGTGGCCCCGTCGCAATCCTTTGCGCCGAGTGGGGTCAGACCCCGCTTAACTCGATCAAGGACAAGACTTTCCGAATGCGGAAGATCAACACCCGCAACTTCGTGCGCGCGACCCGGGGCACTGCCCGCGAGATCAACCGGCGGATCGTCCTCAACCTCGTCAAAGAGCATCAGCCCATCTCCCGGGCCGACCTCGCCCGCCGCATGCGCATTGGACGCGGAATGGTCACGTCGCTCGTCGCCGAGCTGTTGGCCGACGGGTCGATATACGAAGGAAGCACCGCCCACGCACCGCGCGGTCGGAAGCCGATGATGCTGTTCGTGCGAACCCACGATCGCCTCGCCGTCGCGGTCGATGTGCGCTTCAGCCGCACCTATCTGATGTTGAGCGACTTCAGCGGCAGGCCGATCGCCCTCGACGAGTTCGAGACCATCCCCGACCCGATCGCGCTCGTTGCCGGCCTCGCGCGGCGCATTCAGAGATTACTCAAGGCACGCGACGCCAAATCCAAGGTCAACGGCGTCGGCCTTGTCGTTCCCGGCATGGTCGACGCGACGAGCGGTCGGATCCTCAACGCGCCGCAGTTGGGCTGGCGCGACGTCGACGTCCGCGCGGCCCTCGAAAAAGCGACGAACCTTCCCGTGCACATCGAAAACGCCCCGATCGCCTGCGCCCTCGCGCAGATGTGGCTCGGCGACGGCGACACGGAAACGCCGCGGGACTTCGTGTATCTCACCGTCGGCGATGGCGTCGGAACGGGCGTCGTGGTCAACGGCGAAGTCGTGCGCGGACACGACAACACCGCCGGCGAATTCGGCCATGTGCCGCTCAACCCGAACGGGCCGCAATGCCTCTGCGGCGCACGCGGCTGCCTCGAGGCATATGCCTCGAACCTCGCGACGCTCTCGCGCTACCTGGGACAGGAATTCTCCCCCACCGAAACTCGGCGCCTGCTCCAGGAATCCGGCATCACGATTCTCGACGTCATCGCCCGCGCGCGTGATGGCGAGCGCCGCGCCATCGACGCGGTCGAAGAGACGGCGGGTCGCCTCGGTGAAGGGTTGGCCATTGTGATCAACGCGCTCAACCCATCGCGAATTTATGTCGGTGGCGAGATCACCGAGCTCTGGGAGCAGATCGAACCCGCCATGCGCCGCAAGATTCGCGAGCGGGCGCTGACCGTGAAGGCCGCGGAAACACCCCTGGTGCCCGAGCCGGCGAGCTCCTACCCACGGTTGCGAGGCGCGACGGCCATCGTCGCCGCACCGGTGTACGCCGCACCGCAGGTGGCCTGAGCCCGGCGCGCCAAATGGTGAACCGCTGCATCGTTGCGGCTAGTCGGCGCGAAGCGTGACGAGCGGATCGACCTTCGTCGCCCGTCGCGCCGGCAGATAGGTCGCGACCAGAGCGACGATCACCAGACCAACCGCCGCGCCCACGAACGTCACCGGATCGACGGCGCCGATCTCGAACAGCCACGACTGAACCAGGCGCGTCGCGAAGAACGCACCGGCGACGCCGATCACTGCGCCTACTCCCGCCATGCGTGCGCCCTCGCCGAGCACGAGACGCATGATGTCAGCGGGCCGCGCGCCGAGTGTCATGCGAACCCCAATTTCCTGCCGGCGCGGGGCAACTGAGTAGGACACGACGCCATAAATGCCGAGCGTGGCGAGAAGCAGCGCGGCCAGCGCGAAGACGCCAAGCAGCGCGATGTTCAGCCGCTGCTGCGCCGTCGACTGATCGACGATCGACGTCATCGTTTGCACGTTATAGAGGGCAAGCGACGGATCGGCCTCGCGCAGCGCCTCTCGCATCGTGGTCACGGTCGACGCGATCGGGCCGCGGCCGCGTACGATGAGCGTCATGTTCTTGAACAGCCGCGCATAGCGACGCATGGACACGTAGACGATTGGCGCCGGCGCGGTCGCGAGACTCTGCTGCCGCGTGTCGCTGACTTCGCCGACGATCGGCAGCCCGTTCGGTTGCGTATTGAATGCGATCTGCTCGCCGACGACGTCTTGCCCGGGCCAAAACGCGTCAGCCGCCGTTTTGCTCAGCACCATCGACGTCGTTGGTTCGTCCCATTCGAGATCGTGGCCACGCATCACGCTCATCCCGAGCGCGCGGAAGTAGCCCGGCGTCACCGAGCGAATCGTGCTCATGAGAGGCCGGTCGGGGGGTCGCGGCGGTTCGCCGATCAGCCGGATCGACGTAAAGATTCCGCCGCCACCCAACGGTGGTGTGTCCGCCGCACCGGCGGCCGCGATCCCCGGCCGCGCTTCCAGACTCGTCAACAGCGTTCGGTAAAACGCGACGGCGGCCGTATCGTTGTAACTCGGACTGAGCGTCACCGTCGCGGTAACGACATGGTCGGCGCTGAAACCGGGATCGACGCGCAGCATCCGCCGCACGCTCTGCGACACCAACCCCGCGCAGATCAGCAACACGAGCGCGAGCGACATCTCAGCCACAACGAGCGCCCGTCTCGTCGCCGCACCGGCGCCGCCGCCGCCGGACGTCCTGCTTCGCAGACCGAGGCTCAGGCTCGCGTCGCCTCGGCCGGAGCGTATCGCCGGCCACAATCCGAAGAGGAGCGCCGCGCCGACGCTCGAGAGGAGCGTGAACACCAGCACGTGCGAGTTGAGACCAATGTCGTCGGCACGAGCGATCACGCCGAACGGCAGCATGCCACGAATGGCACGCACCGCGAGCCCAGCGACGGCGATCCCGAGCGCGCCCCCGGTAACACCGAGGAGCAACGCCTCGACGATGAACTGCTCGACGAGCCTTCCCCGCGACGCGCCGAGCGCTTGGCGGACTGCCGTCTCGCGCGCTCGCGCCGCGCCCCGAACGAGAAGCAGATTCGCGACGTTGATCCAGGCGATCAGCAGCAGCAGCCCCGACGCGGCGAGCAGGATCAGCAGCGGCTGTTTGGTGTTCAACGACAGATCGTCCGTCAGATAAAAGACGCTCGCCGTCCACCCGGTGATCTCTGGATTCTCTCCGGCGATCGCTTTCTCCGTTCTCAGCAATTCCGCGCGCGCCTGCGCGAGCGAGACACCGGGCTTGAGTCGCCCAATGGCGCCGAACAGGTGCTGCGCGTGGCGCTGCACGTTGGCGTAGCTCGAGAGCTCGACGACCATCATGACGTCGAGTGGCGCGCCGACGAACGCGGCGCCGAGGAGCTGCGCATCCGCCGAGAGCACTCCAATGATTGTGCGCGGCCGGCCGCTCACCGACACCACGCGACCGATGATGTTTCGATCGCCCGCGAACCGTCGCTGCCAATAGCCGTAGCTGATGACGACACTGCTGCTCGCTTCGCCGCGCTC
This sequence comes from Gemmatimonadaceae bacterium, assembly GCA_025928335.1. Taxonomy (GTDB): domain Bacteria; phylum Gemmatimonadota; class Gemmatimonadetes; order Gemmatimonadales; family Gemmatimonadaceae; genus JAQBQB01. Next base: position 31,874 of record JAICJQ010000015.1, read on the forward strand.
GTCGTCCGCTCCGAAGCTACGGCCTAGCGTCGGTGTCACGCCGAGCACGCTCAGGAAGTTGGACGTCACGCGCAGTACGGCGACGCTCTCCGCTCCCTCGGGCGCGACCAGCGTCGTGACGCCGCCGACGTAGATCGCCATGCCGTCGAACGATCGCGTGCGCGTTTGCCAGTCGTTGAAGTCCGGATACGATACGCCGAACCTCGGCACCGACCCGTCCGGATTCGTGTCCCAGAGCGAGACGAGACGGTCGCCGTTCCGGAATGGCAGCGCACGGAGCACAACGGCGTCGACCGCGCTGAAGATCGCCGCCGTCGCGCCAACGCCGAGCGCGATCGTGAGCACGACGATCGCGCTGAAGAGCGGAAATCGCCGCATCAGCCGCAGCGCGAGCCGGGCGTCCTGGACGATGCTCACACGAATACCCTGCGCAGCCGCCAATCCACCGTCAATCCGCCTGTTGGATTCCTTACAACGGTTCGTGCGCTACTTGGCCTTGGCTCCGCTCCACTTGTACAGGACGCCGCCCCGCATGACGAATACCACTCGGCGCACGGCCGTGATGTCCGTCAGCGGATCTCCGTCGAGCGCGATGATGTCTGCTTCGTACCCAGGTGCCAGCGCACCAAGCCGATCCTTCATCCCGATTGCCTCGGCGGCGAGCGAGTTCGCGGACACGAGCGCCGCCATCGGCGACTGGCCGCAATGTTCAACGCGGCCGATGAACTCGTCGGCGTTCCGACCGTGCGCGCCGGCGGTAGCGTCCGTTGAGAACACGACTTTTGCACCGGATTTCACCGCCATGGTGCAGATCGCGAAGTCGAGCGACAGATCGCGCTCCATGATCTGCATTCCCTCCTCCGTCATGCCGCTCGCCAGGTATCGCGCCTTGTTCGCGAGATAGTTCTGAACGACGAGCCCGACTTGCGGACCGACGAAAGCGCCGGCCTTCACCATCGCGTCGATGTCCGCCTGCGTGCCGTATGTCGCGTGCTCGATCTGCCGGCAACCGGCCCGCGCCGCGGCGCTCGCTTGCGAACGATACGCGTGGACCATCGTGCGAAGATCGAGCGACGCGGCTTCGCTACAGAGTACTCGCAGCTGCTCTTCGGTGAAGGTCGGTCCGGCTCCGACACGCTGGCTCTTCGACGCGAAGATCTTGATGAGGTCAGCGCCCTGATCCTTTCGCCGCCGCACGAGCGCGCGTAACGAGTCGGCGGACAGCGAGCTGTCACCCTGAATCGGCGACAACGACGTCAGCACACGTGGCCCGGGAAATCCCCGGTCGCGGATCGCGTCGCGAATCGGCGCCTCGCTGAGTGCTCCAACCGATTGAATCGTCGTGAAGCCCGCCATCAACGACTTCCACGCGTTGTCCGCGATCCCCAGCGCCGCGTCCGCCGCCGGCTCACTCCGCCCCGCAACGTTGCCGTTCCGATCGAAGTGTGAGTCGAGGTGAACGTGCGTATCGATCCAGCCGGGCAGCACCGTGTAGCCGCGCAGATCGATCGTGGCAGCCGCGCCGCCCGGCGGCGCATCCAATGACGCGATCCGCCCGTTCTCGACCGCGATCCGCGCCCCCCGCAATACCCCGCCGTGTCCATCGATCGCGCGATCAGTGAGCAGCACCATCCTGCTTGTCTGAGCCCCGACCACCCGGGCGCAGAACATAACGCAGACGACCAAACGCATTTGCCGAATCTGATTCACCCAATCCCCCCATTCGCCCATTCGCCCATTCGCCCATTCGCCCATTTTCCCACCCAACCCTTATTTCATTGGCGTTGTCTAAGAAATCATGGACACATTCGGTGAGCTGGAGCAGCTCGTGCTGCTGGCCGTAATGCAGGCGGGGACGGAAGCATACGGCGTCGTCGTCCAGGCTGCCATCCGCCGTAAGGCGCGGCGAGACTTGACCCTCGGCACCATCTATAAAACGCTCTCCCGTCTCGAGATAAAGGGTTTCGTGACCAGCGAGCTCGGCGAGCCGACCGCGGAGCGCGGGGGCCGAGCCAAACGATACTACCGGGTTACCGCCGCGGGCCGCCGAGTCCTGCAAGCGCAACTCTCGGCGTTGCGCGCCATGGCGTCCGGGCTCGACGTCGGCCTGGGGACCCCGTGAGACCGGCGCCGCGTCTTGTCCGTTTCATCGAGCCGCTGATCCAACCGGATTTCCGCGGCGCGATCATCGGTGACCTGGTCGAACGCTTCGAGACCGATCGGGTGCACCGCAGCGCCCTCGCCGCGCACATCCGTCTTTGGCGCGAGGCGTTCATGGCCCTGCGCCATTTCGGACGTTTCCCCATTCCTCAGCGAGTCAACCCGGTGCGCTCCTTCTTCTCGGATGTCCGGTATGGACTGCGCGTCCTTCGCCGGACGCCATCGTTCGCGATCGTGTGCATCGTCACACTCGCTCTCGCCATCGGTCCCACGGCCGCCATCCTCAGCGTCGTCGACCCTCTGCTCTTCCGGCCGTTGCCCTACGGCCAGCCGGATCGCCTCGCCTTCATCTGGGAGCGAGGCGGCAATGGAAGTCCGATTACAACCGGCTACAGCACATTCGAGGACATCCAGAATCGAGCCACGACGCTGGCGTCGATCGCGGCGGTCGCATCGTGGCAGACGACGCTCTCGTCCGCGGAGAACCCGGAGCGTCTCGACGGTGCGCGAGTGACATGGAATTACTTCCGGACGCTCGCGGTTCCGATGGCTCTTGGTCGCGACTTCACGCGCGAAGAAGACGCTCAAAACAAGAACACGGTCGTCATTCTCAGTCACACGCTGTGGGAACGTCGGTTCAGCGCCGATTCGTCGATCGTCGGACGTACCATCTCGCTCAATGAGGCGCCGCGCACGGTCGTCGGGGTGCTGCCGCAGCAGTACGACGACGTCATCAATCCGTCCGCCGAGATCTTCACGCCTCTCGGGTACGTCGCGACGCTGCCTTGGGCCTGCCGGACGTGCCGCCATCTCACGGCCGTGGCTCGTGTGCGCGACGGCGTGCCCTTCGACCGGTCGCTCGCCGAATTGAATCAGCTCTCGTCACAGATGGTGAGCGCGTTTCCCAAGGAGTACCCGGCTGTCGGGTTCCTGCTCAAGCCACTCCAGCAGGACGTCATGCGCGACGCGCGGCCGGCACTCCTCGCCATCCTTGGCGCTGTCGCCCTCGTGCTCCTCATCGCCGTGGCGAACGTCGTGAACCTCCATCTCGCGCAATCCATCCGTCGCGAAACGGAATTCGCCGTGCGTGCCGCGCTCGGCGCGAGCGGCGGGCGTCTCGTGCAGCAACTCGTCGCCGAGGGATTGAGCGTGGCGTTGGCGGGTGCCGGGCTTGGGCTGCTTCTCGCCCGGGTGATGCTTCCCGGGCTCGTCTCTCGCCTTCCCGCGGCGCTTCCGCGACGCTCGGCCATCCACCTGGAGAGTGGCATCGTCCTCATCCTCGCTCTCGTCGCGGTGGCGATCGCGCTCGTCATCGGGCTCGTGCCGGCATTCGTCGCCAGGCGTCGCACGCTGTATTCGAGTGAGATGCGTTCAGCGGCCCGACATGGGACAGGCCATTCTCGCGCACGTGCGACGCTGGTGGTTGGCGAGGTCGCGCTCGCGCTCCTGCTTTTGTGCGGCGCCGGTCTGCTCTCGGTGAGTCTCGTCAGACTGTTCGACATCGACCGCGGGTTCGATGCCCGCAACGTCGTTACGATGAGCTTCCAGTCCTCCGGTCCGCGCTATCCCGACAACGCGACGGTCCTTGCCGCGCGACGACGCGTCCTCGCCGCGGCGGCCAGCGTCCCGGGCGTGACCGATGTCGCCGCGGTGACGCTCCTCCCGCTCGGCGGAGGACTCGACCGGTACGGCATTCAGGCGCAGGACAAACCGCTCGATCACCCCGAGCGAGCCCCGGTGGCCACGGGCTACCGCGTGGTCGGCGATTATCTGAAGACGATGCGCATTCGGATCCTCAGTGGTCGCGATCTGACCGACGCCGACGCGCGAGACACCGCAACCAGCCCGGTCGTCGTCAGCGCCTCACTCGCGCGGACGCTCTGGCCTGGTGAGAATCCGATCGACAAACGGATCAAGATCCCGAACAGCAAGACGCCATGGTCGACGATCGTCGGTGTGGCGGCCGACGTCCGGCAACGTTCGCTCAACGACGACGACGGTCGCGCCTTTTACTACCCGGAGGACTATTGGATCTTCGCGCTGAGCGACGCGGTTCTCGTCGCCCGCGTCGACGGTAGCCCGAGCGCGGCCCTGCGTGCCGTGCGCAGGGCAGTGGCCTCGGTTGACCCATCGCAGCCAATCGTCAACGCGCGAACGATGGACGACGTCGTGTCGCGCTCCACGGCGCAACGGCAGCTCGCGCTTCTCTTGTTCGTGGCGTTCGCCCTGCTTGCCGTCCTTCTCGCCGGCGCAGGTGTCTATGGCGTGCTCGCCGGCAGTGTCAGCGAACGAACCAAGGAGATCGGGGTGCGGACCGCGCTCGGCGCGACGGCGCGTGACACGTACGCGCTGGTGCTGCGTCGTGGGCTGGCGATGGCAGTGTTGGGTCTCGGTCTCGGCCTCGCCGGCGCGTTCGTGACGACACGCTACCTTCAGTCCCTGCTGTTCGGGGTCGCGCCAAACGATCCGACGGTGCTGCTCGGATCCGCCGGGCTGCTCCTCATTGTCTCGTTCATCGCCTGCCTTATCCCGGCTCGCCGGGCTGTCCGCATCGAACCGATGATCGCCCTCCGGGAATGAACCGGCGGCAGCGCACTTGTGGCATGTAGCCACACTGGCTATAATGGAGTCGTGACCTCAGATTCCGTTCCCGACGATTTCCTCCCGCTCCCCGCGGCCACACTGCATATCCTGCTCGCCCTGGCCGAGAGCGAGCGACATGGCTACGCCATCATCCAGGACGTCGAGGCGCGAACCGACGGGGAGCTTCGCCTGAGCGCGGGCACGCTCTATCGCTCAATCGCCCGCATGGTCGAACAGGGGTTGATCGTTGAAGTCGAGAAGCGCCGTTCACGCTCCGACGACGAGCGGCGCCGCTATTACCGTCTGACGCCGCTCGGCGAACGTGTGGCGCGCGCCGAGGTGCGACGACTCTCGCAGCTCGTCCGGCACGCCCGCGCGCGCGGTCTCGCACCCCACAGCGCGTAGCGAACGCTTTTGGGGTGGTCGTTGTCTCATGGACACTATACCCGCTGTGGCTATAGTAAGCCCATTGCCGGCGAGGATCTCATGAGCCCGCGCTTCTATCGATCGCTGCTGCGCCTGTACCCAGCGTCATTCCGCGCCGAATACGGCGACGAGATGGTACGGGCCTACGAGGCCTCATCGCGACAGCTCGGGAGTATCGCCGCGGCCTGGGCAGCCGTTCGCGACGTCGTGCCGAATGCACTGAGCGCTCACGGCACCATGCTCACGCAGGATCTCCGCTACGCTCTTCGCATGATGAGACGCTCGCGCCTGTTCGTCGCGACCGTCGTCCTCGTGACCGCGCTCGGCGTGGGCGCGAACACGGCGACCTTTTCCGTCGCCGATCTCGTGCTGCTTCGCCCACTCCCGTTTCGCGACCCGGCGTCGCTCGTTCGTCTGTGTGAGGGGCCGCGGCAAGGCGCCGGGTGGGGGTGCATGAACGAGCTCTCGCCCGCCAACTACCGCGACGTCGCGAAGGCGACGACGACGATTCGCCAATGGGGCGTCTACACCGGCGGCGAGGGCAACCTCGTTGGAAGCGGAGAGCCGGTCCGTGTCGCCGCGGAGGCCGTTTCCCCCGAAGTCTTGCCGCTCCTCGGCGTGCGTCCGCTCATCGGTCGCGTTTTCGATACGACGGACGCCGGCCGGCACGACGCCGGCTCGGTCGTGCTGAGCTACGGCCTCTGGCAGTCGCAGTTCGGTGGACGTTCAGACATACTCGGCAAAACGATTCGTCTCGACGACACAACGCGCACGATCATTGGCATCATGCCGCCGGCCTTTCGCTTCCCGGCCGCGGCGACGCAACTCTGGACGCCGCTCATCCTTCGCGACGACGACTTTTCCGATCGCACCAACACATACTTGCAGGGTATCGGCCGTCTCGCGCCCGGTGTGACATTCGAGCAAGCGCGCGCCGAGCTCGGGCTCGTCTTCGATCGGCTCGCTCACGAGCATCCGGACACGAACAACGAGACGTGGTTCTCCTTCTTCCGGCTGCGCGACGAAATGTCGCCGCGCTACCAATTGATGTTGCTTCTGTTGTGCGGGGCGAGTCTCAGTCTTCTGTTGCTCACCGGGGCCAATCTCGCGCACCTACTGCTGGCTCGCGCCACGGCGCGCGAAGTCGAGCTCGCGGTGCGTGCCGCACTCGGGGCTGGGCGCGACCGTTTGGTTCGCCAGATGCTCACGGAAAGCCTTCTCCTCGTTGGCGTCGGCGGCATCGTCGGCGTGGGGGTCGCGATGCTCGCGGTCCCCTTGCTTGCACACCTGGTCCCCACGTCCCTTCCGCTCGGTGAACCGCCGCGCCTCGACGCCCGCGCGCTTCTCGTCGCTGGTGCGTTCACGACGCTCATCGGATTCGGATTCGGGATGATTCCGGCCGTCGTGACGGGACGCGGCACGGGCTTCCGCGCGCTTCGGGAGGGGACGCGCGGTGGCGGCGGGAGAAGGCAGCGTCTTCGCACGACCCTCGTCGCCATCGAAGTCGCCGTGTCGGTTCTGCTCCTCGTGACGTCGGCGTTCCTCATGCGCGCGGTTTGGCGGGTGCAATCGGTGGATCCCGGGTTTTCACCGAGCGGCGTGCTCACTGTGCGAACCGTGCTCTCGTCCGGCCACGCCGCCGATTCGGTCAGACGCACGGAGTTCTACGATCGCGTGCTCAGCGGCGTGGCGGGCGTGCCCGGGGTGATCGCCGCCGCGTACACGAGCGGACTCCCGATGGTACTCACCGGCGGCGTCGCGGGCATCGAAGTGCCTGGGCAATCGGCACGCAATCGACGCAACGACGGCGTGAGCCTCCGCTTCGTGACGCCGCGCTTCTTCGATGTCCTCGGAATCCCGGTCGTGAAGGGGCGCGTGTTCGGCGACGCGGACCGCCTGGGCCGACCGCTCGTCGCCGTCGTCAGCGAATCCTTCGTCACGCGTCAACTGTCGACCGCGTCGCCGATCGGCAAGACTTTTCACATGCGCGGTCATGAGTATGCTGTCGTCGGAGTCGTGAAGGACATCAAGGTGCGCGGCCTCGAGCGCAGCAGCGAACCGCAGCTGTACTTATCGGCCGCGCAGGCGCCGGGAAACCCCGGTACCTTGTTTGTCCCGAAAGACCTGATGGTTCGCCTCGCCCCGCGGAGTGGTCCGCCGGTCACTGAGGTCCGCGACATCATTCGTCGCCTGGACGCGCAGCAGCCCATCTCCAACGTGCGCATGCTGGCCGACGTG
>JAICJQ010000062.1 GCA_025928335.1 Gemmatimonadaceae bacterium
GCAGGCGCCGGTCGTCCAGCCGACCCCCGTCGCCCAAGCGCCTGCACCGGCACCAGCCGCCGCACCCGCACGCGGCGAAATCGGAGTCGGCACTGGGTTTGGTCTGACGAGCGGCGCCAAGGTGTGCACGAACACGAACCGTCCCGGTGACAAGATTGTCGCGACGCTGAATTCGGCCGTCACCGGCTCGAATGGCGCTGTGATTCCGGCCGGTTCGACGATTGTCCTCGAGGTCGCGTCGACGAACCCCGGTCAAAACGGCGACGGCGCGCAGATCAACTTCCGCATTCGCTCGCTCGTCATCAACGACAAGACCTACGACGTCAGCGGTGATGTCTCGACGGTCTCCCCGCTCGAGAAAACAAAGGTCGCCAACGGCGACCCGAATGCGGAGAAGAAGAAGGTGATCGGCGGCGCAATCGCCGGCGCGATCCTCGGTCAAATGATCGGCCACAATACCAAGGGCACGATCATCGGGGCGGCGGCGGGTGCGGCGACGGGTGCCGCGGTATCTCGCTCGGGCGAGTCCTACGAGGGGTGCCTGCCGGCGGGGTCGTCGCTGCACATCACGCTGAACTCGCCGATCCTGATGTAACTCGCGCCAACGCGCGGGGCCGTTAGTCTTTCTAGATGGCCCCTCGCGTTCCGCCGGCGCTCAAGCCCTTTCACCCAATCGTCCGCGCCTGGTTTCGCGAGACATTGGGCGCGCCGAGTGCGCCTCAGCGCGAGGGCTGGCCGGCGATCGCCACCGGCGCGAGCACGCTCATCCTCGCGCCCACCGGCACTGGAAAAACGCTCACCGCGTTTTTGTGGGAGCTCAATCAGCTCATCGTGGACGGCGCGAAAGAGCCGCTCCCGAACGCGGTGCAGATCCTCTACGTCTCGCCGCTCAAAGCCCTCAACAACGACATCCAGCGCAATCTCGAGCGGCCCCTCAGCGAGCTCCGCGAGCGATTCGAAAAGGCCGGCGACACATTTCCGGAAATTCGCGTCGCCGTCCGGACGGGCGATACGCCGCAGTCCGCGCGCGCGCGCATGCTCCGCAAATCGCCGCACGTCCTGATCACCACGCCTGAGTCGCTGCACATCATGCTCACGAGCGTGCGTGGTCGCGGGATGTTCAGCGGCGTCCGTGCGGTGATCATCGATGAGATTCATGCGATCGCCGGCACGAAACGCGGCGCGCATTTGGCGCTGACGCTCGAGCGACTCGAACGGCTGTGCCAGACGTCGCCGCAACGAATCGGGCTATCGGCCACTCAACGACCGCTCGACGAGATCGCGCGCTTTCTCGTCGGCTTCGATCCGGCAGCCAACGAGCCTCGGCCGTGTCGTATCGTGGATTGCGGACTGGTGAAGCAGCTCGAGCTGTCGATTCGCTCGCCCGTCGAGGATTTGGCGCATCCGGGCGGCACGATCTGGTCGTCGGTAACGCCGATGGTGCTCGGGTACATGCGTACGGCGCGCACGACGCTGATTTTCGTCAACAACCGAGCGCAAGCGGAAAAGATGGCGGCGCGGATCAACGCGCTCGCCGGCGAGGAGCTTGCGCTTCCATACCACGGGTCGCTGTCGCGCGAGCGGCGACTCGTCCTCGAGCGATCTCTCAAGGCGGGGTCGCTGCGGGCGCTCGTCAGTACGAGCTCTCTCGAGCTCGGGATCGACATCGGCTCGGTCGATCTGGTGTTGCAGCTCCAATCGCCAAAGCGTGTCGCGAACGGCCTGCAGCGTGTCGGTCGGGCCGGCCACTCGTTGGACGCGGTGAGCCGCGGCGTATTCCTGCCCACCTTCCGCGACGACGCCATGGAGCTGCTGGCGGTCGTCAAAGCGATGGGCGACGGAGATGTCGAGCCCACCCGCATCGTGCAGAACGCGCTGGACGTGCTGGCTCAAGTCGTCGTTGCGACAGTCGCGGTCGACGACGATTGGACGAGCGCCGCGCTGTTCGATGTCGTACGTCATGCCTACCCGTATCACGCGTTGACGCGCGCCGCGTTCGACGAAGTGCTCGCGATGCTCTCGGGAAAATACCCCTCCGACGTCGCCGCCGAATTGGATGCGCGGCTCAGCTGGGATCGTGTCACGGACACGTTGATCTCGGCGCGGTCATCGCGCATGGTCGCGGTGATTTCGGGCGGTACGATTCCGGACCGCGGTCTCTACACGGTGAATCTTCCCGATCGCACTCGACTCGGCGAGCTCGATGAAGAGTTCGTCCATGAGACGCGTGTCGGCGACGTGTTCCAGCTCGGATCATCGACGTGGCGCGTCAACGCCATCGAACACGATCGCGTGATCGTGACACCGGCGCCAGGCGCTCCGGCGCGAATGCCCTTCTGGCACGGCGAGTACGCGGCGCGGTCGGTCCACCTCGCCCCGCACGTCGGCGAGCTGCGCCGCGAGCTCGATGCCGTTCGTACCGCCGAGCAGATCGCCGTACTCGCCGAGCGATATCAATGTGACGAAGCAACAGCGAGCTCGCTCGTCGAATACGTGCATCAGCAGCGCGCGGCGACCGGCGTCGTGCCCGACGAGCGCATTGTCGTCGTCGAGCAGTTCCGCGACGAGATGGACAGCGTGCGCGTCGTGATCCATGCGCCGTTCGGCGGACGGGTGAATGCGCCGTGGGGCATGGCGCTCGCCAACCGCGTTCGCGAGATGCTCGGCAAAGGAGGGGGCGGCGCGTTCGAGATCCAGGTGCAGACGACGGACGACGGCATCATGCTGCGACTGCCGACGCTGCGCGATTGGCTGCCGTTGAGCATCATTCGCGACATGCATTCGGCGGAAGCGGAGCGCCGTGTGCTCGAGGAGGTCGGCGCGTCGTCGCTGTTTGGCGCCCGATTCCGGATGAACGCGGCGCGCGCCCTGTTGCTCCCGCGAGGAAATCCGCGACGACGAATGCCGCTCTGGCTGCAGCGGCTCAAGGCTCTCGACTTGCTGCAGGCGGTGCAGGAGTTCCCGTCGTTCCCGATTCTCGTCGAGACCTACCGCGATGTGTTGCAGGACGCGTTCGACATGCCGGCACTGTCGCGAGCGCTCGACGATCTCGCCGCAGGTGCGACGTCGCTCGTCGCGGTCGAGTCAGAGCTGCCATCGCCGTTCGCTGCGTCGCTGCAGTTTGGCTTCGTCATCGATTGGATGTACGCCGACGACGCGCCGCGCGCCGAGCAGCGCGCCGCCCTGCTGTCCCTCGATCGTGCGTTGCTCGATGAGCTGATGCGTGGCGAAGGCGCCGACGAATCGACGCTGGTAATGCTCGACAACATCCTGGCTCGGCGGCGAGGAACCGCGCCGGGCTCGCGCGCCCGGACGGCCGATGAGCTGGCGCTGCTGCTCGATCGCGCCGGCGACCTGACGACCGAGGAGCTTCTCGACCGCGTCGCAGCCCTCGACGAGGGGCGACGCGGTGATCCGCTGCACGAGCTCCTCGAGCGCGGCCGGGCGATCGGCATGGACATTCCGACGAGCACCGGCGTCGCTCGGCGCATCGTCTTGACCGAGAACTTCGGGCGATATGCGGCGGCCTTCGGCGCTGGAGCATTCGCGACGGTGTATCGAGGATCCGAGCTCGAAGCGGTGCCGGTGACGACCGTCGTTCCCGACGCTTTGCGGCAACCGGCAATGACATCGACCGCGGCGCGACGTGAGATGCTGGCGCGCTTCGCGTCGTTGGCCGGCGCGTTCGCGATCGCCGACGTGACGGCACGCTACGATCTCGATGCCGGTTGGATCCGCGAGCGTCTCGATGACTGGACCCGCGTCGGCAAGTTGGTGCGCGGCACATTCGGCCGAGATCCCGCGACCGAGCGCTGGTCCTCCCGGCGACTTCTCGAGCGGGCGCGGCGTCGCGAGCTCGCGCAGGCAAGAAAGCAGATCGAGGCGGTGCCGCTCGATCGGTTCGCCGCGTTCATGGTTCGCTGGCAGCACCTCGGCGCGGCGCACCGCCTGTCCGCCGCGGACGGAACGATCGAGATCGCGCGACAGATGTACGGCCTCGCTCGCCCGGCCGAGCAGTGGGAGCGCGACTATATGCCGGCGCGCGTCGAGGGCTTCGATCCCGACGCGCTGTCACGGCTCATTGCCCTCGGTGAGCTCGTCTGGGTCGGAGGAACAACAGCGAAGCCGGAGGAGATCCCCACGCTGTCGACGGTTCGATTCGCGCGGCGCGGGACAGTGCGCGCCTGGGTCTCGACGTCGACGACCGCGGCGCTCGGCGAGCAGGCGCGGCGCGTCTTGGAAACCCTGGAGCGCGACGGCGCCTCGTTCTTCGATGAATTGGTCTCGTCCGCGGGAGTCACGGCGCGAGCGCTGCGCGACTCGTTGCGCGAGCTCGTGGGCGCGGGGCTCGTGACAAACGACACGATGGACGCACTCCGGCTCGTGCTCCGTTGGCGGCCGATTGTTTCACCGCGCGATCGCGCCCAGCCTGATCCCACACGTTGGCTGCCCGCCGACTTCACACCCTCGGCGAATCGGTACGTCGTGCAGCGTCGCCCGAACCTGCGTCGACTACCCAAATGGAAACGGCCGGACAAGGAGGGTGGCGCGCCGATCGACTGGCCGGGACGATGGTCGCTCGTGCGCGCACCACGCGTGCTTGGACCAGAAGCCGACGAAAGTGCGTGGGCCGAGTTGATCGCAAAACAATGGCTCGAGCGATATGGGATCGTGTCGCGAGAGATGTGGCGGCGTGAGCATCCGGCCATCGCCTGGCGAAGCATCTATCGCGAGTTGCGCCGCCTGGAGTTTCGCGGGGACGTGCGACGCGGCTACTTCGTGCGCGGTTTGTCCGGCGCACAGTTCGCACTGCCGCAGGCGATTGAGCTTCTCCGCGCGGAGGACGCGCCCGACGAGGCGGTTGTCATGTCCGCCACTGACCCGGCGAACGTCTACACGCTGCCGATGCCTGACGATCCGGCACGCGACGGCTTCGTCCGCCCACGCGGTCGTGGAGCGTTGCTCGTTCTCGTGCGCGGAGTGGTCGTGATGATCGCCGATCGCCGAGGCGCTCGAATTGTCGTGAGACCTGAAACGCCGGACGAGACGGTGGGCCTCGCGATCACAGCGCTGGTCGCGCGATTACTCGCGCAAACGGATCGCGATCTGATCGTCGAGACGATCGATGGCCAGCCGGCGAGCGGGAGTCGTTTCCTCGACGTCTTCCGCGACGCCGGCTTCCGTCGCGGTACCGTTGGTCTCCGATACTACCGCTCGACGCGTTGAGCCGATCGGCGCTGACTGAAAGGGCTTAACGACGAACTGCTATGGATACGGGACAAAAAAGGGGACTGAACGGACGAATTGCAGGAAAAACGCGCTTTGAAGAGACGTGCTGAGACAAGATTCACCTGCCAGGCCTCAATCAAAATGCAGTAAATCCCGTCGGTTTCCGTTCAATCCTCTCCGTTGGCCGTCGCAGTTGCGTTTGTACCTGCTTCGTGCGGACGCCGCCTCAGGGCTTCGGCCGCTTGCCGGCGGGCTCGGTGCTCTGGGTTTTGAGCTGCGAGCCGGGATCGACCTGGAGCGAGACACCGCTCGAGTCCCCCGCCGCCGGCGCGCGGGACATCTGGTCGATCGCGCGAATCATGTCGTCAAGGCGAGTGGCGGTTGCGACGTTTCGTGTCGTCGCGAAAACGGCATTGGCGCCAGCCTGATCGCCAGAGTTGCGCATTACCTCGGCGAGTTCAGCGCCGGCGAAGATATAGAGCGACGGCATGCTGACCGAGGCTCGGTCGACCCAGTGCCCCTCGGCGATGACCGACTTGGGGCCCTGGAAGACGTCGTTCCAGAGCGACTTCGTTCGCGCCACATCAAGCCAGCCGTCGCCCTGCACAAACACCGTGTCCTTACTCGAGCTCGCGGGAGGAATGAACAGCTTGGATGCGAGACCCTGGGTCAGGACGTTGTTCTCGAGGCCGAGTGACCGCGGGTATCCGACTGACGATCGCGCGAAGTAGATAGGACGGTCCTTCCAGGAATCCTGAATCATGCGAAGCACGAGCGCGTCGGCGCGCTGGAGGACGCCGTACTCGAGATGGCGAGGATCGATCGTCGTCTTGTACGGCCCCGCGGTGAACGTCATCGGCTCACGCATGTCGTAGTACTCGGGAACGGCGTCCGCGTCGGCGAAGGTCATGTGCAGCGGTCCGGTCGTCGGCTTCGGCCACTGCTGACTACGGTAGATCGCTGGTCCCTTTGCGGCGTCGTATTCGTAGATCGGTCGGCGGATCAGTTGCCGTACGTACCAGTCGGTGTTGAGCAAGGACGTGTTGGCGATGACGACGTCTCGTCGAATGCCCTCGACTTGTTGCGCGTACCAGAGGGGAAAGGTGTCGTTATCGCCGACCGTGACGAGTACGCCATACGGTTCCACTGAGTTCAGGAGATCGACCGCGACATTTCTCGTCGCCGTGTGTGTATGCCGCGACGCGGCCGTCCAATTGCCGGCCAGTGGGATCAGCGCGAGAAGCATTGTCGGCGACGCCCGGCGCCAGGCACCCGGCGTCGGTTCGACGATCATGTCCTTCCCCACCCTCCGCTCCGTCGTTCCGACGAGCGCGGCGATCGATTCCCAGATGTACGTGAGGCCGATTCCCGCCCAAACGCCCCACGCCGAGAAGCTCCAGAGGAAGAAGTAGTCGCGGTCGCGAACCTCGCGCGGCGATTGCGATGCCGGATCCTGAGAGAAGCCGAGCTTGAAGTTCAGGTAGTAGATCAGCAGCAGCGTCATCGTGAACATGAGCGAACCGAAATACCAGAACGTTCGCCGGTCGCGCTGAAAATGAGCCCACGCGCCGATCAATCCGGTCACGAAGAACGCGGCAGCAAGCAGCGCTTGGGCGAACGGCGCGCGCATGTCGGGATCGCGCAACCATTGCCACCTGAAATACATCCACCACATACCAACCTGCTCGCCAAACGAAGCCTGGCGATCGCCGAGCGACGGCTTGCCGTACTGTCCACGATCGAAGTTGTACATGAAAGCTTTGTAGGTGCCTTCCGACATCGTACAGGAAAGCGCGAGCTTGATTCGGCAGGCGGTTGGTTCGCCTTCGTTCATCGCGGGAAAGTGCGCGGCGCGAATTGGTTGCGTCGCAAAGGGGCTCACTCCCACGACGAGCGCAACGAAACAGGCGAAGAGAAGTCGGCCGCGAAGCAGCGTGGCAGGCCGCCGCATCAACACTGCCACGGCGATCGCCGGCGCGGGAAGCATTCCGGCCATGTGATTCGCGTACCCGAGACCGCACAAGTAGGCGATCAGCACGAGCGACCGATCGGCACTTTCGCCTTCAGATCGAACCGACCAGCGGACGGCGAGCCACGAGATGACCGCGATGCCAGTCAGCGAGACGGTATATACCTTCTCGTTCACGACCGATTGATTCCATACCGTGAACGCCGTCGCCCCGACGAGCGCACAGACGACCGCTGCGGTGCGACGCACGACCAGCGGTTCGATCCAGGCGCGCAACACCTGCTCGGCGACGAGAAACCACATGCCGGCCGCGATCGCGCTCGACAGTGCCGCGAGGACATTGATCCTCGCCGCGACATTGCCCGCGATCGGAAGAATCGAGAAGACTCGCCCGACAATCACGAACAGCGGATTGCCCGGGGGATGCGGCAGTCCGAAGGTGTACGCGGCCGCGATGTATTCGCTCGTGTCCCACATCGCCGTCGACGGCGCCATGGTCAGCAGGTATACCCCGAAAATCGCCGCCGCTGTCGCGGTCGCAACGCCGTACGACGGTCGTTCGACGTTCGCCGATTCAGTGCTTTCCGTCGATCGCCCAGCGTGCCAAATCGCCATCGGTATGAGCCCGCAATACGCGATGGCGAGCAGCAGCGCGGAAAGCGTGATGCCGCCACGGACGAGATCCGCATACCCCGCTGCCAAGACGAGGACGGCCGCAATTGTTAGATAATTTTTTGTCTCTATGAGGCGCGATCCAACGGTCATTCGACGTGTCGTTCGATTAAGGATTATTTGGGTGGTTTGAACGGCCGGTGTCTACGGCGCTCAGGCCCAGCGCGTATCGCGCCCACTCGCGGACTCGCGGACTCGGGTCGAGCGCAGCGGCGCTGCGCGCGACGGCGATCGAGTCGTGGCGTTGCGCGAGGCCGAGAACCGCGTACGCGCGCGACTCCCAGCGAGCATCGCGCATCAAGGTCGTCAGGACATCGCGGGTAGGCGCGAGCTCGACGGCGCTCAGAGGTACGGAGGCCAAGAGCGTCGTCGCAGCGGCCGCCGCGGCCCAGCGCCTGGCAAGCGGTCGCGCCTCACGTCGCGCGTCGAGCAGCGCGGCGAGGCGTGTGCGCAGTCCGTCGCGTCGCGACAGCGCGAGCGCGGGGATTGCATCGGCGCTTCGCGCGCCGGCCACCAGATCCCCGGCGCGAACGAGCAAGTCCGCGTAGTCACTGCGTCGCGCGCCCGTGGCAATAACGCGTTCGTCGCAGGCGAGCTCGCAATCGGCGTGCAATCGTTTCGCTGCCCACCACACCGCGGGATGGAACCAGTAGATGGCGCACGCCGCGCGCGCCGCCAGAGCGAACAACCAATCGCCTGTTCGCGCATGCTCCGCCTCGTGAAGCATCACCAATCGACGTTCCTCGGCCGTCCAGCGCGCGAGCGACACCGGCAGAACGACGACAGGATGCCAGTACCCCCACGTGATCGGCACCGACACATCTCGAGAGATCACCACGCGAATGGGACGACGAACGCCGAGTGCCGTTCGTGCCTCGTCCGCGGCGCGACGCCAACTCGCGTCGCCCCGTTTCGCGCGGCGCAGAATTCCACGAGCACGCCACACGCCGACCAACGTCGAACCCGATACCAGCGACGCCCCGACGGCATAGACCAACAACACCATCGCGGCGATGGTCGTGCCGACGGCGGACGAATCGGCCGAGCCGAGCATTGCGTTCACCGACATCACCTGCACTCGACCGAGCGCGACGAGCGGCGCGGCAAGAGTGGCTGGAACGATCCACGCCATCCAGTGCAGCGGGAATTGTCGCCCGATGAAGATGAGAAGCAGCACGACGACCGCCGATCGCCACGCGAGCGCCCTTCCCTGCGCGTTGCCGCGTCGCAGCGTCAAGGCAATCGCCGCGGCGACCCCAACCGGCACCAATGCAATCAACGATGCGGTATACACCGTCGCGACCGCGCGCGCGCTGTCCGCGGGGGACACCATCGCCGGCGGTGCGAGAAGCGACATGCTATTTGCCCTCGGCGCGCAATCGCCGAATGACGCCGGCGAGCTCGCTGCGCTCGCTCTCGGACAGCGGACGGTCCGATTCATCGAGCAGCGCGGCCACCGCCGCCGCGCGTGATCCACCGAAAAACGTTCCGATCAAGTGCCGCACCGCCGAGCGTTGCGCGATGCTGCGCGGCGTCGTCGGATAGTAGACATGCCGCGGACCATCCTTCTCGT
This sequence comes from Gemmatimonadaceae bacterium, assembly GCA_025928335.1. Lineage (GTDB taxonomy): Bacteria > Gemmatimonadota > Gemmatimonadetes > Gemmatimonadales > Gemmatimonadaceae > JAQBQB01. The sequence continues at coordinate 9,444 of JAICJQ010000062.1, forward strand.
GCCGGAGATGCCCCTTCTCCTCGAGAATGCGCAGCAGCGTGCGCACAGCCGCGGCTACCGGCGGATCCGGCAGGCCGTCGTGAATCTCGGCGGCTGTGGCCTTTCCGTTCCGGTAGACGATGTCCATGATCTGCCGCTCGCGACGGCTGAGGGCGGATGAGTTCGACGCTCGAGACACGATGGCTGCGATAAAAGTTTCTCTCTCTTGGGATAATATTTTATCTTTTCAACTGGCTGTCAAGAGTGTTTCGCGGCGGCTTGTTCCATCTCGATCTCTGTCCGAAGGCTCAAATCATCGCGGAAGAGCGTGGCGAGGGCCTCGAGATCGCCGCCCTTCTCGAGCCGAACCGCTACGTCGTGCTTCGCCGCGTCGCCATCCACCACGACGTGATCCGGCTTCTCGGCATGACCGACGTAGTTGATGCTGATGTCGTAGTGGGCGCTCCAGAAGAATGGAATCTGGTCGAAGCGTTCGCGCGCGCCGAGCATGTTGCGCGCGGCGACTTGTCCCTGGCGCTGGGCGACAACCCAGTGCTCGACGCGAATCCGCTCGCCGGTGTGCGGATCGGGCCACCGAGCAATGTCGCCGGCGGCGTACACGCCGGGCACGCTCGTCTCGAGGAACTCGTTCACGCTCAGCCCGCGATCCATCGTCAGGCCGGCGTCTTCCGCCAACTGGAGGCGCGGCCGTACGCCAACGCCAATCACGACGAGATCCGTCTCGAGACGCGAGTCGTCGTCCAAGACCACGGCACCTTTCTCTATTCGCTTCGACGTGTGACCGAGATGGAAGACGACCCCTTTCTCCTCGTGCAGTGACCGAATGAACCCGCCGAGATAGTCACCGAGCACGCGGCCGAGCGGAATTTTCTCGGGCGCAATGACGTGCACGTCCAGGTTGCGCGCGCGCAAAGACGCTGCCACCTCGAGCCCGATGAAGCTCGAGCCGATGACCGCGGCGCGTTTCGCCGTCTTCGACGCTGCGACAATCGAGCGACTGTCGTCGAGCGTCCGCAGGTAGTGGACAAAGGGCAGATCGGCGCCCGGCATATCGAGATGCACGGGTTCGGCGCCCGTCGCGAGCAACAATCGGTCGTAGAGCATCGGCTCGCGTCCCTCGATCTCGACCCGCTTGGCCGTCGTGTCGATCTTGGTAACGCGACCACGCACGACCTCGACGCCATGCTCCGCGTAGAAGCCCGTCGGGCGAAGCGGAATCCACTCCTCCGGCGCGTTGCCGGCGAGATAGTCCTTCGACAGGTTCGGCCGGTCGTACGGAGCGTTGTGGTCGGAGTCGACCATCGTGACCCGGCCCTCGAAGCCGCAGCGACGAAGCATCTCGGCAGCCGCGCTTCCCGCCGCTCCGGCACCGACGATGACGATGGTGCGCGGTTCGTCGCTGTCCTTTCGGTCGATCGGGAAGGTCGGCGCCAGCGGGTCGCGCTCGACCTTGCCCGACACGACGATCTTGTTCCCGCGCCGTTCGATGAGCCAGCAAGACACAGGCGAGAGCGCCGGCGAACGAAGGGCCTCGCCAGACTTGAGACTGAAGCAGGCGTGGTGCCAGGGGCAGCGGACGGTGTGGCCGTCGATTACCCCCTCGGCGAGTGGTCCACCGTAGTGCGTACACGTTGCGCCGATCGCGAAAAACTCGTCGCCGACGCGGGCGAGGAGCACCGCCTCGCCATTGGCGTGGCCGAGAATCTTGTCGCCGGGATTCAGCGATGGGGCATCGATGCCCTCGCCGAGATCCGGTCCGCTGAGCTCAGTGTTTCCACCCATTTGCTTTCCTCCGGCCGACCGCGTTCACCATCAGGAGTACATTTCAACCACGCGTCGTTCCTGCGCTCGAAGCGCCTTTCCTCTCCGACTCACCGCCTAGCGTAACCCGCCATGGAAGATCTCCAGTATCCCGTGGGCCGTTTTCAGAGGCCGTCGTCGCTCGAACCCAAACAACGTCGCGCGGCGATCGATACGGTTGCCGAAGCGCCGACCAAGCTGCGCGCCGCGGTTGCCGGCCTCTCCGACGCGCAGCTCGACACGCCGTACCGCCCGGACGGGTGGACCGTACGACAGGTCGTCCACCACGTGCCCGACAGCCACCTCAACGCCTACACGCGGTTCAAGCTCGCGTTGACCGAGGACACGCCGACGATCAAGACGTACAACGAAATGGCGTGGGCGAAGCTCGAGGACTCGAGGTCGACGCCGGTCGCGACGTCGCTCGCGCTGCTCGACGCGGTGCACGATCGGTGGGTTCGCATCCTGCGCGCGATGGCCCCGTCCGATTTTTCGAGAACGCTCATGCACCCTGAGAACGGGGCCATGAACCTCGACCAGATGTTGGCGCTGTATGAATGGCACAGCCGGCATCATGTGGCGCACGTCACAAACCTCCGGCAGCGAAGCGGCTGGTAGACTGGCGACGGGGACGGCGACGGGCGACGGGCGAGCCGAATAGCCTTCGGCACTTTTTGCCGCCGAGTCGTTCACAATTTTTACTTAACGATACGCTCGCCATTCTCGTCTGATGGGTGAGTGCGGCGTTCGGTCGCCGCGATGAGAACCTCAACCAACAGCGTGGGAGCATCGTATGCGTATCGTGAATGCGGCAGTGCTGGCGGCGGCGGTGGTTTTGGCGGCGGGGAGCGCACAGGCGCAGAGCACGACGCCGGTGACGAAGAAAGAAGTCCGGGACCTCAAGCGCGATCATCGCGACCTCGTGCGCGACCGTCATGACGCGAAAGGCGACGTGCACGATCTTCGGGCCGATCGCCGCGATTTGAAGGCGGACGTCGCCGCCGGGGACAAGAAGGAAGCGCGCCAGGACGTCCACGAGATCAAGAGCGACAAGCGCGATCTCCGCGGCGACAAGCGCGACATCACGGCGGACAAGCGCGACGTTCGCCAGGATCGCCGCAAGATCGTTCGCGACTCGCTCAAGAAGTAGACGCCTCGGGCGCGGTCTTGACCCAACACCGAAGAGCCTCCGCCACGCTCCAGGCCTGCGCGATGCAGCCCCGGGGCGTGAACGGAGGCTCGGCGTCGAAGATTTCGGCGATCGTCCCCAGCCCGAATTCGCCGAGGTCGCCGATGACCCCCTCGAGAAAGCGCCTCGCCCCGGCACGGTCGTCGGGATGCACCTTGATCCAGGCGTCGATCCACGGCCCGATCAGCCATGCCCAGACCGTTCCCTGATGGTACGCCGCGTCGCGCGACCGGAGGTCGCCGAAGTAGCGAGACTTGTACTCGGGTTCCCCCGGCGCGAGTGAGCGAAGGCCGACGGGAGTCAGCAGCCGCTTCGACACGACGTCGACCACGGACTCCCATCGCGACCTGTCGAGCACCGGGTTGTCCAGCGAGATCGCGAAGATCTGGTTCGGGCGGCACAGCTCGGCGACGTCCGGCTTGCCGTCGACGACGTCGCGGAGATAGCCGCGATCGGGCATCCAGAATCGCTCATTAAATGACTGAAACACCCGATCCGCTCGTTCGCGGACCGGGGCGGCGGAGTCGGGACCGCGGACGTCCTCCAGCCAGCCCTGCAGGAGGCGCAGCGCGTTGTACCAGAGCGCGTTGATCTCGACGGCCTTTCCGCGCCGCGGCGTCACGACCCACCCGTCGACCTTGGCGTCCATCCACGTGAGCTGGTAGCCTTCCGCGCCCTGGTGCAACAGGCCGTCGCGCTCGTCGACGCAGATGCCGAACTTCGTGCCTTTGACGTGGTGATCGACGATCGAAACCAGCTCGGGCAGCAGATGCACGAGCGTCGCGCGATCGTCCGTGCTTTGGAGGTACCGCGAGATCGCGTGGAAGTACCAGAGCGTCGCGTCGGCGGTGTGGTACAACCCTTCGTTGCTCCCGTCGGGGAACATGTTCGGGATCAGCCCATCGCGCACGTAATGCGCGAAGGTACGAAGGATGTACGCCGCTTCGCGCTGGCGACCGGTGGCCAGCGTCAGCCCCTCGAGACTGATCATCGTGTCGCGGCCCCAATCGGTGAACCAGTGATAACCGGCGATGATCGTTCGGATCTCGTTGCCGAGTGCCGCGGCGCGCGTCGAGTCGGCGATGCGGCCGGTGGGCGTGATGATGAACTGGTCGGCGGCGAGCACAAGCTGGGCTCCGGTTTCGTCGCGGGCTTCCGGGCGCGACGCCATGATCAGCCGGCGACGCCGCTCGTGCTCGAAGCGCGGTGCTTCGTCGGTCGTCAGCGAACGCATCACGTTTTCGTCTTCGACCGACGCGACGAGCGTCGCGCAATTCCCGCGCGACACCTCGATTTCGAAATGTCCCGGCGTCCAGAGCGATCCGCGGAATTCGTAGCCGCGGCTCTCCTCGACGGGATACACGAACTCACTCGTTACGCGCTCGTCCGCGACGAAACGTTGCGCGCCCTCGCCTTCGCCGACAATCATGAGGCGAAGTGGAGGAACATCGTCCTCGACCGACAGCACGTGAACCCCGCCGGCGAGACTCATCGCGTAGCGCGTCTTCGATGGCGAATTGTGCGGACTGTCGACGCGGTCTTCGTAGCCGCGGAAATGGACCGCCGGAATCAACTCGATGCGAACGGAATCCGGGCCGTCGACCAATCGATACGTCACGTAGACGGTGTTCTGCCGATGCGGCATCATCACGCGTTTCTCGAGCCGAACGCCGTCGAGCTCATAGTCCCAGACGGGGAGGCCCGCCTCGAGCCGGGCACTTTTTATTTGCCGGCCGGTTCGCTCGTCGACTGGGCCGCCGAGCAAATCCTCGTCATTCAGCCAGACGGATCCGTCATGGGTGATGACACGCTCGCCGAGGTGATTGAGCATCACCACACGGCCCAGCGGATTGGGCAGCGCCGCGACGAGCACGCCGTGATAACGGCGGGTGATGACGTTGGCCATGCTCGACGAGGCGTAGCCCCCGAGGCCATTCGTGACGAGCCATTCCGTCTCGATCAATCGGCGAGACCGGTCGGCGGGATTCGATGGAAGCGCGAGCTGCCGCGAGATTCGATCGACGAGTCGACGCGTGGTCGTCATGCTGGTCGAAGAAGGACGGCGCAATCGGCCGGTATCCACCAGCCTTGGTTTTCCGTTTCCACGGGCGGCGTCCCCCATCCTCCGTATTCGGGTGATTCGGTCGAGAAAAGCGTGACCCATCGGCGGCCACGAGGCGGTGCGAGCAATGGCTCGGCGATTGTCTCGGACGGTACCCGCGCGCCAAAGTTCACGACGAGAAGACGGTCGTCGCCGGCGAGGCCGAAGAAGCGAAGCGCGAAAGCATGCTCGGCGAGGACCGCGCCGTCGAGAAGCCCCGGCGCGCGGCGTGAGAGCGTCGCGTCTTCGCGGCGCAAGCGGATGAGATCGCCGTGAAGTGCAACGACCTCGGCGTTGGCCGCGCGCTCGCTCCAATTCAGCTTCGAGCGCGTGAACGTTTCGACATCCGACGGGTCGAGCACCCGCTCGTCGTGCGAAGCGGCCGCGATACTCGGGAACTGCGAGATGAAATCGGCTCGGCCCTTCCAGACGAGTTTCGCGAGCTCCGGCGTGTGATCGGCGAAATACAGAAAAGGAGTCGACGCGCCGAATTCCTGGCCTTGGAACAGCATCGGCGTCTGCGGCAGCAGGAGTAACAGGGCGGCGAGCGCTCGTGCACGGGCCGGACTGGTCTCGCGCTCAATGCGCTGTCCATGTGCGGTATTCGCCACCTGATCGTGGTTCTGCGTGAACACGATGAAGCGATGGGGGTCGACGTCGAGCGTCGGAGTCCCGCGGCGATTCTTCTGCCAGCCGTACCACTCGCCCTGATACAGGAATCCATACTTCGCCGCCGAGATGAACTCCTGCGGCGCGCCGCGATATCCGCTGTAGTACGCCTCGGATCGGCCGCTCGCGGCGACCCAGGCGGCGTGATGGAAGTCGTCGTTCCACAGTCCATCCAGCGCGCACCCGTCTTCGTCGCGCGGACGAAGCAGCCTCACGTCCTGCGGCTCGTTCTCACCGACGACGATCGTCGCGCGGCCCCCGGCCGCCGCGCGCACGGCGGCCGTGATGTCGGAGATGATGTGCGGTGAGGATTCATCGAAGATCTGTTGCGTCGCGTCGAGTCGCAGGCCGTCGAGATGAAACTCTTCGATCCAATAGCGCGCGTTCGTCGTGAAGAACTCCCGAACCGGCGTCGAGTTTTCACCGTCGAAGTTCAGTGCGTCGCCCCATTCGGTCGGCTTGCCGCTGAAGTAGCGCTTGGAAAAGCGCGGCATGTAGTTGCCGTCCGGGCCGACGTGGTTGTAGACGACGTCGAGAATCACGCCGAGCCCGTGGTCATGCGCGGCGTCAACGAGGGCGCGGAAGTCATCCGGCACGCCGTACAGGTGCGACGGCGCAAACAGGTTCACGCCGTCGTAGCCCCATCCGAACCGTCCCGCGAACTCGGCGACGGGCATGACCTCGATCGTCGTAATGCCGACGTCGGACAGGTCGCCAAGCCGCTCGATCGCGGCGCCAAAGGTGCCCTCCGGCGTGAAGGTCCCGACGTGCAGCTCGTAGAGCACTTGGTCCACCAGGCGGACGCCGGGCCAACCATCGTCGCGCCACCTGAAGCTTGCCGGATCGACGATCATGGACGGGCCGTGAGGCCCCTCGGGCTGAAAGCGGGATGCCGGATCGGGAAGCGCATCGCCGCTGTCCAGCCGAAAGCGGTATTTCGTTCCGGGTTGTACATTTTCAATCACGCCGGAGAAATATCCGTTTCCTTCCGCGGCGAGTGGCGAATCAATCGTCGCACCCGAATCGTCCTGACTGACGAGCTCGACTAGTCTGCATTCAGGTGCCCAGACTCGGGCGTGAACTTCGGGTGGTCCGCTGCTACGATGTAGGAACTCAACGCCGATGGGATATCGTCGCGCGGAGAGCGGAAGGCCGGTCGGTTTGGACGTGCTCGAAGCCATGGCACCCGCTCCGGCGCAGGATCGGGACCAGACGGCGAGCTTGAATTTGATTAGGATGCGCCGGGCACAGTCTTGGCGGGCATCTTTCCTCCACCATGCGCAGCGACGACCGCGACTCCGCAGCTCCTACTCCTGTGACGGCCAGCGACGACGAGCATCGTGTTGATGCCCCCGCCTCGTTGGACGAGACGGAGGAGCAAGCTACCCCGTTACTGCAGAGCCACATCGACTCCGGCCGGATCGCGGCCCAGCCGACGCCGACGAGCCAGGGCGGTGTGGCGGTGGCCAAGGTCTGTCCGCAATGCGGCAGCGAGTACGAGACGACGGACCGTTTCTGCCCAAGGGACGGTTCGCCGTTGCGGCCGAAGTCAGGAGATGATCCGCTTGTTGGCCGCGTCATCGCCGATCGCTACCTCGTGCTCGCCCCGCTCGGCGAAGGCGGCATGGGCCGCGTGTATCTTGGCGAGCACGTGAAGATGAATCGCCAGTGCGCGATCAAGGTGATGAACCCCTCGCTCGTCAACGACACCGAGTCCCTCCAGCGCTTCGCGCGCGAGGCATCGAACGCGGCACGCATTCTTCATCCGAACGTCGCCGCCGTGTTCGACTACGGCGAAATGGACAAGATCGTCTATCTCGTGATGGAGTTCGTCGACGGCGAACCGTTGTCGACGATCATCGCGCGCGAGGGCGCGCTCGAGCCGCGCCGGGCGATCGAGATCGCGCGTCAGATTGCCGACGGCCTCCAGGCCGCGCACGAGCTGGGGATCGTGCATCGCGACCTCAAGCCCGACAACGTGATCCTGGCGCGCACGCGCTCGGGGAAGGAAGTGCCGAAGGTGGTGGATTTCGGCATTGCCAAAGCCTTGTCGGAATCGCCGCAGGACGCGCTCACGCGCAGCGGCTTGGTGATCGGGACGCCGGAGTACATGAGTCCCGAGCAACTGCTCGGGGATCCGGTCGATGCACGCGCCGATATCTACAGCCTGGGGTGCATCGTCTATCAGATGCTTACCGGAGCGGCCGCGTTTGCGGGGGATACACGCGAGCAGATGATCCGTCGCCGGCTGCACGAAGCGCCGCCGCACGTACGCGACGTCGAACCCACGCTCCCAGGTCGTCTCGACACGCTGATCGTGCACATGTTGGCGCGCTCACCCGACGACCGGTTGGCGAGCGCCGCCGAGGTGCGCGACCAGCTCGATCCGGCGCTCGCGCTCGGGGGGTGGGATCCGCGAGTGATTACGGCGCCCACGCCATTCCGATCGACGCCGGCCGATGGGCTCGATGAATCGTCGCAGCCGACCCAGCCGATTCCGCGCCAACGAACGGCAACGCGAAGCATCGTAACCGGCGCGATCATGCTCGTCGCGCTGGCGATCGCCGCCGTCGCGCTGTACACGATGCAGCAGAAGCGCGGACAGGTCGCCGCGACGTCCACGAAGACGACAGCTGACACGACCCACGCCGCCGCACCGGCGCCGACGACACCGGCCCCTGTCGAATCACTGCCGGCCGCGGGGCGCGGGATTCTTGTCAAGCCGGACACGACTCCGAAAGTGCCAGCGATCGCTGCGGCGTACGACACGATGCCGCTCATCCGCATCGCGCGGGCGATTCGCACGACGAACATGGATAGCGTGGAGAAAGCCTTTCCTAACGCCATCCCGGCCGGAACGCGCGCTACGTTGGATCAGATCTTCAAGGGATACGACGTCCTGAAGACCGAGGTGATCAAGCACGGCGCGACGCAAACCGGTTCCAAGTCCGAAATGCCGTTCGAGATCCGCGTGACGTACGCGACGCGCGGAACGGGCATCGGCACGGCAGTGCTGCTCAAGTACAAAGCCACCTTCGAGCTGCGCGATGGCGGGCAGTGGGTGCTTACATCGGTGCAGGGCAAGTAGGCTGTCGCAAGTAAATCCTCAGTCGCTGCGCTCGCTGAGGATGACAGCTGGCTACGATCGCTTGCCGATCCGAGTTCTGAGCTCAACGACTACATCTTCGAGCATCTGCGTGTCGTAGCCGATGTCCCACTCGTCATCACGCTGCCAGTTGGCTTCGGCGCGCACGGCGACCTGCTTCCAGTCGTCGCCAATGAATCGAATGATGATTCGGGTGCGATAGTGAAGATCCGGCGCGCCGCCGCGGTTGTAGCTCGCCTGCCACGGGGTCATCAGGTATCCGGCTTTCGCGTCGCTGACATCGATTGAGTATTTGGCCGTCAGAAAGTCGCTCGCCGCACGGAAAAGCGCCGACTTGTTCATCCCGTCGCGCACGTCGATCAGTCGCGTGATGCGCGCATCCGAGGTTGTCTTGACGAATGTGGGCGGGGCCACGTTCGCCGGAGGCGATGGCGCCGGCGCCGGCACGGTCGCTCCCTGTGCCGGAGTCGCACGCGGTCCGGCGCCGGCCTCGCGACCCAGGAAAAGCGCGGGCGACACGAGGGCGGCCACCCACACGCGACGTGCCACCATCTTCGAGTTCAAGTGACGGAAGAAGGACGAGGGCATCTCGGGCGTAGCGGGATCACAGAACCGGCTGTAAGTACGGAACTTCGGACCAGACTGCAAGATACAGCGCCCGGGCCTTCGGCGAATCATTGTCGGGGGGCTCGCCTCCCCCGTCGTGGCGGATCCCTGATTTGCGCTCGCGCGCCGTCGGCATAGGTTGTACACCGTCAGCAGATCCCCGACGGCGTGCGTAAGGCCTCGACTGCCGCCACGCCGACAACCGCGACTTCATGAAAATCAGCGTCCCAACCGAAACCGCTCCGCACGAGCAGCGAGTCGCGCTCGCGCCTGAGAGTGTCGGCAGACTCGCCAAGCAGTTGAAGGTCGAAGTTCTCGTTCAACGCGGCGCCGGCCTTGCGGCAGGCTTCCGCGACGAAGCGTTCGAGGCGGTCGGCGCCAAGATCGTACCCGACGCCGCGGCGGCACTGAGCGGCGCCGAGGTCGTGGCGAAAGTGCAGCCGCCAAACGCCAGCGAGATCGGCATGATTCCGGCCGGCACGACGCTCGTCTCGTTGATGAATCCCGGCCGGTCCCCCGGGCTCTCCGAAGCACTGGCGAGCCACCGCATCAACAGCCTCGCCCTCGAGCTGGTCCCGCGTATCACACGCGCCCAATCGATGGACGTTCTTTCGTCGCAAAGCACGGTGAGCGGCTACAAAGGAGTGCTGATCGGTTCCGCGGCACTTCCCAAGTTTCTGCCAATGCTTACGACAGCGGCGGGAAACATCTCGCCGGCGAAAGCGTTCGTCATCGGTGCGGGCGTCGCCGGCCTCCAGGCGATCGCCACCGCGCGGCGACTCGGCGCCGTGGTCTCGGCGTTCGACGTCCGGCCGGCGGCGCGCGAGCAGGTGCTCAGTCTCGGCGCCACCTTCGTCGCCAACGACTTGGTGAGCGAATCGGCGCAGGCCGCGGGCGGGTACGCGCGGGCGCAGACGGAAGACGAGCAAGCCAGGACGCTCTCCGCGATCGCGGCGCACATAAAAGATCAGGATCTCGTCGTGACGACGGCGCAGATTCCTGGCCGCAAGGCGCCCACGTTGATCACGAGCGCAATGGTCGCGACCATGAAACCCGGTTCGGTCATCGTGGACCTCGCCGCCGAAACAGGCGGCAACTGCGAGCTGTCGAAGCCCGGCGAAACGGTGTCCTCGAACGAAGTCACGATCATCGCGCCGCTGAACGTGCCGAGCACAGTGCCATTCCACGCCAGTCAGATGTTCGGCCGCAACATCTTCGAGCTGATGAAGCACCTCGTGAAAGACGGAGCGCTCGTGCTCGATCCGAGCGACGAGATCACCGGCGCCATGCTGGTGACGCACGAAGGAAAAGCCCTGCGATAGCCCCCCGGAATCGACATGCAAATTCTCGAGTTGTACGTCTTCGTTCTCGCCGCCTTTGTCGGCTACATGGTGATCTCGCGCGTGCCGTCGCTGCTGCACACGCCGCTCATGGCGGCGACCAACGCAATCTCCGGCATCTCATTGGTCGGCTCGCTGATCGCGGCCGGCGCGGCGGCGAATCGCGTCGCGACGATCCTCGGCTTCGTCGCCGTGATCTGCGCGACGAGCAATATCGTCGGCGGATTTCTGATCACCGATCGCATGTTGAGAATGTTCAAACGCGAAGCGCCCCCCCCGAGCGGGGCGAAACAGCCCGCGGGACATCAGGGCTAGCGCATGCGCGACTCACTGATCCAAGGCAGTTACCTCATCGCGTCGGTCCTGTTCATCCTCGGCTTGCGCAGTTTGACGCGGCCGGACAAGGCGCGACGCGGTATGCAGCAAGCCGCGGTCGGGATGATCTTCGCGATCGCCGGCACGCTGCTCAATCACACGATCATCGACTATCGCTGGATCGTCGCCGGACTCGTCATCGGCGTGATCATCGGTTATCCGATGGGCATGTGGGTGCCGATGACGGCGATGCCGCAGCGAATCGCGTTGTCGCTGACCCTCAGCGCGCTCGCCGCGACGCTCGTCGGCGTCGCCGAGTATCACACCGAGATCGCCGCCGGCATGGTCCCGCCGCGCGTGAAGATGGCCGCGCTGGGCTTCGAGATCATGCTCGGCGCGATCACCGTCGGCGGTACGATCATCGCCGCCGGCAAGCTGCAAGAGTGGATCACGTCGAAACCGGTCACGTACAAGGGCCAGAATCTTCTCAACGGTCTGGTTTTTCTCGGTATCCTCGGGTTGTTGGTGTACACCATCGTCGACCCGAGCCAGCAGTGGGCATTTTATACCATGATCGGGCTGTCGCTGATGTTCGGCATCATGCTCGTCATGCCGATCGGCGGCGCCGACATGCCGGTCGTCGTCGCGCTGCTCAACTCGTATTCGGGCCTCGCGTCGTGCGCGACGGGCTTCGCGATCGGCAACGTCATCCTGATCATCAGCGGGTCGCTCGACGGTGCGTCGGGCTTCATCCTGTCGATTCTGATGAGCAAGGCGATGAACCGCTCGTTCACCAACGTGCTCTTCGGCGCATTCGGGAGCGAGACGACGGCGGTCGCCGCGAAATCGTCGGCGGGTCTCGCCGTGCGGTCGATCGGAGTGGAGGACGCGGCGATCCAGTTGGCCTACGCACAACTCGTGATCGTGATCCCAGGCTACGGCATGGCGGTGGC
>JAICJQ010000164.1 GCA_025928335.1 Gemmatimonadaceae bacterium
CGATGCTGTCGGACGGCAGACGGCGTTCGTCGGTGCCGCTGCGCAGGACGATGGCGCCGTGCACCGAATCGAGCGCGCCGCTGCTCGTCACGCCGGCGCGCAGCCATCGATCGAAGACGCGGTCGATCGTCTGGAGCACCGCCTCGCGCCGGCGGGGCACGGCGAGGTAGGCCGCCTGCGTCGTCGTCAGTCGCACGCCCCAGCTCGACGCCGCGCGCTGAACGGCGACCGTCGCCAAATCCGGCGTCGTGTTTGCGGCTTGGGCGAGCGCGCCGGCAAAGCCGCTCAACGCCTGACGTGAGCTGTCGAGCGCCGCCGGTCGATAGTCGAACACCGGCTCGACGGCGCGAGTCACCGCGGCTTGTTCCGCCTGCAGCTCAGGCGGCGATTTGAGAACGCGAAAGGCGAACGGCGCGATGACGTTGTCGCTGGCAACGGATCCGACCTCGTAGATCGGAAAATCGACCGCCGGCGACGACGGGAACAACACGAACGTCAGCACCGCGAGAGCGGCCGCCAGGCCGATGCGCGTCGCGTGAAACGCCAGCCGGTTTCGCTCCGGCATATCCACGGGCGATCTCCGAGGCGGGACCGCGGCGGTCAAGGCACCTACTCCCCGGCGTCGGCGGCGTAGGCACGCACGATGTCGCGCACCAGCCGATGCCGAACGACGTCCGTCTCGTTGAAATAGTGAAAGGCGATGCCGTCGATTCCCGGGAGAATCCGCTCGATCTGCATGAGACCCGAATCTTCCCGCTTCGGGAGATCGACCTGGGTCTTGTCGCCGGTGATGACCATGCGTGAGTTCACGCCGAGCCGCGTCAGCACCATTTTCATCTGCATCGTCGTCGCATTTTGTGCTTCATCCACGATCACGAACGCGTCGCTCAGCGTGCGACCCCGCATGAAGGCCAGTGGCGCGACTTCGATGACGCGTTGCTCCAATGCCCGCTGCACGCGCTCGAGGGGCATCATGTCGTCGAGCGCGTCGTAGAGGGGCCGCAGATAGGGGTCGATCTTGGCCTGCATGTCGCCGGGCAGAAACCCGAGATTCTCTCCCGCCTCGACCGCCGGCCGCGCGAGCACGATGCGACGCACCCGCTTGCGAGTCAGCGCATCAACCGCCGACGCCACGGCGAGATACGTCTTGCCCGTTCCGGCGGGCCCGATCCCCACGACGATGTCGTTGTCCTGGATCTTGCGCAGGTATTCGGCCTGCCCCTGGGTCTTCGCTTGTATGACTTTTCGAATACCCGGCAGGGCGATACGCGTGTCCGCGCTTCCCGGAATCCCGTTGCCGGAGCCATCGTCCTGATCGTCCCCTCGATCGACGTCGTCGCCCATCCTGAGGACGTCATCCGGCGTGAGGTCGCGTCGCTGTTTCGCCGCGTCGATCATCCGCATCGCGATGACCATCGCCCGCTCGACAAATTCCGCCGAGCCGGTGATCGTCATCGTGTCGCCGCGCAACGTGACGCGAACGCCGCCGAGCCGCGAGAGCTCCACCAGGTTCGCGTCGTTGACGCCGGCAAGCGTGAGAGGGTCAGCCCCCTCGGTCGACAATTTCTGCGTGATCGTGGCTTCGCTCACTTCGCCCCGTCCGACACAGTGATGTGAAGATCGGTCAACTCGCTCGCCGGCACCTGCGCCGGGGCTCCCTCGAACAGGGCCCGCGCCGCCGTCGTTTTCGGAAACGCGATCACGTCACGCAGTGACCCGGCATTGGCCAGCTGCATCGAGATCCGGTCGAACCCGAACGCAATGCCGCCGTGCGGCGGTGCTCCGGCGCGAAGGCCCTCGAGAAGAAAACCGAAGCGGGCGTTCGCCGTCGCCTCGTCAATCCCAAGAAGGGTGAAGATCTTCGCCTGAAGGCGCGGATCGCTGATACGAATGCTGCCTCCACCGAGCTCATTGCCGTTGAAGACGCAGTCATAGGCCTGCGCGCGCGCGGCCTCGGGCCGCGACTCGAGCAGCGCCACATCCTCCGGTACCGCCGATGTGAATGGGTGGTGCACCGGGCCGAGCGCCCCCGTTTCCGGGTCTTTCTCGAACAATGGAAAATCAGTCACCCAGAGAAAGCTCGCCGCGCCTTCGGGGATGAGATTGAGCCGGCGCGCAACATCCTGCCGCGCGCGATCGAGCGCCGAGCTCGAAACCCGGTCTGGTCCAGCAACAAAGAGGCCGAGATCGCCATCACTCAGCTGAAGACGCGCCGCCGCGCCCTCACCGAGGAATTTCGCCGCGGGTCCTTCGAGGCCTCCATTCACGAACTTCAGTCGGAGCAAACCGTGCGCACCACCCTTCTTCGCTTCGGCTTCGATCTCGTCGACCTGCTTGCGCGACAGCGACACGCCTCCCGGGACGCGAATGCCGCGCACCCGCCCGCCCTGCTCGATCGCCGTGCGGGTGATCCCGAAGTCCGCGCCGCGAAAGACGTCCGTCGCGTCGAAGATCTCGACCGCGTAGCGCATGTCTGGCTTGTCCGAACCAAAGCGCTCCATCGCCTAGGCGTACGGCAACCGCGGAAATCGCTCCGGCGCCGAAAGGCCGGCCTCTCGCCACAGTGCGCCAATCAACCCCTCACCGATCGTCATGATGTCGTCGGCGACGACGAACGACGCCTCGATGTCGATCTGGGTGAATTCGGGCTGGCGGTCCTGACGGAGATCCTCGTCGCGGAAGCAGCGCGCGATCTGGAAGTACCGATCGAAACCGGACACCATGAGCAATTGCTTATAGAGCTGCGGCGACTGTGGCAGGGCGTAGAACTCGCCGGCGTGCACCCGGCTCGGCACCAGGTAGTCGCGCGCGCCTTCAGGCGTCGGCTTGGTGAGTATCGGCGTTTCGATCTCGAAGAAGCCGCGGTCGCTGAGAAAGCGACGCGTCGTCTGCATCAGCCGGTGGCGCATCAAGATGTTCGACTGCAGCTCCGGCCGTCGCAGATCGAGGAAGCGGTAGCGAAGCCGAAGCTCTTCCGCCGCGAGATTCTCGTTGCGCGCGCGTGCCACCGGAATTGCCGGCGGCGTCGCCGGTCCGACGACACGCACGGACGTCGCCTGCACTTCGACGTCGCCCGTTGCCAGTTCCGAATTGCGCATCGCCTCGGGGCGCGCGACCACCACTCCCTCGACGAGCACGACCGTTTCCAGTCCGAGGCCGGCGGCGATCGAGCGAACCTCCGCCGGCGTCGAGTCGCCACACGAAACCTGCACGATCCCCGCGCGATCGCGCAGATCGATGAACGTGAGGCCGCCCAGGTCTCGACTACGGTGTACCCAGCCGCCGAGGTGGACGTGTTGACCGACGTCGCTACGGCGCAGAGCGCCGCACAGGTGAGTGCGTTGGGATGTCGCGAGGGATTCGGTGGTCATCAATGATGGGCGTCTATGCCCCCGGCAAATCACCGCGCGAACTGGACCAGTGGCGCGCGAGGCCGAGTGGGCGACCCGTCAAAGCAGCGTCGCGTTGCGACGCGCCGCGGGCGGAGTTTCCGGACAGCGCCGGCTCGGAAGCAGATTCTGCTTCGGAAAATGGTTCATTCCAGTCCTGTGAATGTACGGCGGCTCGAGGCTCGGCGGTAGTGATTTGCTTGACCACGCGCGCGCTAACGGCTAAGCTCAACCCTATGTCCCGCTTCATCTTCGCCGCCCTCGGCGCGTTGTGGGTCCGAGGTGCCGCGGCGCAGCAGGTGCCGGCGCGGGATCTCCTCGACTTCCCCCTGGGGCTTTCGGCAGAGGCCGCCGGATTGAGCTCGAGGATGCCGGCGGCGCTCTGGAATCCGGCGGCAACGGCGCTCCCGCAGGCGTACCACAGTGAATTCGGCTTCGCCGGGCTGGCGACTCCGCAAGACCAAGGCGTTCAACTGGACATGGTCGGCGCGTCATACCGGATTCGGCGTGTCACCGCCGCGCTCTCGTACGTTCAGGCCGACGTCAGTGACATCGTCAGAACTGAATCCGATCCCCAGTCGCTCGGCGGAGAAATTTCGTACGGCACGACCATGATCAGCGGCGGCGCCGCGGCAAGCTGGGGAGACGTTTCTCTCGGCGCCGCTGCCCGGTATCGTCGCGGTACGCTGGATGCCGCGAATCGTCGCGCGTTATCCGTGGACGGCGGTCTGATCGTCGACCACGTCGCGCGTACGCCGGCGAGGATCAGTTTTTCCACGTTCTTGTTCAGCCCGTGGAACCACGCCGAAGCGACCACCTATTTGATTGCAGGCGACGCCCCGGTCGTCAGACGGGACTCGACGTTCGAGTTGGTCGCCGGATATTCATGGGCGCAGACCGAGTCGCATGGCCACGATCAGTACATTTCGGCCAACGTCACGTACCGTCGCTTCGAGAGTGGCGTGGGCGTGTTGCAGACGTCGTACTTCGGCGAGTCTGCTCGTCGCGTCCGGCTGGGACTTGGTCTGCACTATGCCGACTACAAGCTGAGCCTCGCGCGTGAGGAAGGCGCCGGCGGCTTCGGCTCCAGCTATCAGTTCGTTTTCACCAGATCCGTCAAGTGACTGACGAGAACCAGCGTATCAATCTGCTGAACATGACGCCGCACGCGGCGCGTGGCGCGCTCGTCGAATTCTTCGAGCGGGTCGGACAACCGCGCTATCGCGTCGATCAGGTGCTGCGCCGCCTGTGGTTGAATCCCGCGCCGAGCTTCGAGGCGATGACGGAATTGCCGAAGGCTTTGCGTGAGACGCTCGACGCGGCATTCGAGCTGCCTCGCCTGGCGATCGCCGCGCGGCAGAAATCGGCCGACGGGACGGAGAAATTCCTCTTCCGGCTCGCCGACAACGAGGCCATCGAAACGGTCGCGATTCCGGACGGCGACCGCGTCACGCTCTGCATCTCATCACAAGCGGGCTGTGCGCTCCAATGCGCCTTCTGCGCAACGGGAGCGATGGGCTTCAGCCGCAACCTGACGCCGTTCGAGATCGCCGGTCAGGTGCGCGAGATGCGTTTGAGTGATCCGCCGATTCCCGTCACGAACATCGTGTTCATGGGCATGGGTGAGCCGATGATGAATTGGAAGGCGGTGGATGTGGCGCTCACGATGCTCAATGATCCCGCGGGACTTGGCATCGGCGCCCGGCACATCACGATCTCTACGGTCGGCGTCCTGCCGGGGATCATCGCGCTCGGACAGCGCCAGGAGCAGTTCAGACTCGCCATCTCGATTCACGCGCCGAACGACGGGCTCCGCCAGGAGCTCATGCCGATCAACACCAGGTATCCGCTCGCGCAGGTCATCGACGCGGCGAAAGTGTTCGACCGGCGTGTGACGTTCGAGTACGTGATGCTCGGCGGCGTGAACGACCGCGAAGAGCACGCGTTGCAGCTCGCGAAGTTGGCGAAAGACTGCCGGGCTTTCGTGAATCTCATTCCGCTGCACCCCGGCGGCGCTCGCGGCTTTTCTCCGACCTCCCCCGACCATATCCGCGCGTTCGCGCGTGAGCTCCGCGCGGAAGGGGTGGAAGTGGCGGTCCGAAAGAGTCGCGGCGTCGACATCGCCGCGGCGTGCGGTCAGCTACGGGTAGAACGGCTGGGCCGGCGGCCGCCACGACGCGCCCAACACGACGACGATGTCCAGGTAGCGTGAGCTGTCCGTGCGTGCCTGCACGCGCGACGGCGGGAAGAGCTTGGCGACTCGGTTCGCCCAATCAGGATGTCCTGAAACGTCGAGCACGAGCGTCGTGTCGCGCGCGTCGTTGATCGTTCCTGTCTCGACGACGTCGAAGCCGCGATCGCGCAGCAGCATCGTCGCCCGGCGCGCCAATCCTCGGACCTTGGTGCCGTTCAGCACCTGAACGCGGACGCGCGCGCTGTCCGGGGCGCGTACCTGCGCGGGCGGCGGCGGCGCGGCGGCGCCCGACCGACGCGATCGCATCACCATCACGATGCCGAATGCGGCGACGATCAGGGCGACCGCCAAAACGGAAAGGGCGCGACGTTTCAACGCACGGCGTTCCAGAGCCCGACGGTCTCGGGGAACAAGGTGTATCCCTCGCGCAGCGCGTACTCGAGCCGCGCGCGCAGCACCTGCCGAAACACACCGTCAAAATCATGCGGGACCTGGCGGGCGAGAAACGCGCGGTCGCTGTGCGCGAAGCTTCGCCCCGGCTCGAGAAAATCGGCCATGTACAACGCCTTCCCGGTGCGATCCCAGTCGGGCGATCCGACGGTGTGATATCGAATCGCCAGCAATGCCGGGGCGCTCACGTCGCCGCTCGACTCCAGCAGGTTCGCGACCGCCGGTCCGTGCAACAGCTCTTCTTCGCGCACCGGATCCTGCGCCAACGCCCGAAGTTCTGATTCATCGGCATCGCGGAGGGCGTCGTGCAGCAAGCCGGCGTGCATCCAACCACGCCGCTCCTCGTCGTCGATGCCGATTTCATCGGCCCACTGCATGAGGAGCGTCGTCACGCGTGCGATGTGTTTCCGGCGCTTGTCGGATACTTTCGACCACTCGGGAAGCACAAACGGATCGAGCGCGACAGAGAGCGTCATCGTTCGCCGCCACGAAGCTCGGAGAGCTCACGCTGCCAGAAGGGACGATCGGCGAGGCCGGGATGTGGAACCTGAAGTCCTGGTTCGCTCACCGCCTGGTGCTGATAGCACACGATGTCGAGATCCAGCGTGCGCGACGCCCACCGCTCGCGACGTACGCGGCCATGGCGGGATTCGATCGTTTGAAGCTTCGTCAGCAGCTCGTGCGGTGTAAGCGACGTTTCGATCGCCACCATCTGGTTGAGATACCATGGTTGCTCCAATCCGCCCAACGGCTCCGTCTCTTCAACGCTCGAGATCCCGACGATCCGCGTCCCCGGCAATTCCGCCAACTCGCGACGGGCTTCAGCGAGATATCCCTGGCGGTCGCCGACGTTCGATCCCAGCGCCACGTACGCCACGTCAATCATTCCGGGTTCGATCGATGGCGACTTCCGCATAGGCGAGCGGTCCTCCGAGCGCCACCTGCGGCTTTCGTACGGCAATGCGGACCGATCCGATCCGGCGATGGTCGGCGAACAAACGACTCGCGACGCGCTCGGCGATCTCTTCGAGAAAATCGATCGGCCCGGCGGAAAACACCGCGGCGGTCGCCTCGTACATCCGGCGGTAGTCGACGATCCCATCGCCCTCCCCCACGCGCGCAGTTACGTCGATCTCGATTGGCTGTGCCAATTCGCGCTCGTGCGGGAGAATCCCGACCACCGCGTGAAAACGCATCGCTCGGAGTGTGATCTCGTGCGACGGCATGCGCTACGCCCGATCGATGGCGTCCCGCAACGACGCCGTGAGCCGCGTCGCCTCGGCGACGCTCTCGCCGGCCGCGCGGACGATGGCGCTCCCGACGACGACCCCGTCGGCGATTCGGGCCACCGCTGCGGCCTGCTCGGGGCCCGAAACACCAAATCCGACACACACCGGCAGCGTCGTTGCGTCGCGCAGTCGTTGCACGGTCGCGGGAAGGTCCGCGGCGATGTCGTCGCGGACGCCCGTCACGCCGAGCCGGCTGATGAGATAGACGAACCCGCTGCCGTGGTCCGCGATCTCTTTCATTCGCTCAGCGGGGGTGGTGGGAGCGACGAGCCTGATGAACGCGAGCGGGCCGGCGGCGAGCCGTGCTTCGAGCGCCGGATCCGCACCAACGGGAAGATCGGTCAGCAGCAGCCCGCTGAGCCCCGCCTGAGCAGCGCGCGTCAACGCATCGTCGCCGGCGGCGAGCACCGGATTCAAATAGCTGAAAAGAATGAGTGGGATCGACGCGCGTGCGCGGGACGCGATATCGAGCAACCGATCGAAGTTCATTCCTCGCTCGAGTGCCATCTGTGAGCTCGCCTGAATCACCGGCCCATCGGCCATCGGATCAGAGAACGGGAGCCCGAGCTCGATCGCATCGGCCCCCGCAGCTTCCAACCCCGCGATCAGGTCGACGGTGCGTGCGTCGTCAGGATGGCCGGCGGTGATGTATGGCACGAGCGCGCGGCGACCAGCCGCGTGAAGCTCGGCGAACTTGCGTGTGACGGCGTCAGACGAAATAGTCGGCGATCCGGATGCCATACCGTTCGGGATTCTCGGTCTTGATGATCGTGCGTACGAACTCGCCGTCGGCGTTGCGATCGGCGAGATCAGCCAGGTTGCCGGGGAACATCACGTTTCCCTGCGCATCGCTCACGATACGCACGATCGGGCGAGAAATCATGTCCTCGAGCGGATTCGCCGCGTGTACGACCCCAAGCTCGAAGGTGTCCAGCACGACGAACGTCCCGACCGGATACACCCCCGTGAGATTGATGAATGCTTTGACGACGACCGGGTCCATTCCCCGACGCGGGTTGTCTCGCAGCTCTTTCATCACGTCGGCCGGCGTGTATGGGACCGGTTGATACGAGCGGCGCGACGTCGCGGCGTCGAAGCCGTCCGCGACTGCCACAATCTTGCTGAAGACCCCCATTTGGCGATTGCGCAGTGGCCGCGGATATCCGGACAGATCGGCCTTCATGTGATGCTCGTACGCCACGATCATCGCCCGGTATGGGAGCTCCTGAGCACCGCGCACACCAAAGAGCGCGAGGACACCGAACCAGGGATGATTGGCGACGATGCGCCATTCCTCCTCTGTCAGCCGGTCCGCCTTGTTGATGATCTCGGTGGGAACCCGCGATTTGCCGATGTCGTGAAACAGCGCCGCCATCCCTAGGTCGTACAGTTGCACCTTCGATAATCCGAGTCGTCGCCCGAGCGCGACCGAGAAAATGCAGACGTTGACGCTGTGCGTGAACGTGTATTCGTCGTAGTCGCGCAGCGTCGTCATGCCGATGAGCGACGTCTCCTCGGTCAGGATCTGATCGACGATGCTTTGAACGAGCCGCTTGATCTTCTTCAGGTTCGCGGACGCGCCCATGCGAACAGAACCCATCAGTTCTTTGGTCGCAGCAACCGACTGGTCGTAGGTTCGCTTCGCGCGCTCCTTCGCTTTCTCTTGTCCGTCGCCCTGCTCCGTCGGCGGCGCCATCGTCAAGGACCCGACGCCCGCGGCCGTGAGCTTGGTCTGCAGCTGCTCGAGGCGTTCGTCCGAATTGTCGCTGGCCGGCGCTTGGATGAGCGAGAAAAAAATCAGCCAGTCCTTTTCCGACACCTGCGGCGCGATGCTCAACGTGCCGATGCCGCAGGCGCGGAAGAGCGACAACAGGTGACTGAAGCTTGCGAAGTTGTCCAGCTCGAGCCGCAGCCGCACGTGATTGATAAAGAGGAATTCCCCCGAGATGCGGAGCTCGAGCTCACCCTCGCTGTTCGCGAGGTCGCGCGATTGCGCCGTCACTTCGGCCAGCGCCTTTTGCACCGCGACATTCTCGACGGGGTAGAGCTTGACCGCTCGCAACGCGCCGTACGCCGAGAGAATCAGGTGCCGTCCGGCGCGGCGGAGATTCGACTCATCCGCCTGCGCACCACGCGGCGCGGTCATGCCGTCGCTCCCGGCGCGCGGAGAGCACGGCTCACGGCGTTCCGCACAACGACATCCTTTTCTCCGCTCGCTCGGCGAAGCGACTCCATGGCGCGCGGCGTCGCGATGCGGCCGAGCGCGACCGCGGCACAAGCGCGGATCTCCGGCTCTTCGCGCCGGCCGAGGAAGCTCTTGCCGTTGAGAAGGGCATCGCAGAGGTCGACGCCACCGTCCCCCGCGAGCGCGCCGTACGCCTCGAAGAGGGCCATCTTCTCAGTGAGGTCGGCCTCTCGAATTGACCGTCCCTTCACCGCTGCCTCGATGCGCGCGAGCGCGGGCCGGTGCCCGCGCGACGCGAAGGCGCGCGCGACGGCGATTCGCACTTCGCGGTCAGCGTCCTCGGTCGCCCGCTCGATCGCCTGCAGCGCCCCCGCCGATCCAATCTCGACGAGCGCTTGCACCACCGCCAATCGGCGCGTTGCGTCGGCATCTCCGAGCAGCTTGCTCAATGCAAGCACGGCCGCTTGCGCCCTCAGCGATCCAGCTCGTCGGATCGCCTCGTCCGACACCGCGCGGTCGGCCGATTGGACGAGACGGACGAGCTCCGATGTGTTTTCGCCGGCCAGTCGATTCGCCGCGGCGCCGAGCGCAGGCCGTAGCTGAGTGTTCGAGGACGTGCCCAGCCACTGAAAAATCGTCTCGAGCGCCGCCGGGCGGAGCTGCGCGAACAGATCGGACAATTGATCTTCCGGCGGCAGCTGAGGCGCCTCGTCCAGCGCTTGCAAGAGCTGGCTCAGCGAATCCGGCGCGCTGAGCTGATCGGCGAGCTGCCTCAGTCGAGCCTTGTGCTCCTCCGTGATGCCCGCCGTCCGGGTGAGCGATGCCTGCGCTTCGCGCAGCAAATACGCGACGCCGCCGAAGTGACCCGCCGCGAGCAGATGCGGCAGCACGGTCTGGGCATGTTCCAGGATCTCGCCACGCGCCGACGCGTCGGCGTGCAATTCGAAGATGTCGAAGAGGGCTGCGATGACGTTACCGCGAAGGTCGTGTGCGTATTCCCGTTCGATTTC
>JAICJQ010000075.1 GCA_025928335.1 Gemmatimonadaceae bacterium
GAGAAGAGCGGTCCCTAGACCCTCATCCTCCGCGAGCGAAGCTCGCGGAGGAGCTATTGTCCTTGCTTGGTGGCCGCGGCAACGACCACCTCTTTTGCGCCCGTCGGCACAGGGGTTCGCGTCTCCCCACCACCCGGCCAACGCACCCACACGGCCGTCGGCGCCGTTTCGAATCCGAAGACTTGGACAGCGCCATTCTGCGACCAGTACCCGGAGCCCGCCTGGATCTCGCGCACCGAGCCCGATCGATCGCCGAACATCAAGCGTACCTGTGCACCGATGCCATCCGGATTCGACGCCGGGCCCTGAATGCGAACGCGCAGTCCCGGTTTTGCGCCGCGATTATGAAACAGCCGCGTCGCCGCTGAATTCTGAGAGACGGCGAGATCGAGTCGCCCGTCGCCGTCGAAGTCCGCATAGGCGGCGCCCCGCTGATCGCCATACACGACGATCCCGGACTTCGCGCCTGGCATGGGCGTCAATCCGCCCTTGCCGTCGCCGAGCAGGAGCAGCCCGCGACCAGCATCGTAGCGTGGCGTGCCCACCGCGGTCGGGAAGAAGTTCTCGCTGAGGAAGACGTCTTCTTTTCCGTCGCCATTGAAGTCGGCGATTCCAGCATACGACGCCGGCGCGAACTGAGCCTCGACCGGTAACGGGTGCGCCTCGAAATGATCGCCGCGGTTGAGGAAGACCATGTTGTCGAGCGTGACGATCGATTGTCGCCGCGTCACGTCCTTGTGCGCTCCGAGCACGGAATCGAGCGACGCGTCCGCGTAGTCGGCGAACGTTCGCAGCCGCGTGGGCAGGTCTTCCATCACCGTGCGGACGCGCGCGTAGCTGTTGAGCGGGGCGAGGGCCTTCAGGCGCGGGTCACGCTGCGCGAGGAGAGGCTCGATTTCGCCGTTGCCGCCGAACGGGCCGTAGACGACGGTCAGCGGGTTCGTGCTATCGACGGCGGTCATCGTGTTCCGTCCCCAGCTCGTCGCGACGAGATCGAGCCTGCCGTCCCCGTCGAGATCACCTGCCGCTATGCCGATCCAGCGCGACGTCCATTTATCGAGCCCGAGGGACGCCGGTGCGCGCACGAACTTGCCGTTGCGGTTGAAGTACACGACGACCGATCCCCATTCCCGCGCCAGCACGAGGTCGGGGTGGCCATCGCCGTCGAGATCCGCGAACATCGCGGCCGACACCATACCGATATCGGCGAGAGCGCGCGTGTTCACCGTGTCCATCACGTAGGTGCCGCCGACATTCCGATAGAGCGACGATGAGGGCGGATTGGGGTACGCGCCGGGAATCGTCCGCCCGCCGACGAACAGGTCGAGCGTGCCGTCGCCGTCGTAGTCGGCGAGTGCGATGGGACCCGGACTCGACACGCGCGGCGGCGCTGCATCTACACCGTTGGTTGCGACGCCATGCGCGTTGGCCGGGATTTGTACGGCGGACGGACCCGGGCGTCCTTCCCAACTCGAAAAACCGGCAATGAGCTTCCCGCCGTCGGCCGCCGTTGCCGCCAGCCCCATAAGGTCCGCCGCCACGACGGGCCCCTGCTTCGGCTGCAGCACCAGACGGCCATGCTCGTTGTGGAACACGCCGACCTGCCCTCCGGCGCCGGAGCCAATGAGCAAATCCTCATAGCCGTCGCGGTCGTAGTCGAACCAGACAACGCCCGGTCCGAGCTGCGAGAGCGAATTCGGCAGCAGGAACTGTCGCTCCCAATCGTCGAACGGCTTGTCGACGTGCTTCTGTCCGCCGAGCTGCGCGGTCGCGTCCTCGAACAGCGCCGAATCGGCGCGCGCGCGCGTGTCGCCGGCGGTTATCACATGGGCCGCGGCGGCACCGGCCGTCGCGCCCTGCGTGGTGATCTCGTACAGCCGGTTCGGGCGCACACCAGTCAACGTCGTGCGCCGGCCGTCGCGCCACTCGACGATCAGCGTCGCGCTGTCCGACGAGCCCATGGCGAAGGAGAGCTCGTAATCGCTGTGCGACATGTACAGCCCACCGGCAACGACCTCGCGGTCCTGAAGCGGAACCGCGCCGCCGAGCAGCTTGACCCGCGAGCCGACGGCGCGTGTGTTCGGCGCGTCGCCGACGAGGCGAACCGCCACACGGCTCGCCGAGGCGTTGTTGCGCAGAATCAGGGCTGGCGCGTCAAGGCGATTGACGACGACGTCGAGATCGCCGTCGCCGTCGAGATCGGCCGACGCCAGGGTGTGCGAGATATCCGCTTCGGTGCCGAAGCCCCACGTATCACTCACATCCTCGAACGTCAGGTCGCCGCGATTGCGAAAAGCAACGTTCTTCAGCGGCATCTTGGGGAACTGCCAGCGCGTGCGACGCCACGGAATCGTCTTTAGACGATTCTGAAGACCTTCCTGAACGTCGGCGTCCATGATGTCCCAGAGATGACCGTTGGCGATAAGGAGGTCCGGACGTCCATCCAAATCGACGTCCATCAACATCGTTCCCCACGACCAACCGCTCGCGCCAACTCCCGCCAGCATCCCGATCTCGGCGAACGTGCCGTCGCCGCGATTGAGGAACAGCGTATTGCGCTGCTGCTGCAACACGCTCTCGATGTCGCCCGGTATCTTGGGGAGCGCGGTGTGCGTTGGGATCTCGGTCTTGAGCCGGTGCGAGTCGTTGGCGAGCATGTCGACCTCGAACAGGTCGGGGATGCCGTCGCCGTTGATGTCCCCGACGTCGAAGCCCATCGCCGAGTTGCTCGTCTGCCGCTGGACGGGCCACGCGGCAAGATGGAAATGACCCTTGCCGTCGTTCAACCAGAGCTGATCGAGGTCCTCGAAGTCGTTGGTGACGTACAAGTCCGGGATGCCGTCGCCGTTCAGATCGGCGAACTTCGCGTCGAGGGTGAACGACTCGCCAAGCTCCGGCATCGGCTTCCCCGTCGTGTCGAGAAAGCGGTCCGACGTGAGCGGCACAGATGTGAAGTGTCCATGCCCATCGTTCAGGTAAAACTCGTCGGGCGCGCCGCGTTGCGTCATCCGCAATCCGCCCATGTCCGGGCGCATGACGATCTTGTAATCGCGCGCATACTCGGGCACGACCTCGTACTTCTTCGGTCCGACCTGCTTCACCATCTGGTTGAAGGCATGCTGCTGCGGCGAGAGGCTGTCGTCGATCGTGTACGGCTTGTAATTGGCCACGTACATGTCCAGCCGGCCGTCGCCGTCGACGTCGGACAACGTCACCGTCGACCCGCCCTGCCCGACCGGATTCAATCCAAGATCGCGGTGCTCGGTGAAATGGCCTTTGCCGTCGTTGATGAAGATCGCATTCGGACCCTTCGTCGACAGCAGCACGAGATCGAGATCGCCGTCGCCGTCGACATCGGCGAACGCGACGCCGGTCGTATTGCGGTCGCATGCCCCGACGCCGGCGCTTTGCGTGATGTCCTGGAAATGCCAGTTACCAAGATTCTTATAGAGCGCGCTGCATCCCTCGGTGCGGCCGAGGAAGATGTCGGGCAACCCGTCTCCATCGACGTCACCAAGTGCGACACCGGCACCCTGGCCGAGGATGCGGTTGGCAAGCAGCGCGCTGTCGCTGACGAAGTTCTGGAAGTTGATCCCCGTTTCTTTCGCCGATATTCGCGTGAACCCAGCCGAGCCTCGTCGCACGCTCAGCTCACGCCAGCGATATCCGGCCTCCTGGTGCCACGGACCCGGTTTCGATTCGCCGGCACAGCCGGCGACGATCACTGCGAAGAGAACCCCGAGCGGTGCAGCGGCGCGCCGCTTCATGACGTTCGAGCGACCTTGAGGCGCTCTACAACCTTGGTTCCGATGCATTCGCCGAGGGCGCGTCCGCCCATGTTGCCCGTTGGAAAGTGGATGCCGCCGTAAATCCGTGAGATGCCGGCCTCACGCGCCGCGGCGCGGAAGGACTCGAACCGGCGCACGTCGTGGCCGACGACGATGCTCGTGCTGTCCTCGAACGGCGTGTCGCCGAGCAGCGCCGTCATGACCTCGGCGGCAGCAGAGGACACCGTGGAGTGGCCGGAGGGATATTCCGGGAACGGCGGCGTCGGGATGAGCGGTTCCCAGGTGGAGTCGATCAACCGGCGGATGTAGGTGCGCGGCCGAATCAGATTGTACTTGTACTTGTAGCCCCACGACGAGATGAAGGCGTCGGCCTGCGCCGCGGATGTGAACACCATCATCCGCGCGGCGTCTTCGGCGGAGAGATGACGCTCGCTCACCATCTGCGCGGCGATCGCGACCCAGTGGCCGACCGGAGTACCCGATTCGCCGGCGTTGTCCGCCCAATAGAGCGCGATCTCTTTCTGTTCTGGCGTGAGAGAGGCCTTCGATGCGAAGACGTCGTACGCGTCGCGAAACCGCGCCGACGACGTGTCGGGCGAGTAATCCGGCGGTGTCGGCGCGGGGCACTCGTCCCACGAGCGCAAGACGAATGGGCGAATTTGCCCCCAGTACGGCTCCGACGTGCCGGCCATGTTCACGGCTGGCAGCGTGGCGACTTTCTTTTTCGGCCGGCTGAGTATGAGACTCCGATCGCTCACCGCGCCGGCTTGCAGGACGTTCGCCGGATTGTTCAGCGCCACGAACTCGGTGGCGCCGGACTGATTTTGCGAGGCGAAAATGTTCGCCGGCGCGTCGTTGACCCAGTAGGCGAGACCGACAGGCGGTGAGTACGGACGCCCGCGCGTGCTATCGAAACCGTCTCGGCGCGACCAGGCGACGACGGCGAGACCAATGCGCTTCCCCAGCTCGGTCGACCGGTCGCGCATTTTATCGGTGACGCCTTTCGCGCTCTGAGCACGCGTCAGCGAATCGGCGAGTCGGCCGAGCGAAGCTCGCGTCGTCGGCAGCGCTTCATGAAGCAGCGAGTCGAGAACCACGCGCTCGGCGACCACGGCGGTGACGGTCGGGTCGTAGCCTTGGCGGTCTTCGGGCGCTGGAAGCTTTCCCAGGCCGTTCAAATGACCCGACAACGACGGAAGGCCGCGCTCCGTGGACGACATGCCCGAGTAGAGTGCCGTCGTCGCGTAGGCCATGAGTCGCGATGCGACTGGGGGCGACAAACGCTCGGCGCGGATGGCGCCGTACAGGGTGTGCATCCACTCCGCCACCATTTTCGGATCGGTGGCAGGGGCACGTGTGCAGGCGGCGAGGGCGCCGGCGGCAACGAAAAACCCAAGCCGGCGCGACCGTTTCCAGCTCATACGAAGACCTGGACGTCTAGGGGAACAGTGTCCAAACGGAGGGGAAGCGAGTCTGACCCCGGCTCACGAATTGGAGTCTGACCCAACAGGCGGTTTATCGGTTCGGGCGTTGGACCCGAATCAGTCGAGGGACCAAAGAATTTAGCGGTTGGACCGAGGAGGTTGCAGCCGCGGTGAGCGGCTGGCGGCGCCACGCGCCGCCGCTTTCCTTTAGAGTATGGCTGCCACTCTCGCGCCGCAGGCGAAATCCGGCGCAGCCCCCTCCACCGCCTCCCCTTCGATTCTGAGTCCGGTCGTCGACTTTCTATGCGTCGGCGGCCTGTCGGTGCTCGTCCTCCTCCCGTTGCTGCTGAGCGGAAGGGACGATCTCGGCTTCGTCACCATTGCCGCCCTCGTTTGGTTCCAGACACTGATCAACACCGCGCACTTCATGGCGTCGTACCGGATCGTTTACCGCTCCCGGGAGATGATCATGAAGCACAAATGGGCGGCGATCGGAATTCCGGCGATCATGCTCGCCTTCATCGCCCTCGCCCTCGCGGCGGAATCAACCGTACTCGTCGTGCTCTTCTTCGCCGTCTCGAGTGGTTATCTCGCCTGGCACTACATGGGTCAGGCCTGGGGAATGATGGCGTCGTATGGGCGGCTCGGCGGGTTGTCGTTCGACAAAGGCGAGCGACTGCTGATTCGGACGAGCTTGCGCATCATGCTGGCCTGGCACGTTGCCTGGTTCCTGCACATCGCGGTCAAGAACCCGGCGGTGCAAGCGTTGGTAGACTCGCTTTACACCGTGGCGACTTGGGCCAGCGTCATCGCCTTCGCGTTGGGCTTCGTGGGACTGGCCAAAGCGTGGCGGCGGACCGGCAAGGTCCCGCCGGCTCGAGCGCTCGTCCCGTGGTTTGCGGTTTTCGTGTGGTACGCCGCGATGGCGCGCTGGGGCATCAAAGGTTTGTTCCTCGTCCAATTCGCGCACGCAATTCAGTACCTCGAATTTCCGACGCGAGTCGAGCTGAATCGGGCGTCCGCCAATAAGGCGGCGCGATTGGGGACGCACATGCTGCTCTACGGCGCGGCGCTCCTCGCTCTGAGCTTCGTCGTGACCGTGATCGTCCCCGGACCGGCGATGAGCGTCGTGACGGACGCGTTGGGAATCGCCGCCGGGTCGGCAGCTCCGGTGTTGATTCTGTATTTCATCAACATCCACCACTACTTCACGGACGGCGTGATTTGGAAGATCAGCAATCCGGAAGTGCGCCGCGATCTTTTCGCGCACGTGGCGCTCGCGAGCACACCGAGCGCCGCGGCGAAACAGCCTTCGAAAACAACCAGAACGAAAACCGGAAAGCCGCGCCTAAACGCCAAATGATGGGCTGTCATCCTGAGCGAACGAAGTGAGCGAGGGGATCTACCGTCCTTACCTGGTAGCCAGCCACAGGTAATTCACAGTAGATCCCTCGGTCGCTACGCTCCCTCAGGATGACAAGGCACAACGCTACTTCGCCAGTTTCGCCCTCACGATGTCAATAAACCGCGACTCGATGAGGCCTTTCGAGTTACACGCTGCATAGTCCTGGGCGAAGTTGGCGGGCTTGGCGACGGCGCTGAACGTGGTGACGACGGTCGCGGAGCCGGCCTCGGCCGGCGTGACGGCCGCGGTGAGGGTCATGACGACGTCGTAGTTGTCGGCGTTGGGGCCGATCTGGGTCGACGTTCCGCAGTCGATGAACCGGCTGAGCGGCGTGCCTTTGAGACGGACGCGAACCTTGAACGCTTCGTTGCCGAGCGTGCGTTTCGCGGGGTCCATGGACACGATCGGGATGCCTAGCGAGTCGAAGACGAAGGGAAGAACCCGCCAGACCTGTTCGACGGAGTACGGTAGGGTCGCCATTCCGGTCGCACTGGCCCCTCCATCGACGCGCAACGTCGAATTCGACCCCGCGACGGTGACTGTCTGGGGCTGCGGCGCGCCGGTCGACCCGGCCGGAGTGGTCGCACAGGCCGCAGCGACGGCAATCAGCAACAATGAAAAAAGGCGCATGAGAGTCGGGGACGGATGGGATGTTCGGGGTGGCATCACAATGCACGGCGGTCCGACCCGTGTCCAGACTTCATCGCCGACGGTCGGGCCGTCCGCGAGGGAGGTCACCGAGCCTGGTCTTGCGCGGCGGTTACACTCGAGTTCATTGTCCGATGTTAGGCTAAGGAGGCGCGATGCTTCGTCGACGCTGGTTGGCTGGTGCTGCGCTCTCCGCGCTCGCTCCGGCGCTCGTCGGCGCCCAGGTCGTGCGCGGGGTCGTCACCGACTCCACAAACCGCCCGATCAGCGGCGTCGTTGTCATGCTCCTCGATGCCGGCTC
Source organism: Gemmatimonadaceae bacterium (assembly GCA_025928335.1). Taxonomy (GTDB): domain Bacteria; phylum Gemmatimonadota; class Gemmatimonadetes; order Gemmatimonadales; family Gemmatimonadaceae; genus JAQBQB01. The sequence continues at coordinate 7,567 of JAICJQ010000075.1, forward strand.
GCAGCCGCGAGCCCGGGCATTGAGTGACGAACGCGGCGAATTCCGAATCGCGGCGCCCGCGCCGGGCGCTTATTCGCTCAGAACCATGCGCATCGGGTTCCGGCCGACGACGTCGCAGCCGATCGGGCTTCGTGTCGGCGGTGAAGTAACTCAGCGCGTCGTCGTCGCCGGCCTGCCGATCACACTCGACACGATTCGCGTCGCCGACCGAAACGTCTGCAAAGCCTTTACCGACTCGGGTGCGGCGACGTTCGCCGTCTGGGAACAGGTCCGCGCCGCGCTGACCGCGACCGAGCTCACCACCTCGTTCCGCAATATCTCGGCGACAACGGTCGCCTACGAGCGAGTTCTCGATCCCAACGGCAGCAAAGTGCTGCAGCAGAAGGCGACGGTGTCCACAGGATACGTGAACCGACCGTGGCTCTCCCTCCCCCCCGACAGCCTGCGCCGCATGGGCTATGTCGTGACGGAGCGCGACAACACCGTCGTGTACTACGCACCAGGCATCGACGCGCTGTTGTCGCCGACATTCGCCAACGACCACTGCTTTCGCGTCGCGCGCGATCCGAAGCGCGCGGAGTTGATCGGTCTCGCGTTCGAGCCGACACCCGATCGTAAGAAAACCGCCGAGATCTCCGGCACCCTCTGGCTCGATCGAGCGACGTCGCTGCTGCGCCGATTGGATTTCCAATTCGTGAACGTCCCGTTCGAGCAGGGCGAGATGGCCGGCGGCGACCTCGAGTTCGTCCGCATGCGGAACGGCACATGGGCGATCAATCAGTGGGACATTCGCATGCCCGCATTCACGTCCGTGATACGCCCCGGTCACGGTGCGGAGCGACAGTTGGCGGAGATCCAGGTGGCGGGCGGTCGGCTCGCGTTGGCGAGGCGAGGGGCTGACACACTGTGGGCACAACCGCCGGTCGTTCTGAGCGGGACGATCCGCGACTCCGTGACCGGAGCGGGGATCGCCGGCGGTCGCATCACGCTCGTCGGAACAGAGCTGAGCGCGCCGACCGACGGCCGTGGACGATTCTCGCTCTCCGGCATTATCCCGGGCGTGTACGAGGCGGAGATTCGCACGCCATCGCTCGATTCACTCGCCGCGACGCACCGTGCGTCGTTCGAGTTCGTGGATCCGAACGTCCATCCCGATTGGCGAATCCCGAACGCGCAGCAGCTCATGGCCACGGTGTGCGGGTCGACGCCGCTGAACGCGGCGCGCGGAATCGTCGTCGGGCGCGCGCGGGTGCGGGGCGACACGGGGGCAATTCACGGCCTTTCGATCACCGCCGAATGGCAGCCCGCTGGAGCGACAGATAGTCTCGGGGCGATGCGTGAGGCCAGGGTGCAGGGTGGCGCCGACGGTCTGTTCAGAATGTGCGGCGTGCCCACCAATACGCCGGTGAAGCTTCGTGCTCTCGCGGACGGCGCCGAGAGCGCGGAACTTACGACGGTCACGCTGCAGGGTGGCATGCGTCTGGCGCGCACGGAGCTGACGCTCGACCGCATGGAAACGCTGGCTGCGCGCGGCTCCGTCTTCACCGGCGTGGTCGTGGCCGACTCGACGCATGCGCCGATCCCGCTCGCCGAGGTCGCGCTCCCCGATCTCAACAAAAGCGAAACGACAAACTCACGCGGCGAATTCCGGATTGTGGGGATCCCCGCCGGCGAGCAGCGGATAACGGTGCGACGGATCGGCTACGGCGCCGCAGACACGAAGCTCACGTTCAACGGCACGGAGACCGTCGAGCGACGCGTGGTCCTCGGCCGCGCGATCACGCTCGAGACGGTGCAGGTAACGGCGACCGCCCACGACAAGCTCCGGCAGAGCTTCGACGAGAACAAGCGGATCGGGCTCGGGCATTTCCTGGAGCGCACCGACATCGCGAAGTTCGACGGAATGGAGCTCGCCACGGTTTTGCAAAACATTTCCACCACTGGTGTGGTGAACGGCAACGGTCACAGCTGGATCACCAGCAGGCGCCACCCGGGAACGCTTTGCCCACCGAACGACACCGCCTGCCTGCAATCGCACGGATTCTACATCCCGGAAAAAATGGAACTGCAGCAAGGGATGCCGGTCTTGTGCTGGGCGCACGTCTACGTGGATGGCGTGCTCCAAAACGGCTCGAAGGAACCGACCGAGCCGTATGATCTGAAGCAGATTCCGCCGGAGCGTATCGACAAGATGGAGTTCTACGCCGGCCCGTCAGAGACGCCGCTGCAGTACTCGAGACTGGGCTCCAACTGTGGCGTCCTCGTCGTCTGGACGCGGCAGTACGAGCCGAAGCCCGCGAAGCCGTGATCAGCGATTCTTGAATCCGTATTTCGTCCAGACCAGAATCATCCCACACTGCGGCTGAATCCCGACCGGCGCGAAGCGGGCGGGGATGTGCGCGGGGTGTGTATAAACTTCGACGGCCCCGATCTCGTTCGGCATCAGATCGAGCAAATGATTGAACGCGGCGCGCGCTCCGTCGATCAGGACGTCCGGCTGACACGCCCCACCTTTCCCGTCCGGCACCGTGATCGTTAGCGACGACGGCTTTTGCTGAATGTTGAGGCTCGGGATCGCCCGCAGGACGTTCACGAACTGATTGTACTTCACGATCGTCGTCGAATCCTGCATGTACCCAAAGCCGCTCTTCCGGCGCACCTCGAACTCCGATGCGAAGACGCGTACGCCGCGGTTGCCCGTCGTCGTCACCGTGTGGAGCGTGTAGACGGGCTTGAGCTGCACCGACAGATTCGTCGTCTCGTGCGGCAAAATGTCCGTGATGATCGTCATCGGCTCGGCGCCGATCGCCAGAATCTTCACCTCGCGGGTGCCGGCGGGAACGCGCGACAACTCGAACGCCCCGGCCGAATCGCTCCGTGTTTCGCTCGAACTGTCCACACGAATGACCGCACCCTCGACGATCGCGCCGAGGTGGTCGATGATCGTACCGCGAACCCGGCCGCGGGTGCTGCTGTCGTTCGGCGCGATCAGCAAGTCACGCCGCTGAACGCGCGTGCCGCCGACGGGCAACTCGAGGGCCCCGCTCTCGCCTGATTCGGCGTGCACTCGAATCTGGTCGGCAAGGTCAGTCGGGACGCCGCAGATCGCATAACCGCCCTGGTTGTTCGACTTCGTGTCGACCTGCCAGCGGCGCTCCACGACCTTTTGATTCTGGAGCATGAAGTCGGACCATGACACATCGACCGAGGCGTTCGCGATCGGCCGGCTCGACTCGGCGTCGCGGATCGTCCCGTACACGATACCGCTGTCTCGCGGCGCCCGCCGCTCGCCGCAGGCCACGCGCCACATGCTGGCGAACGACGGCACGCTGAGATTGACCTCGCTGCCGTCTTCGGTGACGAGCGCCTTGGTCGTCAGCCCGGGAAGGCCGATCGAATCGAGAAGGGCGTGCCGGGCCGTGATGATGTGCGTTCCCGGCGGAACACTGTCGAACTCGAAGCGGCCGCTCGGGTCGGTGCTCTTCGTCATGTGCCCATCGGCGATCGACACCGACGCGTTGTCGAGTGGCTTGCCACGCAGGCTGTCGAATACCACGCCGCGCACCCTGACGACGCCGCGCTGAGCGGTCGCCGGGTGAAGGGCGAGAAGCGAACAAATGACTGATAGCGTGAGATGGCGCTTCAGCATCTTTGTTTCAGCCTGGTGGGGGGGTTCGGCGTCCATTGAAGAACGCCGCGCCCGGCCACTATTGTATGCACTTCGTGCGGTCTGCGCGCAAGATTGGTGCTTCACGGAAGGTCCACCCGAACCAGTCGTCTGCAGGCTGGCGCGACGGCCGCACGGCGTTCAACGTTCTCACCGCGCCGACCGCTAATAAGGTGACACGTTTTCGACCCGTACCCCCGCCCGCGGAGTTAACCCATGCGTCATACGAAGGTTGCGCTGTTTTTCCTGGTCGTTCTCCCAACGCTCGCCCTGGCCCAGCGCGGCGGCAGCGGAATGAGCCGCCAACGTGGTGAGAAGTCCGCCGACTGGAATTCCGTGGACAGCAAGGCCGGAATCAAGCTCTCGAACCGCGACATCGAGAACATCAGCCCGATCAAGCTCCTCATCGACAAGAAGAAGGACCTCAAGCTGTCGGACGAGCAGGTGAACAAGCTCAAGGATCTCGAGGGCAAACTGAGGGAAACGAACGACCTATCGTTCAAGGCGCTCGATTCACTGCGCCGCGCGGCGCAGCCGCCGATGCGCGCAAACGATCCGAATAACCCGACGAGTCAGGGCGACGAAGACCGCGATCGCATGATGTCGGCGCGCCGCGGATTCACCGCTGTGGTCGCAACAATTCGCGAGAACTACGATGCCTCGGCGAAGGATGCTCTGGCGATCCTCGACGAAACCCAGCAAAAGACCGCCACCGATCTCCTCGAGAAGCAGAAGAAGGATGCCGAAGAGATGATCCGCGACCGCATGGGCGGCCGCGGCTAATTGCCTGGCTCCACGTAAGCGGGAACCGCGTCGGCCAGCGGGAAAAACCCAGAAGCGAGGCACGGAGAGGCACACAGGACGTTGGCTCTTGGTCCTGGTGATTAGCGGAGCGCTGGCATATTCGTCGGCGCTCTCGGCGCCGTTCGTCTACGACGACGTGGTGGCAATCGAGCGGAATCCGACGATCAGGACCCTCTCCCCGGTCTCCGTCCCCCTCTCCCCACCGCGCGACACTCCCGTGGCTGGGAGACCGCTCGTCAACCTGTCGTTTGCCCTGAACTATGCGGTCAACGACGGTTTGGGCATCGACCAGGATCCGCGAGCCGAGGATCCGCGGCGGGTTGTCGGCTATCACATCGTGAGCGTCGCGTTGCATTGCCTCGCGGCCATGCTGCTCTTCGCCATTGTGCGCCGCACCGCTGAATCGTTCTCGCTCGCGGGGCTGGACAGCGAGTGGATCGCGGGATCGACGGCGCTGCTCTGGCTTTTGCACCCGATTCAATCGGAAGCCGTCGACTATGTCACGCAACGAACCGAAGTTCTCGCTTCCCTGCTCTATCTCGCCACCCTCTATGCTTCGATCCGCGCTTGGGACGCCGCCAGCTCGCGGAATCGTCGGTCGTGGGAGGCCTGTTCGGTTCTGGCGTGTGCGGCGGGGATGTTGAGCAAAGAAATAGTCATAACGGCGCCGATCGTCGTACTCCTCTACGACCGCGTCTTTCTCGCCCGCTCGTGGGCCGCGATCACGGCGCGCCGAGAGCGGCTGGTCCTCTACGGGATGGTCTTCGCGACTGCGTTGATCGTGGTCGCGTCGACATTGTCCGGCGTGCGACGCCATAGCGTCGGATTCAACCTTGGGATTTCCTGGCAGGCGTATCTCGCAACCCAAGCATGGGCGATCGCGCGCTACCTTCGGTTACTGATCCTTCCGGTGGGTCTCACCTTCGACTACGGCGACGCACCGGCATCCGCGTCAGAGGTCGTGGTCGGAGCGCTCGTTCTGCTGCCACTCGTCGTCGCGATTGTTATCTGCTGGCGGCGAGCCGGGTGGCAATGGCTGGCGTTCGCCGGCATCTGGTTCTTCGTCATTCTCCTCCCGTCGTCCAGCGTCATCCCGATCAGGACGGAGATCGCGGCGGAACGGCGCGTCTATCTCGCGTCAGCCGGCCTCATTGCCGCGGCTATCGTTGGTCTCGCCGTGCTGGCGCGACGAACCCGGGCGACCCGCTGGCCGCGATACGCCGTCGTGAGTGCAGCCGTGCTCCTAGGGGGATGCACCTTTCAGCGCGGTCTCGTTTTTCGAGTGCCCGCGCGCCTCTATGCCGACGTTATCGCGAAGAGCCCGCGGAATCCTCGCGGGTACGTGGGGCTCGGGCTTGCCCTGTCTCAGGAGGGCCGCGAGCGACTCCCGGAAGTGCGCCAGCTCTTTGAACGAGCGGTTGCGGTGGACTCGAATTCGGTACAGGCTTGGCAGTCGCTTGGGATCGCCGTCCTCCTCGACGGCGATTGGACCCGGGCCACTGCGGCGTTCCGGAACGTTCTGCGACTCGATCCGGGAAACCTGGACGCCGATGCAGGCCTCGCGCGGGCTTTCCTTGGCCTCCAGCTCCCGGATTCGGCGGCGACCTACGTCGCACACATCGGCGCGGCGGATCCCGAAGCGTTGTGGATGCTCGGTGGGATGTACCTGGAGCGCGGCCGCCCGCGGGATGCCATTGCCGTTCTTGAAAAGTCGGCCTCTGCGTTTCCTGCCGGGCCGGCGGCCGCCATGCTCAGCCTGGCGTATGCGCGAGCAGGCGATTCGACCTCGGCCCTGCAAGCAGCGGCATTCGCGCGAACGAGCGGCGCCCAATCCGCCGATGCATTCGTCTTTATCGGTCGCGCACTGGCATCGCTTGGCCATCGCGCTGAGGCGCAACAGGCCTTCGAGAATGCGCTGAAGCTCGATACAACCTCGAGCCTCGCTCGCGCGGGCCTCGACTCGCTTCAACGACGCCGATAGCGATTTAGCGCAGCCGCTAATCGCCGTCCGGGTTCTTCGTCGGGTCATCCAGCGTTATGACCAGTGCCCCACCCGTGGCGCGGAACCCAAACAGGTTCTGCGCTGCCGTCGGGTCGAGATACCGCACGGCTTCCACCTTCCCCACGTTGATCGACTTGAGCGCTTCGACGCCACCCGACTGTCGCACTCCACTGATGTAGACCGCCAGCGGCAGCGCGGCCGCCGACATCGTCGAATGCGCGCTCGGGTGCGGCAGCAGGAAATTCGGACGCAGGCTCTGAATTGCCTGGAACAGATCGCCCGTGCTGGACGTCGATGCCATGATCTCCTGCCGGGTGAGCACGTCGTGGTCAGGGGCAGAATGACTGCTCGTTCCAGCCGCCTTCCCACAGGCGGCGAACCCGATGACGAGCGCGAGAAAAGCAGTTCGAGTAAGCGACCGCATTGTTATATGAAATAAAGACGTGGGCCGCCGAGCAAGTGCCCGGCGGCCCACATTCATGTCAAGCAACGCCTTGCAATTTGTCGTCGCTTAGCAACCGAAGGAAACCGTGCACGCACGCGGCGGACGCTTGTCCCACATGAACGAGCCGCCCGGCGTTGTGAAGTTCGTCGCCTTGCTGCCGGCGACCGAGCGCGGGAACACGATCAAGGTGATCGCCGAACCCGGAACGAGCGTACCCGGGGTGACGTCGCAATCGACGCCAACCGTGCAGCCCTGCGTCGTCGTCCCAACCGGCTGACCGACGAGCGCAACACGGTCGTTGAATAGGTTCGTGCTGCCGCCACCGGCCTTCACGTTGAACTTGTACTGCGCGGGAGCCGCCGTCACATAGCTCGAGATCGAGTAGGCGGCAACGTTGGCCCACGTCGCGGCGGCCGGCAGGGTGGACGTGTACTCGCGAACGTCGATCGGGCTGCCGCTCGCATTGATGACGCGCATGGCGACGCTGGCACCCGGATCGGCGACGTTCTCGTCGATCACGGTCATGTGCATCTTGTCAGCGCCGGACGAGCGCGCGTTGCCCCAGAGCAGGAACGTGTAGTTGTGTCCCGCTTCGAGGTTGACCGTCGAGTCCGCGAGGACCGTCTGGGCAATCGCCTGGAGCGTGTCATCCAGGAACACGCGATAGTGGCGCGAGCCCGCTTGGGCGGCCTTGTACTGAATCGACGCCGACGCGGTAATCGTATCACCGGCGCGGATTACAGTGTTCTGAGGATTGTTGCGGAAGCCGATGCGGAACGCATCGCTGTTCTCGACATAATCCACGAAGCGGAAGTCGAGACCAAACGCCGCGCCCGTATCCGGGACCGCGTTGATGAACCGGACGCCGGCGGTCGGGCCGACCGGCGAGCTCACCACCTTATCTGGCGCACAGGCACTCACGACGCCAGCGGCGATGCACAGCGTCGAAAGTAAGAAAAGCCTTCGCATTGGTACTCCCCTCGAGGTGTTGGTACGTCGTCGAGCGGCTTAGGGCCGCCGACGTCGACTGGTATGCCCGCTGTCGGGCGGCGTAATTGGGTTGTCGATCGATCCTGAACCGGCGATGGCTCGGCTCGCGATATACGCGACCGCTCCAATTCCTGCCGCTGCCAGTGCGGCCGAGCGGGATGCTGAAAACCGCCGCTCGTACACTGACGTGACGTACTCCTTCTTCACGTGAACTTGTTCGCCATGCCAGACCTGCTCGCCACCTTGCAGCAGATGCAGCGAGGTCACCCCAACGACGTACTCGTTGTTATCCGACTGAGTCAGCCGCCCTTCGATCTGGGCGATCTCGGGCCCCATCGAGCCACCGAGTGCAACCCGCCCAACATCGTTGATGTCCAACCCGATGATCGTACCAGGCTGCGGAGCGGTCCCTCCGGCGGGCTGCAACTCGTAGCAGCCCACCAGAGTTGTACCGACAGCAACGGCCACCAATCGAAGAACCGCTGAACGCACGTTCTTGATTACCAACCGTACGTGCCCTTTGCGGCCGCGGAGTTGGGCGCGTTACCAGCGCCAAGTCCCGCACCATAGATCGCCGACGCCGCGTAACCGCGCGCCTGCAACTCCTGGTACGGTACGGCCCAGAAGAGCGGCGTACCCTCGGGCAAATCACCCCATCCACGTCCATTCAAGTACCAGTTCGCGAACTGAACGAACGCGTCTTCCATCCGGTATTCCCATTTCATCGCTTCCATCATGTTGCCGCAGGTGACGGTCGCACCCGCGCCATTGCCGAATGGCTTCTTCGGCACGCAGTCCGCGCCACCCGGCACCGGCGACGTGTTGTCGAATGCCGTGAGCGCCGGGAGACCGTTCTTGGTACGGCTGGCGTTGATCAGCGCGGCGGCCGCGGAGAACTGACCCTTTCGGATCAACCCTTCCGCCTGGAGCATGTCCAAAGCGACCTTGGGGTAGAAGATGAGCGTGCCGTTATAGGCCGACCCGGCGTCGCCCTTCGTCGCCCACCAGTGGAAGCGGTTGAAATCGTAGTTCGACCATCCCCAGCCGTTACCGGTGTACTGATCGGAGCCAGTGGGACGGTTCGTGAAATAGCGCCTGCAGGAGAAGTTCTGCTGGCCGCCGGTGATTTCGCAGCTCGTCTTGTCGAAATCCGCTTGCTGCGCGGCGCGCGAAGCACCCTGCGGAAAACGAAGATCCGGCGTCACCATGAAGAAGCTGACGTTGCCGTTTCCGCGGTCGAGCAGCGACTGGTTGAGCCACGTGAGATAATTCCCGGACACGTCGCCCATACCGATGATGAACGGCGGCATCTGATGCCACGTGCTGCCGCCGTCGTAAATACGGCGCCAACCACCGCCGGGGCCGTTCGTCGTGCTGGTCACGTTGTAGTGATCCGCCGTGATGCCGGCCTGCGCATCAGCGATGATCGCGTCCCAGTTCGCGGCGTCACGCTCGGCTGGCGTGCGGGCGAGCTGCGCTCGGAACATCGCGCGGTACGAGCGAATCAACTTGATGAACTCCGTGGCGCTGAGCGAGTTCGGCGTCGGGATCCAGGTATTCGAGATCGGGAAGCCCTGGTCGCCCGCGGCCGCGCTCGAGGCGTTCGTGAAATCGATCGCGCGCTGCAACGCGGCGCTCGCCGAATCCATCACTTCCTTGTAATCGCGCAGCTGCCCCGGATCGTCGCCGGCCTGACCAACCGTTACGACGGCGGCCGAGTCGTAGATCAACGCGAGGTAACCGAGCGACATGCCGCGCAGGAACTCGGCGAACGCCTGATCTCGGGCCTGACGGGCAGCGCTCGTGAACACCAGGTCGCCGCTCGCCAGGTTGGACAGGAAGTTCGACGCAACGCGGCCGACTTCCTCTTCGATCTGGAAGGTCGACGAATTGTCACCCGCGCAGTTGTTGCCGACGGCATTGCCGTTTGACGCGCCCGAGAACGGGTACCGGGAGTTCTGGCACTCGTTGTTCAGGCTCGAGTAGTTCTGCAAGGACATGATGTTCGCCATGCCCTCCAGGGTTCCCGGAGGCGCCGGATTGGCGCTTCCGTACAACCCCCGATGCCACCGCTTGTAGTAGCTACCAAGCAATTTCTCGGCGTCGTCCGGCGTGCCGAGCACTCGCTGCGTTTCGCCGGAGTTCGGGTTCGTCACCTCGAGCGACTTGTCGCTGCACGCGCCGAGGCCGAACGCCGCCAGGAACGCGACGTAAGGGATGAGATTCCGTCTCATTTATCTACTGCTCCTAGAAGCGCGTGGAGAGAGAGAACGTGTAGCGGCGGAGGGCCGGATACCCGAACGCGTCGGTCTGGTTGATCAGGCCCGAGCCCGTGTTTCCGCCCGTAACGCCGGTTTCTGGATCGTAGCCGCTGTAGTTCGTGAACGTGTACAGGTTGCGGCCCACGACGCCCGCGGTCCAATCACCGAACAGGCCCTTGAGCGAGCCAACGTGGTACGTCAGACTCGCTTCACGAATCTTCGTGAAGGTGCCCTTCTCGACGCTGTAGTTCGTCGGGCCAAGCACGTCGTAGAAGCCACCGACGCCGCTCGACTCAGGCGGACCAACGCGCCAGCCGTAACCAGAGGGCTTCGCTGTCTCGACCGTGTTGCCGCCCTGGTCGAAGTTCGCCGAGCTGAAATCCAACAGGCCCCACTGCTCGCCCTGGTTGTTGATGACGTGGCCGTAGGTGCCGTCGAGCAGCACGTACGCCGTGAGGCGCTTGTACTGCATCGTGTTGTTCCAGGTGAGGCGGAAGTCCGGCAGCGCGCTCCCAAGGATGTGCAGCGCACCGAAGGTTTCACCCGGGCAGGACAGCGGAGCCAGCGCCGAGCACGACGTCCCGGCGAGCGGACGATCGACGATCGGCATACCGAACTGGATCGGGACGTTCCACGGCGACTGCGCGGCCGGGAGCTTCGTCTGCCAGAGGTTCTTCGTGATGCCGTCGCGCCAGCTGTTGCCCTGGCCGACCCACACGACGTAACCCTTGTCGTTGACCTGGAATGCCTTGCCATCGCCGCACTGCGCCTGGAGCGTCGACGGCATCATGCCGCAGCCCTTGTAGAACTCGCGGCCCCAGACCAAGCCGTACTGGTTGCGCTGGAAGCCGTCCATCTTCCTCGAGTCCGACGTCATGAAGAAGAAGTTGCCAGTACCCTGGCCCGTGCCACCACTGGCGAAGAACTCGGGCTCGAACAGTTCCGTGATGAACGATCGTGAGCGATCCCACGTGCCGCGCATCGTCCAGCTGAAGTTGCGGCGATTCATGACCGGCAGGGTCGCCGCCGCTTCCCACGTCGTGCTGGCGAGCGTCCCGGCGTTCTGCCACTGCGTCGAGAAGCCGAGGGAAGCCTGCGTCGGAACCTGCAGGATCTGGTTGTTCGTCTTCGCGTTGACGTGCGTCAGTTCGATACCAAGCCGATCGAACAGCGTGAAGTCCATTCCGGCCTCGATCTCGCGCGTCGTCTCTGGCTTGAGCTTCGAGTTACCGGCCTGACCAAGGCTGCAGCCCGTCGCCGAGCAGCTGTACGTCTCGTACTGCGCGATGAACTGCGGCGAGTTGCCGGCCGTA
>JAICJQ010000225.1 GCA_025928335.1 Gemmatimonadaceae bacterium
ACGTGCTCCCGCCCCGTGCCGTCAACGCCAGCGTTCCGATCGCAGCAAACGCGTTGTTCACGGCCGAGAAAAGGCTTGCGGTGAAGCCGAATCCGACGTTCGCCCCAGCAGCCGCACCGATCGCACTGAGGCGTCCAGCGTTGCTGTTCACGCCAGCGATCGCGCCGTTGACGAGATTCGCGGAGGCGTTCTGCCCGACCGTCGTCATCGTCGCAAGGGCTTGATTGACCTGCGAAGGAAGCTGCCCCACTGAGGCGAGGTAGGCATCGAGTTGAGCCTTCGACAGCCCTTGAGACTTCGCGGTGTTGACCAGCGCGATGTACCAGGCGTCATAAGCGGTCACGGCGTCGTTGATCGAACCGGTTTGCTTGTACACCTGTGCGGCGTAGGCCTGCGCAGATGTCGCGGACTGGTCGATCGCGTCACGAGAATCCACTGACCATCGGGCGAGAAGACGGCGCCGGCGTAGCTGTAATCCTTGTTCGACGTCAGCTTGTGCAGCACGCCGGACGGTGTGACGGTCCAGACGTCGCTGCGCCCGTAGAGCATTTCGTTTCGATAGATGGAATCGGCCGTGAAGACGAGCATCGTTCCGGCGCGATTCCACATCGTCCCGTCGGGGCGGAGGCCGAGGTGCGTGAGCTGCTTCTCGGCGCCGCCGCCATTCGAGAGGAAGATCTCCTGCGGGGGAAAGAGATACGGATCGGCGGTGTTCGGCAGCGGGAACGGCGCCCCATCGCGCTGGAATTCCATCCAGTCGAACTCGATGCCCTTGAACCGTTCCTCGTGTCGGCGCGCGAAGTCCGATTCGTACGTCTTCTCCCGCGGTGGAAGCGGTGTGTCACGGACTATCGCGACCGCATTCCCCGCCGGGCTGCGTAGCGGAACGCCCGATGCTCCGCCGCGTCCCCCGCGTCCGCCACCGCGTCCAGTGGGAGCGGGCGCTGTCGCGGGTTGCGGCGCCGAGTCCGGTCTCGCCGGGTTGATCGCAAGCGACTGACGGTCACTCGAGTAGACCAACCGTCCGTCGTCGAGCCAGCGCGGGTTCGTCGCATTCGCATTCTCTGCGCTGACGCGCCGCTCGCGAGTCGACGCGTCCGACGGCACGAGCCAGACTTCACTCGTGTTGTCATTCGTCGCCTCGACGCGCGTGCTCACTGAGAACGCCACCCATTTCCCGTCGGGCGACATCACTGGATTGCCGATCGTCTTGACTCGGTAGTAGTCCTCAATGGCGAGTGGTCGTCCCCTCGGGCCCTGCGCCGAAGCCGTCGGCGCGAGCGCGGCGAACAGGGAGAACGCGAGAGCGACACGACGAATCGAGACCAGCATGGGGCGTCTCCGGTTTTTTATTTCGACCAGAACCCAAAACCCGCCGATGGGGTCAGACTCCGTTCAAAAAACGGAGTTTGACCCCATCGGCGGCTTTCTAGGACCACTAAAGTCCGTCCGAGGGACTTAACGCCAAATTCGCGATGGAGTCTGACCCCGCCGGCGCAATGGAGTCTGACCCCGAATCGCGGCGGGTGCAACCTGTGCGGCTAGGACGAACGGCGGGTGTCGCCGATCTCGGCGGTCGGGGCGAAGGTTGGTCTGCGACGGGCGGGCGCCGTTTGCTCGAAGGCGTAGGCGAGCTTGAGCAGGGTCGGTTCGGTCCAGGCGCCGCCGACGAACGACAGTCCCACCGGCAGCCCGCGCACGAGGCCCATCGGGACGGTGATGTGCGGGTAGCCGGCGACCGCCGCGGGCGCCGTGAACGACCCACCGCCGCCCGCGTCGCCGTTCACCAGATCGATCAGCCAGGCCGGTCCCTGAGTTGGCGCGACGATCGCGTCGAGCTTGTATTTCGCGATCGTCGCGTCTATGCCCCGCGCACCCATCAGGCGACGGTTCTTCGCCAGATCGTCGAGATACTTCTTTTCCGTCAGCGGGCCTTTCTTCTGCGACTGGAGCATCAGCTCCTGGCCGAAATACTTGAGCTCCTGCGACGCGTTCTTGACGTTGAACGCGATGACGTCGGCGAGCGAGTGCACGGCGACGTTCGGCGCCAGGCGGCCGAGGTACGCGTTGAGATCCGACTTGAACTCGTAGAACAGGACGTTGGTCTCGGAATCGTCGGTCTGCCCCGCGGTGGCGATGTCCGCCGGATCGACGATCGTTGCCCCCTGCCGCTTCATGAGATCGAGCGCCTCCCCAAACAGCTTGTCCGTCTGGGGCGAGTATCCCGTGAAGCGCTTGCGCGCGACACCAATACGCGCGCCACGCAGACCATTCTTGTCGAGCGAAGCGGTGTAGTCGCGGACCGCGCGCGTACCCGCGGCGTTTGTCGCCGCGTCGCGCGGATCGACGCCGGCGATCGCCGAGAGGAGGATCGCGACATCGCGAACCGTGCGCGCCATCGGCCCCGCCGTGTCTTGACTATGCGAGATGGGAATGATGCCGGAGCGACTAACGAGACCGACGGTCGGTTTGATGCCGACCAGCCCCGACGCGGCGGATGGAGACGTGACCGAACCGTCAGTCTCCGTGCCGATCGCCCCGGCGCAGTAGCACGACGCCGCCGCCGAGCCGGATCCGGAGCTCGATCCGGACGGCGACCGGTCGAGCGCATACGGGTTTCGCGTCTGACCGCCTCGCCCACTCCATCCGCTCGACGAGTGCGACGAGCGGAAATTCGCCCACTCGCTGAGGTTGGTCTTGCCGAGGATGATCGCGCCCGCCGCGCGCAACCGATCGGCGACGAAGGCGTCGCGCGCCGCGATGTTATCGGCAAGCGCGAGCGAGCCCGCCGTCGTCCGCATCTTGTCCGCGGTGTCGATGTTGTCCTTTATGAGAACTGGAATACCGTGAAGCGGGCCGCGGACCCGTCCCGCTTTGCGTTCGTCGTCGAGCTGCGCGGCGATCGTGAGCGAATCGGGATTGAGCTCGATCACCGCGTTGATCGCCGGCCCGCGCTGGTCGAGTGCGTCAATGCGCGCGAGATATTGTTGAACCAGCGACCGCGACGTGTCCGCGCCGCTGCGCAGCCGACCCTGCAGGTCGTCGATCGTGAGCTCGTCGAGGGCGAATGCGGGGATTTGCGGCGCCCGTCCCGGCGCCTGGGGCGTGTCGCTCCCCCTGAGGATGCCATGCCGCGCCGCAACCGCGCCGGCGACGATCGTCGCGGCGGCGCCGATGAACGATCGCCGATCTAACGAGTCGGCGCCGTCAGGCGCGTCCTGTCTGTCGTCGTCGGAGCTCAACGAGGGACGGACTTGCCGGCGTTATCAACGGCTGTCTCGACCACGAAGCTGCCAACGTTTTCCCGATAGACGACACCCGGCTTCAGCACGACGAACACGGCGTTCACACTCCCGACGGCCGCCATCGTGTGGTCGAAGCAGTCGTGATAGGTGATGGACTCGATGTGTTCCGGTTCGATCTCCGACAGGACGCTCACCGGCACGTAGGTGAACCGCGCTCTCGCCGGGACGCCGACGCGTGCGGTCGCGCGCGCCATTCCGGTCGGCAACAGAGGCAGCCGGATGCGCTTTCCGTTGACCCAGATCTCCTGCGCGCCGGTCTCGCAGCCGCCGCGACTCGTCAGCATGTCGGGGCGCAGGCGCTTGAGCACATCCCAACCCGTTACGAAGTGCCAATCGGAATTCGCGATGTCGTCGGCGTCGAGGTAGTAGCTCTTGCGCAGGACATCGGCCTCGGCAGTGACTCTTACCGGCGCCAATGTCGCCGTTTGGTGAGCGACGATGAGCTCGATCTTGGCCGTGTCGCGCGGTCCGACGCTGAAGAAGCGGTCGGTGCGCGGATAGCCGATGTGGCGCATCACGACCTGGTAGTCTGTCGAGTCCTTCACATCGGGAACGATGAGCGTCCCCTGCCCCTCGTCATCGGTGGTGCCGCGGGCGACGACGTCGCGGAGCCCGTGCACGAGCGTGAGCTCGGCTCGCTGTACCGGAACGCCCGAGGAGTCGCGGGCACTTACGCGCACGACGGCGCGCGTCGCGCTTTGTGCGGTCGCTGTGAGCGCGGAAGCAACGAGCGCCAACGCGCCCAAGGAGTACGAAATACTTCGACCCATGAGTTCCTCCAGCCGGGTCTAAGGAGTCTGACCCCATCAAGGGAGTCTGACGCCGTCCGTCGAATTGTATGCAATACTCAAGCGGTGAGCAAATGGTTCCTCGCTAGAGCACGAGCACCAGCTTGCCAGTGGTCTGTCGCGCCTGGAGCTCTCGATGCGCCTCCGCGACGTTGTCGAGCGGGAACTCGCCCCCGATGCGCACCTTCAGCTCACCGCGCTCGATCCAACTGAACAGGTCCCGTGACCGCGACTCGAGCTCTTCGCGCGCGTGGATGTAGTCATCGAGCTTGGGCCGCGTGAGAAACAGTGATCCTTTGCGATTCAGAATCTGCGGATCGAACGGCGGGACCGGTCCACTCGACGCCCCGAATAGCACCATCATTCCCCGCCGCATCAGACAATCCAGCGACTTCTCGAACGTCGTTTTTCCCACGGAGTCGTAGACGACGTTCACCCCGGCGCCGTTCGTCAAGCGCTTGACCTCGGCGGCGAAGTCGGTGGATGTGTAGTCGATCGTCTCGTCAGCCCCCGCCTCGTGCGCGAGAGCGCGCTTCGCTTCGGTGGAAGCCGTTCCATAAATCGTCGCGCCCCGCATCTTCGCCATTTGGCAGAGCATCAGGCCTACGCCCCCCGCCGCGGCATGGACGAGCGCACGATGCCCTTGATGCAATGGGAAGGTCGACGTCGCCAGATAATGCGCCGTCAAACCTTGCAGCCAAGACGCGGCGGCCTGTTTGGTCGAGACGCCCGCCGGAATCTGGACCGCGCGAATCGCCGGCACGACCGCACGTTCGGCGTACGCCCCCTTGAAGCTCTGGGAGACGACACGATCCCCAGGTTTGAAACCCGTGACAGCCGATCCGACCGAGCGTACGGTACCGGCCGCCTCCGCGCCCATCACGAAGGGTAGGGGGCGCGGGTAGAGTCCTTCTCGCTGATAGATCTCGATGAAGTTGATCCCCACAGCCTCGACGTCGATCAGCAGCTCATCCGGCGCGGCGACAGGATTGGGGACCTCGTCGATCTGTAGCACCTCCGGTCCGCCGTTCCGATGAATTCGAACCGCTCGCATCACTGATCTCCCGTCGACCCGTCGCCCGTTATCGCAGCATCGCCTTGGCGATTGTCTGCAGCTGCATGTTGCTCGTCCCTTCGTAGATCGCGCCGATCTTCGCGTCGCGGTAGAATTTTTCGGCGGGATAATCCTTGGTGTACCCGTATCCGCCGAAGAGCTCGAGCGCGACGGACGTCACGCGCTCCGCGACCTGCGACGAGAAGAGCTTGGCCATCGCGCCTTCCATCGCGATGTCGGCGCCGCCGTCTTTGAGCCGCGCCGCGTTGTAGACCATGAGTTTCGCGGCCTCGAGCTCCGTTCGCGCTTGCGCGAGCTGGAACTGAATGCCCTGGAAGTCGGAGAGTTTCTTTCCGAACTGTGTTCGCTCCTTCACGTAACTCGTCGCCGCATGCAAGGCGCCGGCCGCGCAGCCGATCATCTGCGCGCCGATCCCGATGCGTCCTTCGTTCAGCGTCTCGATCGCGATCTTGTAGCCCTGACCCACCGGACCGAGCACGTTGGCATCGGGCACCTCCACGTCGTCGAGGATGAGCTCCGTGGTACTCGACGCGCGGATGCCAAGCTTGTCTTCCTTCTTTCCGACCGCAAAGCCGCTGAAGCCGCGCTCGACGACGAACGCCGTGATGCCTTTGTAGCCCGCCGATGGATTCGCGTTCGCGAACACGACGTAGATCTGCGCTTCCGCGCCGTTCGTGATCCACAGCTTTCGTCCGTTCAGTACCCAGCAGTCGCCGCGCTTCTCGGCGCGCGTCTGCATTCCGAACGCGTCTGACCCCGAGGATGGCTCAGAGAGGGCAT